>JABUFB010000005.1 GCA_013314775.1 Armatimonadota bacterium | reverse complement strand
GGCCCCGCTCAGGTAGGCCCCGCTCAGGTAGGCTCCGAGCAGATAGGCCTCGGTCAGGTTAGCCCCTATCAGGTTGGCTCCGAGCAGATAGGCCTCGGTCAGGTTAGCCTCTATCAGGTCGGCCCGTACCAGGTCGGCCCCTCTCAGGTCGGCCCCTCTCAGGTCGGCCTCGCTCAGGTCGGCCCTGCTCAGGTCGGCCCGTATCAGGTCGGCCCCGCTCAGGCCGAGGTTCGCCAGGTCCAGGTTGGGGGACCAGTTGTGCCCGCGAACCGCGTCCCGCGCTCTGAGGTACCGATGCAGTGCGTACGGGTCCCTGGGGAAAACCTGCTCCCACTCCTCCTCGGGACGCCCACGCTTGCGCCAGTCGTCGAGGTCCTTGGGGTACTTCCCCAGACCCCGGTACAGGCCAAAGGTGGCGATGAGACACTGCTCCCAGTAGTTGACGATGAGACGAAGGTCATCCAGGGACCGAGGGACCTCCTGACCGTCGGGGATACCCGCCCTCGTGTCGCTGCTGACCCCCACCACTGAAGGGCCCTCTGCCTGCTCGCGCACATGACGGTACAGGTCCTCGACGGCCTGGCTCGCGGCGGCTTCATCGATCGGACTATCGGAGCCCGGTCTCGCGCTGATCCCGAGCGCTACGAGGCGTTCGGCAAGCGCGGTTCCGTCTTCCAGGGCCAGGCGCCCCAACTCCTCGCACAGGTCATTGAGAAGCGCGCGTTCATCCTCCTGGAGAACAAGCTGTGCAAGCCTGTCTTCGGGGCGCACTCTGTCCCGGGAGGTGTCCTCAACCTGCCTTGCCAGCCCGGGCACTGTCTGCAATTGCATGCGCACGCACCACTCCGCCAGCAGGTACTGCCGGAAGCCGTCCGGCTGGAACTCAAACTCGCGGACGCCCGTGCCAGGCTCGAAGAAATGGAGGACAAAGGCCGTCTGGAGGTCGCCCAGTTGGAGGTCCCCGAGGAGTGATTCAGCCACGACTTCCGACAGCAGGGCTTCCTTACAGGCGCGCTGAGACCGGGGCCAAGAGGCGATGGCGGCTATCTCCTGAAGCAGCAATCGATATCGGTGGGGAGGGATCGCGACTGCCGGGTCCTCACCGCCACCGGCCGCTTTCCCCCGGATGGTGTTAGCAACAAATGCGGACCAGATCTGGCTGCGGGACAGCGAGCCGGAGATGTTTCCCGCTGCCACGTCGCGGGCCAGCATGTATAGCAGGAGTGGCGTATGCAGGACATCATCATCGTCCGTCACTTCGCGCAGACGCTCCGCGGTGACGGCGGACCTCGCCGCTGACCTCGACCAGTTCTCGCACCACGCGGCGAGATCGCTGTCGTTGAACTCCTGCACCTCGGCGACGATGGCCCCGGCCTGGCAACACTCATCCCATACTCCGGTCTGCATCAACTGGGTGCGCGTGGCCACCACCACTGTCCTGCCATCGCGCCGAAGCCTTTCGAGTGCGTTGAAGCAGGTCAGCACGTACTGGGGGTTGTGGCTCGCCATTTCGTCGAAACCGTCAATGAGGAGCGTCACGTTCTTACGGCTCGCGAGATCATGGAGGTTCAGGCTGTCATCCTGGTGGTCAGCGCTGACCTGTCGCCCGATCTCCTCCAGTGCCCGTCCCTGGGCGACCTCCCGATAGATGTCCTTCCACCGCACGTAGACGGGCGCCCTGTCCCCGGGCACATAAGAGCGCGACAACTCGGCGCAGAGCTTGCGCATGAGGCAGGACTTCCCGACGCCCATGATGCCTTCGATGACCACGAGTTGCGCCTTGCTGTCCGAGAGGACAGGCAGTAGCAGGTCATGGGCGGGCTTGGGAGCGACCTCTACCCGCTCTCGCTGTTCCCACGCGATCTTGGTGGTCCCTCGCTGGTCAAACAGGCGGATGCGCGCGGGGACGTAGAGTTCGTCCTGGGGTGTCTCCCCGAACAGCAGCACGCTGTCCATGGCGCTCTGCAGAGCCGCGAGGCGGGCTAACCCCTCATCTCCCGCCCAGTCCCGCAGGGCCTCAAGCGCCTGTCTGACGCCTTCGTCCTGGTGGCGCAAGTCCTGCACTGCCTCGGACATGGCCTTGTGGATGGCGCCACGAGCCTGATGTGCGCGCTCGGGCTCCACTCCCGCACCCAGCAGCCACTTCTCGGCGAGGTCCGCGAGCCGGGACACCACGGGCCACTCCGCGCTGGGCTTGACGCCGTCGGCGGTGACCATCTGGAGCCAGTCCATGCCGCTTTCGAGGGTCTCACCCGCCGCCGTCACCAGCTGACCGGACTTCGCATAGGCCTCCCATTCTTCCCGGGTCACCACCGGCGGGTGACCGCCAAGCTCCCCGTCGAGCGCCGTCCAGAAAGTACGAACCAGGGCATTGGCAATGCGCGTGTGCGGGTCAGGCTCCATCGTCTCAATCGCTTTCGCCGCGAGAAGGCCAAGGATGCCGTATGGTCCGAGGCACCCCGCTGCGTCCTTCAGGAACTCGCTGACTTGCCCGGACTCCAGAAGCTCATCGCCGGCGTACTGCGCACGCTGCCGCGCTCGGTTCAGCCAATCGAGGATTGTGGACAAGCGCCTTGCCTCCCCCTGAGTTAGCTGACTGCCCCGTCCGTAGTCGGGGATACCGCTCACACCCAACGGCTGGTTCACCACATCGCATGCACCTACCTGCCGGGTTCCGGGCGGCGCACGGTGCCAGGTACCGGTAGCCAAACTGTTGGCCGCAGGCTCGATGACCGTGGAGCGGTCCGGCACCCTGGGAACCCTTCTCCAACTGACGCAGGAGGATGCCTGCCCTGGCGCGAGCCGCCGCATTCCGGATCATCGGCTGCGACGGCCCGGAGGCGCTCAGAACACCCAGGGCGGCTGCACAGGGCCGGTGGACGAGACCTCTTCGATGTAGCAGCCTGTGCGAGGCGTCAGCGTCTCGCCTCCCACACCTACGGTGCTGAAGGCCATCACCCGGTAGGCCAGCACAGCATGCCAGGCGCCGTCGGCAAGCCTCACGGTGCAGCCGACGGGGTGGTCTGCGAACCAGGTAGTACCCTCCGGGGCAGGGCCGAAGTCCGCCACGCAGTCGCGGGCAATCACGGGCGCTCCGACATCCTTGCGGTCGGCGTTCAGTGGCCACAAGCAGGCCGTAGCCCGGAAGCTCGCCGGATCATTGGCGGCAATGTACGGCGTGCCGTCGGCCGCCTGGTTGAGCACAACCGGCGCATCCGCGCGGAGGTCCTGCTTGTGAAGGACCTCGTGCCAGTTCTCGCCGCCGTCGCGAGACCGCCATACCATCACCGCCCGTCCTTCAGCCCCTGCCCCTCGGACCGAGTACAGAAGAGACCCGTCGATATCGCGGATCAGGCTCGGCTCCGATCCGCTTGAAATGCCGTAGAAGACCAGTGGACGCCAGTTGGAGCCGTCGCGACGCCAGCGGCTGACGCCGGCGACTTGCCGTGTGCCGTCCTCGGCTACCACCGCAAACAGGAGGTCATTGCCATCGGGGATGGCGCACGAGATCCCCGGGGCCACGATGGCCCACAGGCCGTCTGCGGTCTTCAGGGGAGCATCGGACGGCTTCCGCTGCACGTCTGTAACGCGGAAACTCTCGCCATCGTAGGCGAACTGGTAGACGTGCCAAAGGCGCGTCGAGGGCTGGTCCCAGGTGAAGAAGCCCTGGTCATTGAGATCGAAGCGCAGCGCCTCAGACAGCCCGAAGCCCGTGCCCGCGTCAGGGTGCACAGAACCGTCGGGGAGTTTCGCGCCGAGCGGCACGAAGCCGACGGTGATCGGGTAGTTCACGGTCACCCGCCGCTTACCGGTGCCCGCGTCCACGTTTTCCTCGTTGCGTGCGCAGACGAGCGGCGTCTGCTGGCTGATGGACGCAAGGTTGTCGAACACAATGATGTCCGTGCCGTTCTCGAAGTCCCAGTGCCCCTGACCGACCGTCCGGACGTTGCATGAGACCGCCGCGGTGTTCGGGGCAATCTGGAATACGAACCCGAGCCCGTAACGGCAGGCCTGACCCTCTCCGGGCTCGCCTGGTTGTACCAGCGTCGGGCCGGTCCGCGTCACGGCCGTGATCCCGCCGGCGGGCGTGGCTGTTGGTTCCATCTCATCGCCTCCATGCACGGAAGTGGCCAACCAAAGGCCCAGGGCAACTGCAGATACCCTCCAACTGATTGACGCACGCGTCTTGCGGCGCGCTGGAACGTTGGCCATCGCTCTCCTCCAGGAAGGCAGCAGTCTCGTCACCGACGGGGCACCATGCGGACGCAGTAACGGAATTCGCTTGGTCAGGCGGACCAACCTTCTGGGACGCCCAGGGTTCACGGGACGCTGCCTGTCCGGCCGGTGAGTTCGGGTGACCGCCCGGTGCCAGATGCGAGCGGGGCAGGTCACATTGTCGCACGAAGCGCGCGGGCTGTAGTGGCCGGGCGCATACAAACCGGAGGAACGAAGTGGAATTGTGAGCAAGCAACCGGCTTGCGAGAGCACAGAGGGGCCGGGGGATCCGGGACGACTCAATGAGGTACCCCGCCGTCGAATACTTCGGGCAAGATGGTGTGCCTGTTGTGCAGACAGACCTCCGGCTCAATCTTCGCGGCAGCGATCCTGCGGCTGCTCCTGCGCGCGTCCCGGGTCCCCTCATTCAGTTCCGGCAGGACTCGCCATCTGGACCACCAGCTCGTGCTTCCCGCGCGGGGCGCTTACCTGCATCAGTACCCACTCGCCCGCCCTCTTGCCGGCTCTGGGCTTCACGGAGCGACCGTCCAGGAGGGTCTGCGTTGCGGCGCCACGCTGACCCCATGCCACCGTGGCTCCTGTGCTGCCGGCGTCCAGTCTGATGTGAGCGCGTCGCGTGGACTTGTCCCACCGTGCGGATTCCACGTGAGCGGGAGCCCAGTCCGCAAGCCGGATCGGGCACTCCCACGCCAGCAGCATTGCCGCGACGTGAGCGTCACGCGGCAGGTAGGTCTTCCGCCAGCGCCGCGCCAGGTCCCGGGCATTGGCCCCGAGTTCCCCGCCGAGGAAGGCCCTCAGGAGAATGTGGGGCGGGACGCGGATCTCATCGTGAGACAGGAGGTTCTCGTCGGGGCATGCGGCGCGAAATTCCTGCTCCCAGGCCGCCATGTCCTGCGGGCAGCGGTCCATGAGCAGGTCCAGCACCTCTGGCTGTGCGCTCTGAGGGCCTATGCAGCCGGTGTGCCACCAGATGTCGCCGTATCCCATGTCACGGACGGCAGGCCTTATACCCGGGAAGGAGGCGGTCCACAGCTCCCCGAACCCCGTGCATGGTGCCTCGCCGCGGGCCTCCTGCTGATCCATCTGGCGGGCGTAATCCAGGAAGCCGAACTTCGCCACCATCGGCACCGCGTTGCGAACCAGCAGGTACTCGGCAAGGTCACGCTGGTACGGCGTGCCCAGGAGCCGCGCCAGCCCGCGGAAGCCGATCAGGCCCGCGAAGCCCGCGGTCGCCATGTCCCCGTGGTACATTTCCCCGGACTCCCGTGCCCCCGGCCCCATGAGCGCCCAACTGTTCAGCGCCTCCCAGTAGCTCGCGAGGGATCGGATGACAGGCCAGTGGGCCTTGAGTCCATCCCAGTCCCCCGCGTACTTGGCATGGGTGTAGAGGCCGTAGAGCACGAGGCCCTGCCAGAAGTCGATGTCCGCGATGCCTTCCTGGTTGGGTGTGTCCTCGTGCCCCCAGGCGAAGGTGCATGCCAGGTACGGTGTCCCGGTGACGGGATCCTGGCGCAGCCGATAGTTCTGCGGGAACAGGGCGCTCTGGATGGTGGCGCGGGTATCCTGGCGCACGCGGTCGCGCAGTTCCGGCGACAGGAAGTTCGCCGCCCGCCAGGCTCCGGCGCACATGTCATGGGCGGAACAGTGCGGGTAGATGCCCGGCCCCTGCTCATCGGTGTGCAGCCGCTGGAGCGCAGTCGCGTTGAGCGAGTTGGCGATGATCTGCTCCAGCGCCCACTGCTCCGGTCCCGGTTCCACGGCAAGCGGTGCGAAGTCCCTGCACTCCGGCACCGGAAGCCGGTACTCCAGACTATCGCCTTCAGCAACCCTGTACGGCCCCCACTTCGTGGGCCAGTCCATGTCCTGCAGACCTGACACACACTCCGGCGGGAGGTAGCCCCGGTCAACAGAGTAGGCGATCAGCGGCGGCAGCGGTGCGAGGTGCTGTGCTTGCGATCCCCAGTCGTCCTGCCATGGCAGGAACTGGAAGCGGTCGCGGATTGTCACCCAGCCGTCTGCCACGCAGAAGGACTCCTCGCACCGCCACGGGTAGCCCGCGAGCATCGCGGCGAAGCGCCTGAAGTGGTCCACCGGCACGAATGAGGGGTTTTCACGCCAGCGCGCTAGCGTGTCCGGCGGCTGGGGGATCACGCCGAAGGGAGAGCCGATGCAGATCGTGCCCACCCCCGCACCGCGTTGCACCACCAGGCGGCCGTCATTCCACGCGAACCCCGATGGACGGCGCTGGAAGACCACCATGATCGGAATCTCCGGGCTCCCCTCATTCGCCAGCAGCACGGCCCAGTTCTCGTCCAGCGCCTGCGGGCAGAGGCCGGATGCAGGCTCAAGCACGCGAGCTCGCTGCCCCTCGGCGATGATGATCGCCGCAGGTCCTTTGGCCGCGGCGCCGCTTTGGAACGACAACTCGAAGGACGGCGCATCTGTCTCCACCTGGATCCCGCAGGCGAGTGTACTGTACCGCAGTTCCTGGAAGAAATCCCGTCCGTCAGACGCCCTCAACTGCCGCCGCCAGCGCAGGGAGGTCCAGTCGGCCGACACTGCGTCTGACTGATAGGGGTTCCCGCCCGCGTCGTAGTCAGCCCGCCGCGCCAGGCCCGTCTTAGCCGCCCCCTCGTCGCCCGTCGCCATCTCCTGCAACCCCTGACCGCCGCTGTCTGGTACGCCGAAGTTGAACTGGAAGCTCTCCTGCGTACCCGGCTTGAACCAGTACCACGACCGGTTGATGTTGCCGAAGGTGACATTGTCCACCAGCAGCCCGTTGGGCTCATAGCGCCAGGCGAAGTGCCCGGCATTGTTGCGGTGCAGCCCGGGCCACCACCGCCTCCCTCTGGCTTCCACTGCGATCGGCGCCGGGTCATTCTCCCACGGATACCTGACCCCGTTGTCACCAACCCAGCGCACCCGCGCGGGCAGCGGTGTGCTCGCCGGGGAGCCGTCCGCAGTGAGGGAGAGCGCCGTGGCTTCCGCAAAGGAAAGAGCGGCGCCCGTCCGTCCAGGGACAAGCGATGTGAAGTCCTGCGGGGACAGCCGGAGTGCGCCTTCGGAGAGCCGGTCGACCGGCACTCGCGCCCGCCAGACCCCACCGTCCATGCAGGTCAGGTCTGCAACGAGGCTCGGCGGCGGCGGCATGGGAAGCTCGGGGGTGATCTCAAGCGCGGTAGTGTGCAGCCCCGGGCTGTTGTCGAGAGTAGCCTTCCACGCGGGCGAGGCAACCTGCGGGGCCGCGGTGGCGATCATGGCCGCCAGCCATAGCCCAATCACGGCAGCGGCCGGGACGGACCCGGTTGCCCGGACTGCGTACACGAGTCGAGACATGGTGGCACCTCGTGACGACACTGCATGGTCTGCACGGTACGCCGCTTTCCACTTTTACGCCTGTCCTCCCTCCCGCCAGTGCCCACCAGTTCCGGTAGCCGCCCAATCGGGGGAGCCAGTCAGGACGCAAGCCTCGCATCCCGGACTGTCTCCCCCACTTCTCGCCGATGTGGATCACCCGCCTCACGCCATCGGGTGGCTCGCGACTGCCGCACGCAGCCGGGTCATGTCCACGTGCAGGTAGACCGCGGTCGACTCGATCGACGAATGTCCCAGCAGCTTCTGCAATGAGAACAGGTCCACCTGGCTGTGCAGGAGCATCGTGGCGAAGGAGTGCCGGAGCGTGTGCAGGCTGACGCCGCGCCGATCCAGACCGGCGACCTTCGCGGCGCGATGGAACAGGTCATTCAGCCCGTGGGCGCGCAATCGGCGCCCGTCGCGCCCCGTGAAGAGCCAGTTATGGCCGGCATCCGGCCGGGCGTCCAGCCACTCCTGCACCGCATCCGAGACCTGCGGCACCAGGGGCACGACCCGCGTCTTGCCGCCCTTCCCTCGCACCACACGCAGCGTGGCATCCTCCAGGCTGACGTCCCCCAGCCGCAGGTTCAGCAACTCCTGCCTGCGCAGGCCGCAGAAGATCAGCACAGTCAGCACCGCCCTGTCCCGCACCGCAAGCAGCGCGTAGTGCTGGTCTCTCGTGGCATCGAGCAGGGCCTGACATTCCTCCGGGATCAGATACGCAGGCACCGACTTCCGGCGCTTCGGTAAGGACAGCCGCCGCGTGGGATTGTCAGTGGTGCACTCGGTCTCCTCGAGAAACCGCCAGAAGGACCGCAATGCGTGCAGTCGCCGGGCACGGGTCGCCGGCGCCAGACCGCGCCGGGTGAGATGCAGAAGGTACTACCGCAGTAACTGCGGCGTCACCGCGCTGACTTCAAGCTCAATGCTCTGCTGGGACAGGAACTGCGCGAAGTCCTTGAGATCCGAACGGTACGAGGTGATGGTCAGGGGGCTGGAGGCTTTCTCGGCTTCGAGATAGAGGCAGAACTCTTCGGCGAGGCGTTCGATCTGCATTGTGCCACGACCTTTCCGATAGGTCGCCAGTCATGGCACTTTACAGTTGCCCGAGACGCCTCATTGGACGGGCATTGCAGGACCTGCTTACAGCCTCCATGTGTGTCAATAATGGTTTGTTACTGACCCAAAATGGCCCGGAGAGTGGGTCAATAAGCCGGATTCTGTACCTTGCGGAGCGGCCATTTATCTGGGACGCCTGTTACCAGGCGCCTCGAGCGTCCTACCCGGCAACTCGGGCGAGCAGCCCTCTCGCACACACCTGTTCCCCTCGATGACCGGGGTTCACGTCAAGGGAGATATCGGTCGACAGGGCAGCCCTGCTGTCCTGTTACCTGTCTCCGCCCTCGATGGTGTGTGGCACGTTGCCCTATATGGACTTGCTCCGGGCGGGGTTTGGCAAGCCGTCGTGTCACCACGACGCTGGTGCGCTCTTACCGCACCTTTTCACCCTTACCGGCCCTCGCAAGCGGGAGCCCGTGGTGCAAGGCCCCAAGCCCCGTGCCGCGAAGTTGCACCAGTAGTCGAGGCTTTCGCCACCGCTTGATGATGCTGCCGGCGGTCTGTTTTCTGTGCCACTGTCCGTAGGGTCGCCCCTCCTGGCATCTCGCCAGCGCCCTGCTCTTCGGAGTCCGGACTTTCCTCATCCTGGCTCGCGAGGCGAATCTCGTGAGTTTCGGACGCGGCCGCGCGACCCACTCTCCAGTGCAGAGTATACCCTAGAATCGCTATACGCGGAAGGGTTCCCCAGGCCCCAGTGCGCGACAGGTGCCCAGATAGGAGTCTCGGCACAAAAAAAAGGCTCCCCAACTGGGGAGCCTACCTTCGTTCGTGTACAGCGGGTGCGGCGTGACTTTCGGCGTTATTCGCTGACCTTGCGACGCCGAACAACACCAACCAGACCGATAAGCCCCAGACCGACCAGCGCCAGCGTACCCGGCTCGGGGATGTCCCCGGTCCTGCGGTACTCATACTGGATCGTGCCTGCAACATAGGTGGTGTTGTCGTAGTCCTGAACCGATACGTAGTCAGGCTTGCCGAAAATCTCGTAGAGCACGGCATCGAAGTCGAACCCCACCACGTTCCCGGCACCCGTGAAATAGGCCAGGTGAGCAGCACTGTTCCAGACACCGCTGTCGCCCTCAGTGGTGCTGGTACCCGACTTGGTCACGCTCGCCAGCGGGGCGACCGCGAAGTTGCCGGAGTTGTACTGGGGCAGGTACTGGCCCAGAGAATTGCCCAGGCCGTCGTAGACATCAGTTGTGTCGTAGAAGATATAGAAGCAGGTCGCGCTGCTCTCTTCCGAGTTGTTGTGGAAATCGGCTTTGCCGTTCACGAAGGTGCCGAACTCCCAGTACACATTCTGCAGGGTCAGGGCCCCACCCAGATCGTCAAACTGCGGAAACGAGAGGGTACCCGAGCCTGTGGCGGGAGTCCAGGACGTCCAGTCCGTGTAGACAGGCGAGAAGTCGGCGAATGCCGGCGTCACCGCAACGGCGAGAACCGCGACTGCAACTAACGGCAGAAGGCGATGTCGCATGGAGCGTTTCCTCCCATCGAACAACCACGAACGAAGGTTTCTACGCAGACGAAAGTGTCTTGAGTATATCGACCTGGCAAGTCCAGGTCAACCCCCAAGAGCGCTAAAATCAAGAAAACATCAACACTTTGTCCCAGACGGTGCTGGACTGCAGCAGGTTGGGCTCGCAGCTTCGACGTGGTATACTCGGGCGTCGCCACCGACTGAGTTGGAGCCGAGATACCGAGGAGATGCGATGAAAGCAAGAGTGGCTTGCCTGGCGTGCCTTCTGCGCCAGGCTCTCAACACAGCCCGCGAGTGTACCGACGACCCCCACGTACAGAAAGAGATCATGGATGAGACCATGCGCCGGTACCTGGCGATCTCCGATCCCCTGGCGCTCACGCCGGGGGAGTTGTCGCAGAATGCTTTTGAGGCCGCACGCGAAGTCACCGGCATCTACGACCCATATCTGGGAGCGAAACGTTCCGCGAATGAGGCCGCGCTGGCGCTTTACCCGGCCCTTCGGGCGCGGCTCGAGCAGTCGGACGATCCTCTCCTGGATGCCCTCCTGCTGGCCACTGCCGGCAATATCATCGACCTGGGGATCGCCCAGGAGTATGACATGATGGAGGACATCGTCAGGCAGGTCGAGCGTGGGTTCGACCGGGAAGAGCTTGCCCCATTCCGGAAATCACTATCGCGGGCGCGGTCGATCCTGTACCTCGCTGACAATGCCGGTGAGATCGTCTTCGACCGCATCTTGATCGAGGAACTTGGGCCCAAGCGGGTGACGCTCATGGTCAAGTCCGGGCCCATCGTGAACGATGCGCTCATGGCGGATGCGGTGCAGACGGGTCTGGCTGATCTGGTGCGGGTGGTCGAAACAGGCAGCAATTACTTCGGGTTCCCGTGGGGCGAGGTCAGTGAAGAGGCACGCGATGAGCTCCGGCAGGCGGACTTGGTTATCTCCAAGGGCCATGCCAATTTCGAGACCGTGAGCGAACTGGGGTCCGAGTGTGACGACAAGGTTTGGTACCTTCTGAAGGTGAAGTGCCCGGATGTGGCCGAGGCCGTGGGTGGCAAACTCATGGACGTGGTGCTTCTCTCCCACAGGACGGTGCGGGAGCTGGCGCAGACCGAGGCCATGGACTTTGCGAATGAGAGTGGCGAGGGGGAGTAGGCGCTTTGGGGGCGGGAGACCAACTTCCTTCCGGCGAATTGACAGCGGTCTTTGCACGGCTCAGAGGTGATTGTCGCAATGTGTCGCGCATCGTTGATGATATCCGCGATCGCTGTCCTGATGGGCGCACACTCTGGCGTTCAGGCCGGGCCACTGGGCCTTCCTGGCACTGTGGCCACGTACGCGCTCAATGCCGACCCGGGCGACCGCCCCGTATTCGAGCGCGACCGCAATCTCACTGTTGTCGAGATGAAGCTGGCCCTGGGCCCCGGCGAAAAGGTGGATGGTCGCGACTTCCAGTGGGTGTGTCTGTCCTTCGCGCGGCTCAATAGTCAGACGTACGAAGCCTGGCTGCTGCTTGATGGTTGGCCGCGAGCCGATCAGAGCCCCCGGGTTGCCCGCTACCTCTGGAGAGAACCGGACTGGCCGGATGCCGTCGAGTTTGTGAATGAGGTCACCGGCGAAGCACACCTCCCCCGGATTTCCCTGTGGCAGTATGGTTGGCCGCAGTCTGTGGACGGCGGTCCACTTGTGGTTGCGGATGGCGCTTTCCCGGAGGCCGTGCAGTTCCAGGGCTACCCGTTCAAGCGGGCCGGCGCCGAGAACGGGCAGTCCGTTGAGCCGCCTGCGGAAACCACGGTGGTGAAGCTCAACCCCGACCTCATCATCGGCCACATGACCCGTGATACCGACGTCCACGGCAAGCCCTACTGGGCGCTGCCCGACGGCAAGTACGAGTACCGGAAGACCACGCCGGAGGACCATCGCAGGCATTTTGAGGCGGGCTTCAACCTTTTCCAGGCAACGCCCCGCACGGATTGGCTCACCCGCAGCAGCGCGCGGGACAACAACCTCTTCTGGCCCATGGACGACTGGCCGGCGCAGCTTTATCGGTCCAACTACTGGGGGCGAGGCATCTACGTGGATGAGCCTGCGATCCACAACCGCGTGCTGAACGAGCGGGCTGATCTCGCCGGGAAGCTCACCCCGGCGCAAGCGGTCGCATCACTCCAGGAGAAGCTCAAGGCATCCCTGCGCCCAAACATCGGCAACTACTCGCAGACCTGGATCAACAACTTCATCGACCGGCAATTCGGGCGCGGCAATCTGTGGATTGTTGAGAGGGACTACCCGGTCTGGGAGGCCATCTGGACCACCGCGTGGTATCAGCTCGCGATGGACCAGGGCGTAAGCGGGATCGTGGACGAGGACGTGGCCATGGGCGACCTCGTCGAGAGCTATAACCGCGCCTTCGGCACCCAGATTCCGCCGACCATTGAGAATGCTTGCGCGATCCGCGTGGCTGTCCTGCGCGGTGCGACGCGCAATTTCGGGAAGCGTTGGGGAGTGGCGTTCTATTCGCCGACCGAGACCCGCCTGAAGGCATCCAGCATCCCGTTCTTGTACAACAGGGGCGCCAGCTACTTCTGGGTCTGGACCGGATGGGTGGGCATTGGCGACAATTCCGGTCTGCCCCACAGCTACCAGCGTTACTATGCATCGCTGGTGAAGCAGGCTCAGGCCGCGAACCCACGCCGGGACATGGACGGACTGCTGCGTGCGGCGAGAACCTGCGTCGTCATCCCCTATGGCTATACCTTCGCGCCGTACCCCTTGCAGTACCTCAAGTGGCTGCACCTGGAGCGCGAGACCGGGCAGGGCGCCACGTACCGTCAGGTCCTCGCTAACGCAGCCCTCGAAGTGGAGCGCTGCATTCGCCTGGGCATTGACTTCGACATCGCGGTGGATGATGCGCGGTTCACACCCACCGGTTACGAAGAGGTGATCCGGTGCCGGGAGGACGGAACCGTTCTGGTCCAGAGGGGTGACACGGAAACGCGCCTGACCTCCGGGCGAGAGCCGACGCGACCGGATCTAGGCGCGGAACCCAGCATCGCCATCGAGGTCCCCGAACTCGTGCCGGAAGCCCCCGGCAGAATCTCACTGCGCGCTATCGCAACTGCGGGCACCGGTGAATTCGAGAATGGAAAGCCATCGGTCACATGGGAGGTGTACGGGCCGGATCAGGGCGTGGAAATGAAGAGCGGCGAGGAGGTTGAACTGGACCTGCCGACAGGGGGAACCTACCGTGTCCGCGCCGCCGTGGCCGATGTCTTCGGCCGTCCCGCCGTAGCCTGGACGGCGCTGGATGTGCTGGAGACCCGTACCGACGCCGCTGCCTTTCCGGCCGAGTGGGCCTTCCAGACCGACCCTGGTGATCTTGGCGTTCAGCAGGGCTGGTACAGACCGGAGTTCGACGACACGGGCTGGGGGAAGATCCCGGTGCCGGCGTGGTGGGAGACTACGTCGGTGGGAGCGTACGACGGCTATGCCTGGTACCGCGTGCGCTTCACGGTGCCGGAGGAGATGGAAGGCCGCGAGTTCACCCTGGAGTTCGCGGGGGTAGACGAGGGAGCCTGGGTGTACCTGAACGGTGAGTTGATCGGCGAACGCAGCGCGCAATCCACCGGCCTGGCTCCGGTGGACTTCTGGGACAAGCCCTTCAGCTTCACGGCCGAAGGCGTCCGCGCAGGCGCCGAAAACCTCCTTGCGGTGCGGGTACACGACTCCGCCGCGATGGGAGGGATTTTTCGCCCGGTGAGGCTGCTCGTGCAAGGGGGGCCGTAAACCTCAATGGAGAGTAGACCAGGTTACTGATCGGATCAGGCGATGTGGGAGTGCGTTCGCCGAGCATGGCAGTTCGCCGGGACCTCAAGCCTGACCAGCCCTTTCATTCAGACGCCCCTTCTCGGGATCAAACAAAGCTGAGGCCGACCAGAAGCCCGACGTCAGTCAGTCCTTCCCCTTGCCGCACTTGTCCGCGAAGGACGATCCCGCCAAGAAGAAGCGATCCGCACCAACACAGGTCGTGACCGGGACGCCGGATGGCTGCAGAATATTGCCGACGCACCGAGGAAACCTATCCTCGGGCAGGTTCGCGCCGGCATCGAGGGGAAACTCGCGCAGAGGTGATCCGAAGTTCACGTGCCATGCCGCAGGTCGTCGCGGCTTGCTTATCGCTTCTGCTCGCGGTGTCCGTCCACGCACCGGCCGAGAAGATCTGGTCCCGTCAGCAACTGCATATGCGCCGACCGTCACCTCGACCTTGACCTGACGCTGCCTGCCACCGGGCCGGTTCAAACCGACTCACTTGTCGAGAACATCCCGGTCTGCCGGAGCGAGTGGAAAGCACGGGGATCGAACCTGTCGGCAGCCGGCGTCTCAAGTGGCGAAGTGACCGCGCCGGAGTTCCGCCTCACCGACACCACGAGCAACGGCGTCCGCGTCACTTTGGGCGAGCCGATGGCCCTCAGTCTCGTCCCCGAAGGCCTCAAGACCGATGGCTGGCGCAAGCTCCAGTTCGGCCGCGCTGAAGTCAGTCTGCCGCAATCCCTGCAGCCCGGACAGCCGGTTCGCCCCGCATACCAAGTCTGTCCCGTCACACCCGGGGAGTGACCGCGACCCATGATGACCGCCCGCAACAGTCTGATCTGTCTCGCACTAGCCCTGCTCATCGCGTCCTCGGCCTGCGCCGAAGATGAGCTCTGCCTCACCGGCAATGCCCGTCGCAACAGGAACCTCGCGGTGCCCGTGACATTCTCGCCCGAAATCGCCGCGGCGCTGGCGGATGGCTCCCACCGTGACGCGCTCTCCGTCGGCTGGCCCGGCGGCCCCATCACGCTGACATTCGCCGAACCCGTGCGCGTCACCCACATCGACCTCGTGGTCTACAATGACCCGCAGCGCTCGTACAATGCCGCCGGGCGCATGAAGGCGGCTCTCACCCGCGGCGAGACGCCGGTGACAGAGACGGACTGGGCCTCCCTGGATCAGGACGCCGTGCTGCTGTGCGGCACTGATGACGCCATCGTCTGGGGCTCGCAGTCATCGCTGCAAGTGCCATCCGCAGGGCCTGCCGACTCTCTTACCCTCACCGTTGAGAAGAAGCCCGGCGCCCACCAGTGCCTTCTGCGCGAACTCTACGTCTGGGGCATCCCGGAGAGCCTGCATGAAGCGTCGCTGGCCCCCGGGCAAGCACTCTCCTGTGGTGTACGGGAGAACACTTACTCATCGGTTCGCGCAGACTGGCAGCAGCTTCCGCCGGGGGCACGATATGCCCGCATCCGGTTTCGCGAACGGGGCGCGGGAACCTGGCAAACCCAGTGCTTTACCGCTTCCCCCGGCATCGTGACCTGGCTCAAGCCCGACCGCGAATATGAACTGCAGGCCGAAGCTGTCGGCGGAGAACCCGCGGCTGCCCATTCCCAAAGCCTTTCTGTGAGGCTCCCCCACCCTCTTGAAGTGCGACGGATGTCGGACCTGTGGGGCATGAACTTCTACCCGGGCGGCGGTGGCGCGCACCAGCCACACCTCGACGAGACCGGTAACACCCAGCGCATGCTCGTCCTACTGCAGGACGCGGGCGTGCGGCATGTCCGCTGGTTCTCAGCAGCACCTTCCGGGGCAGATCTCTTCGTGGATCGCGGCCTGAGCAGCTTGCCCTTCGCCACTTTCACGGAACCGGCGAGTTACGAGAAACTCACCCGCGAGACCGGAGTCTGGGTCAGCGCCACCCAGAATGAGCCGGATTTCCAGGACACCTTCCCTGAGGAGTTCGTCGGGAAGTTCGTCCCCGCAAAGGCCGCCGCCGATGCATTCGACCCGCTCATGCTTCTCGCCGGCCCGGCAATCGGTGGCGAACTCTTCGGTCCAGGCTCCGATTACCTGCGCGACTGCTACCGCGCCGGCCTCAAGGATGCCATCCATGCCCTTGACCTGCATCCGTACCCGAAAGTGTCCACCCCCACGCCGGTCGGGGGCCGTCTGGGCTGCCCGGAGACCCTCATCGAGAGTGTCGCGCAATGCCGGGCCGTCATGGCCGAGTTCGGCGATTCCGACCGCCCACTGATTGTGAGCGAGACCGGGCACCCGACCCACGAGGGCTTCTGGTGGATGCCCCCATCCAGCTACCCGCAGCAAGCCCGGTACGTGGTGCGCAACCACCTGATTCTCGCCGCGCTGGGCATCCGCCGCATCTTTTGGTACGCTTTTCAGGACGAGGGTACCGATCCCACCAACGCTGAGCACAACTTCGGAATCGTGGACTGGTACGGCAACCCCAAGCCCGCCTACTATGCCTACCGCAACATGACCCGCCTTCTGAGCGATGCGACCTGTGAGGGCTTCCTGCCTGACCTGAAGGCGCCTGCATACGGGGTCCAGTGCCGGTTCGGTGATCGCTTCGTCACCGCGGTCTGGGACAGCGCGGGAAAGAGTGAACTGGAGCCTGCCGAGGGCTGCGAGATCCAGCGCGTGGTCGGGCTCATGGGTGAAGAGCGCCCACTGCCCATCCTCCGCGAGGGCAGGCGTGTTCTGCCCATCGACGAGAACCCGCGCTACCTGTTCTCATCTGCGCCCCTGCATTTCGCCGCCCAGCGCAGGCTTGATCCGCCCATCGCTCCCCGGATGCTCATGCGCCTGGAACCCAGCATGGTTCACGTGAAGCGCGGCGAGACTGTCTCCTGGCAGGTGCATCTGGACAGCGAATATGAGTGCGAGACCGTCGTCATTCTGGGCACCCCGCATCCGTGGCATGGCGCGGCACCGCGCCACGAGATCACGTTGCCCGCGCGGGGAAAGACCACGGTGCAACTCAGCCTGACCGTTCCCCAGGACGCGAAGCCCGGCATCGTTTCCTGGGATACCAAATGCAGTGTCACACCGGGGGACGCAAGGTTCGCTTCGGAGGAGGTCCGCCGGGCGCTGTATTTCATCGTCCCGAGAGAATGACCCCGCGCCGGCAGCGGACAGGCCCGAACGGCCGCATCCCACCCGCATGGCCGCCGGGTGGCCCGCGTCAGTCATCGCGACTTGACTTCCGCGCCGTCGCGTGCATAATGAATGAACGTTCATTCATTCCGTCGGCCCCGGAGCCCGCTATGCCTCCCGCAGCCGATTCCCTGCGCGATCAGACCCCCGTCGCCGAGTTCGACCGCCGCTGCCAGATAATCCAGGCTGCCGCGCGGGCTTTCGCGCGCAAGGGCTATCACGCCACCACCGTAAAGGACATTGCTGCCGAAGCAGACCTCTCGCCCGGCACCCTCTACCTCTACTTCCCGGGCAAGCGCGACATACTCACTGCTTTCCTCGAGCACGGCATGGGGCTTGCCCGCGAGTATCTCAAGACCATCGATGGTCTCAACCCGCATGATGCGCTGGTGGCGGTGATCGAAGAGCGCCTCGGCTTCCTTCGAGACCATCGCGATCTCGTGAAAGTCCTCATCAGCGAAGCGCTTTTTGACCCCGAACTTGCGTCGCGCCTGGAAGATCAGATCGTCGCCCAACTGGACAGCTTCATCGCGGAACTCACGGAGCGTCTGGCCCCCGGAATGACCGACCCGCGACAACTGCGCCTCGCCGCCCGCACTTTCCAGGCGCAGGTCATCTTCTGGGGGGTCCTGTGGCCCACCATCGCCCCGAGCCAGGCCGCTGCGTTACGGGTCACCGCGGAGGAACTCGCGACCATTCTCCTGTCGGGCATCCAAGGTCTTGGAAGGCTGGTGTCGGCGGATGAGTGACCGCGCGCCCATCAGGCCCATCCCGGTGCCGCTGCGTGTCATTCTGGCCATGCTGGTGCTCGCCGGGGCCGGCACGCTGATTGTCCGCGCTACTCGGAACCTGCGTGCCGACGAAAACGGCCCCATACGCGCCAGCGGAATCGTGGAGGCTCGCACCATCGAGATCGCCAGCGAAGTACCGGGGACCGTCCTGGTCTGCGAAGTGCGCGAGGGCGACCGTGTGGACAAGGATGACCTCATAGCCACTGTTGCTGGCGAGGCGAGTGCTGCCGAGGTGGCCCGCGCAGAGGCGGCAGTGGAAGCAGCCCGGGCCAATCTTGATCGCGCGATGGCCGCGCTGCAGCTTCAGCAGGGCATCGCATCGGGCGACGTGAGAAGAGCGGCAGCAGGTGTGAGCACCGCCCGGGCACGCTCCAGAGACGTGCAGTCCGGTTCACGTCCCCAGGAGATCGCCGCTGCGAAAGCCAATTCCAGCCAGGCCCGTGCAGCTATGGAAGCAGCAGAAGCCCGACTTCGGCAATTGGAAGCCGGCCTGCGCCCTGAGGAGATTCGCCAGGCCGAGGCATCCTACGAGGCAGCATCTGCGGACGTTGACCGCGCCAGGGCGCAGCTCGCCGATATTGAGGCCGGTGCCCGGGACCAAGAGATCGAGCAAGCCCGCGCCCAGGTGCAAAAGGCCCGCACCGCCCGGGAGAAGGCGCGGAAGGACTACGACCGCGTGGTCTCCATGGTCGCTCAGGGCGCCATGTCCCAGCAGGAACTGGACCGCGCCACCGCTGCATACGAGGCGGCAGACGCCGACCTCGCCGCAGCCGAACAGGCGCTCTCCCTGGTGCGCGCAGGCCCCAGGCCGGACCAGGTTCAGGCGGCCCGGGCCCAGCTGGATCAGGCGCTGGCTCGGCAACGCAGCGCGTCCGAGGCCCTGACCCTCGCCCGTAAGGGCCCTCGGCAGGAGGACATCGACCAGGCCCGCGCCCTTGTGCGACAGACCCGGGCCAGCTACGAATCAGCCCTCGCTCAACTCAGCCTCGTCCGCGCCGGATCACGACAGGGCGCCATCGAGACCGCACGTGGGCAGGTGGGCGAGGCCCAGGCATCCCTGCTCCTTGCCCGCGAGAACCAGCGGCAGGTAGACATCCGAAAGCAGGAAGCCGAAGCTGCGCAAGCTCAGCTCGCGCAGGCTCAAGCGGCCCTCATTGCGGCCAAAGCGAACCTGGAGAAGTTCACCGTCGCCGCCCCGCGCGCCGGGACGATCAGTGAGGTGTACGTCCGCCCGGGGGAAGTAGTGAAGCCCGGGTCGTCACTGGTAAGCCTGGTGGACTTCAGCGAGACCTGGGTCACCGTCTACGTGCCGGAGCCTCTGCTGCCCCGCATCCGCCTGGGGCAGCCCGCCTCAGTCCTTGTGGACGGAATGCCCGACGTCAGATTCCCCGGAACGGTCCGGCACATCGCTACCGAAGCAGAGTTCACGCCGAAATACGTGCAGACCCAGGAAGAGCGCGCTCGGACGGTTTTTGCAGTGGAAGTTGCCGTTGATAACCAGGACGGGCTGCTGAAACCCGGAATGCCCGCCGATGTGGAGTTCGCAGCCAGTGCCGAAGGACAGGTAGCCCCGTGAGCTCCGCTCTGGCCATCGCCGCGAAGGGGCTGCGCAAGAACTTCGGCGAAGTCGTCGCCTGCGCTGGTGTGGACTTGACGGTGAGCACCGGCGAAATCGTGGGCCTGCTCGGTCCCGACGGCGCCGGGAAGACCACGACCATGCGCATCCTCTGCGGCATCCTGCGCCCCGAGTCCGGCTCCGCGCAGGTGGCTGGACATGACGTCCTGCGCCAACCCGAGGCAGTCAAGCAGCGCATCGGCTACCTGCCCCAGCGCTTCAGCCTCCACCGGGACCTCACTGTGGACGAGAACATCCGCTACTTCGCCGACCTGTACGGGGTTCCACGCGGGACCTGGGAGGAGCGGCGCGAGGAATTGCTGGAGATCACCTACATGAAGCCATTCCGGGCACGTCAAGCGGGGCGACTCTCCGGTGGCATGCGCCAGAAGCTCTCTCTCCTGTGCACCCTCATCCATCGGCCCGAAGTCGTGCTCCTGGACGAGCCCACCACAGGCGTCGATCCCGTTTCGCGCCGAGATTTCTGGAAGATTCTTTATGACCTCCCGCGCCAGGGGGTCGCCATGCTCATCAGCACCCCGTATATGGACGAGGCCTCGCGCTGCAACCGCGTCGCCCTCATGTATGAGGGAGTGGTGATCGCTGCAGATACTCCTGCCGCTTTGCGGGAGGCGATTCAGGGCGCCATCTACGAGGTCTCATGCATCCCACAACGCACCGCGCGCGAGGCGCTCAAAGCCTGCCCGGAAGTCGCAGGGGTCGAGGTCTTCGGTGATCGTCTCCACGTGCTCATGCGCCCGGGCGCCGACGCGCAGCCAATCCGCAAGGCCCTGGCGGATGCACAGGTCGACTGCCGTCGCATCCAAGAGACCGAGCCATCGCTGGAAGATGTCTTCATGACCATGGTCGCCGAGAGACACGGAAAGTTGGCCGGGGCAGAAAGGACGACCTGACATCTCGTTCGCAGTCGAGGTTGAGAACCTGACCCGCAAGTTCGGCAGCTTCGTCGCTGTGGACGACGTGAGCTTCCAGGTTGCCGAGGGTCAGGTCTTTGGATTTCTCGGCCCCAACGGTTCCGGCAAGTCCACCACTATTCGCATTCTCTGCGGGCTGCTCTTGCCCAGCTCCGGCCGTGCGCGCGTCGCCGGGATTGACGTGGCCCACAACCCCGAGCGCGTCCGCGCAAACATCGGCTACATGCCCCAGTTCTTCTCTCTCTATGACGATCTGACGGTGACCGAGAACATGGAGTTTTACGCGGGCCTGTATGGGGTCCGCCGCAGAGAAGCAAGGGCACGGATCGACAGCATCCTCGAGCGCCTCGAACTCGGCCCGGTGCGCGACCGTCTCGCCAAGACCCTCGCCACCGGCTGGCGGCAGCGCTTGTCTCTGGGAACCAGCATGGTGCATGAGCCGCCGATCCTGTACCTCGACGAACCGACCAGCGGGGTCGATCCCCTCACCCGGCGTCTCTTCTGGGAGCAGATCGACGATCTCGCCCACCATGGCACTACGGTCTTCGTGACGACTCACGTAATGGACGAGGCGGAACACTGCACGCGCCTGGCCATGATGCACTATGGGCGGCTCATCGCCGAAGGTTCGCCCGAACAGATGCGCAGCGAACATGCTCAGAACCTGGTGGAAATCCGCGCCGACCCGGTCTGGTCGGCGCTAGACGCGCTGGAAGGACGCGACGAAATTGCCGAGGTGGCGCTATACGGGGATGCCCTTCACGCCGAGTGCGCCCCCGAAATTGAGGACCCTGTGGCGCTGGTTACCGGGGTTCTCAAAGCCGCCGGCGTAACCGTTGACCGCGTCCATCGCGTCTCCCCCACCATGGAGGATGTGTTCGTCTCCCTGGCGCGAACCTGCGAGCGCCCGGATACGGTGGGGAGTGGTCGCGGATGATGCGCCGCATCGCCGCAATCGCCCGGGCCGAATGGATCCACAATCTGCGCGATCCTCGCAGCCTGTTCGTCATCGTTGCCCTGCCCGTGCTGCTGCTGCTGGTGTATGGCTACGGCATCAACTTCGACCTGGACCATATCCCCTTCGCCGTGCACGATCTCGATGGTTCCGACACATCTCGGGATGTGATCAACCAGTTCCGCCAAAACCGATACTTCGACCTGATCGAGGTTATCCGCGACCGCGCCCGCATACAGGACCTGCTGGATCGTGGCGCGGTTACCTTTGTCATGGTGATCCCGCCGGGAATGGAGCGAGAACTCGGGGCAGGGCGCGGCGCTGAAGTGCAGGTCGTCCTGGACGGAGCCGACGTCACCCGCGCTAATGTTGCAGTGGCGTACGTCGAGGGCGCACTCCTCGACTGGTCGGCCGAGTACTCCGCGCGATTCGCCCGTGCGGCGGGAGTCAGCCTGTCTCCCGCATTCACGGTCCACCCCACAGTTCTCTACAATCCCGGCCTTGAGAGCACCAAGTTCATCGTGCCGGGCCTCATCGCAATCCTGCTCAGCATTCTCGCCGGCCTGCTCACTTCCACCTGCATCGTGCGTGAACGCGAATGGGGCAGCTTCGAGACCCTGGTGACCAGCCCCGCCCAGGCGCCCGAAATCCTTGTGGGCAAGATGATCCCGTATGTGGGCATCGCCTTCGCGGATGTTCTCCTGTCCATCGCCACCGGCAGGCTGGTCTTCGGCGTGAGTCCCGCCGGAAGCATTCCCCTTCTGCTTGCGGCGAGCGTGCTGTACCTGGTAGCGTCCCTGTCCATGGGGCTGCTGTTTTCGGTCATCGCACCCACCCAGCGCCTGGCGATCCTCATGGCAACACTGGCCACACTGCTGCCGGCGGTGCTTCTATCGGGGTTCAGCTTCCCCATCGCCAGCATGCCCAAGGCCCTGCAGATCGCCTCGAACCTGGTCCCGGCTACCCACTTCCTGATCGTGATTCGCGGCATCTACCTGAAAGCCGCGCCTTTTGCAGTGCTCAGACGCAGCCTGCTCATCCTGCTTGTCTTCACTCTCGCCATCGTGACCCTTGCGGCGAAGCGATTCCGCAAGCAACTCTGAGCCTATCTGATTCTGTCGGGGAGAACCATGACCCGTCTTCCCTACATCATCCGCAAGGAGTTCATCCAGATCCGCCGGGATCCGCTGACGATCCGGCTGGTCATGGTTGCGCCTATCATTCAGCTCATCCTGTTCGGCTACGCGGCAACCAGCGACGTGCATCACGTGAAGGTGGTGATCTGCGACGCCGACCGCGGCCCGGAAAGCCGCCGGGTCGCCGAGGAAATCGCGAGCAGCTACTACTTCAGACTGGTCGGCGTTGCGGATGACCCGCGCGAGATTGAGGGTGCGCTCCTCAGGGGAACCGCCCAACTCGGGGTCTACATACCGCGGGATTTCGAGCGCGACCTGGGCCGTGGCAGACCGCCGCAGATTGGCCTGTACGTGGACGGGTCGGACTCCAACACGTCGGGAGTGGCGGCGGGGTACATGACGGGGCTGCTCAAGGAACACGCCGCGGGCATCAGCACCCGCTTGGCGCGCACGGACGGCACCTTCGGCGCAGCTGCTCCCATTCTGCGTCCCGAGCCGCGCGTCTGGTACAACCCGGAGTTGCGCAGCATCAACTACATGGTGCCCGGCGTCTTTGGCTTGATCTTGCTGGTGCTCACGGTCAACCTCGGCGGCCTGGCCATCGTGAAAGAGCGTGAGACCGGTACCCTGGAGCAACTCATGGTCACCCCGCTGCGCCGCAGCGAACTGATCCTGGGCAAAATGATCCCCTTCGGCATCATGACCTTCATAGATTCCGGGGTCGTCTTTCTCGTGGCGATCAATTGGTTCCACGTACCGTTTCGGGGTAGCCTCGCAATCCTCTTCTCAATGGCCGCTGTGTTTCTGGTGAGCAACCTGGGATTGGGATTGCTCATCTCCGGCCTGTCTCGCTCCCAGCAGGAAGCGCAGATTCTGGCTTTCTTGCTGGTCATGCCTTCCGTGCTCTTATCCGGCTTCATGTTCCCGATCCAGAACATGCCGCTCGCCATACAGTACGTGACCTACCTCATCCCCTTCCGGTACTTCCTGGAGATCGTGCGCGGCGTGTTCCTCAAAGGGATAGGCATCAGTGTCCTATGGCCGCAGATGCTCCTGCTGACTGTCTTCGCGCTGACCCTCGTGCTCCTGGGAATGGCCGCCTTCCGCAAGCGACTGTAGACCGCGTCACTCGGGAGTGACGAGCCGTGAGATCGGCCCCATGAGCGCCGCCTTCGCAGTCGCGATGTTCCGCGGGTTCTTGTCCGGATGGAGCCGCACCTCAACATGAGAGTACGCCGTTTGCACGCAGGAACTCACATTGGACGCGAATGCCAGTTTGCCGAACCGGTCCGCGGTGGTGCGCCGGTCGGGTCGGTCGATCCGCAACTGCCGGAGCACCTTCTTCCCTTCCAGATCGTACTTCACCACCCAGACAGAATAAACGCCATTGGGCTCCAATTTCTCGGCGGCGAGCTGCAGTCGGTGGAAAGTCTCGGTCATATTGCAGGCAATCACGGCTTTGCCCACGGCATCGGTATCCAGCGCGGTCCCTCTGAGCTGCACCGTGAGATAGCTCCATTCGCCGCCTCCCTCCGGCGGTTCGTAGCTGTCCTGCGCCAGGGCGAAGCTTGAGGTGATCAGGGCGATGAGCATGAATGTCTGCCTGTTGGTCACCATGTCACTGTCCTCCTGATTGCTAATGCTCGCGTCACGTTTCATTCTACCCCGGGGTTGCCCCGCGAACGCACTTCGGTTTGCAGGGCCCCGGAGTGCAGGACGCATCGACTTCGCGGGCGAACTTGACCACAGTAACCCACAGCGGGCCCTCGGCGAGTGCCATTTCTCGTCAGAGCAGTGTTCGGCCTGCTACATGCCGGCCGAGGCTTGCTGTGGAGCCCACCGTCCAATGCGACTTTCGGGTCACAGGTAACTAAGCTACACGAAATCGCTCCGAAACCCGATACGGAGCCACTGCCCCCTGGAGGAGTGACATGAGACACGCAGCCATCATCTTGACCTGCTTGACATCCGGCCTTTGCTTCGCCTGGAACGGTCACGAGGTGACTGAGGGTGACCTGAAGCTGCTCATCCAGGAGTTGCCCGAGATCACCAATTACGACGCGCCCGCGCAGGTTGAAGTGGACCTCGAGAACACAGGCGCAGAGCGCATCGAAGGCACTCTCTCTGTGCGCGACATGGTGGATGACTCGCGGGTGATCGGCGAGAGCCACAAGCCGTTCTCGGTGGCACCCGGGGGCAGGGCGCAAGTGGCTTTCCAGGTGGCTTTCGGGAAGGGCTGCTACTCCGCGCTCTACCCGGTTCACGTGTATGCCGATTTCCAGCAGGCTGGAGCTTGGCGCAAGGCCCACGCGGTGCGGATTGTCACCACCAGGTTCACCCGGACAGACAGCAACAGCCTCGTGCCGACGCCACTGGAGCCTAACATCGTGCCTGCACGGGGTGCCCTGCCCCTGTGGACGCTGGGCACTCACCGCGTCGTCTGGCAGTTCTTCGGCGGCGAGATGCAGTACAAACCGGCGGGCTGGCTGGGCAGTGACAGCGCAAGCCGCACATCGGTCGGTGTCCAGACCATCAGTCGCGGCGATGCCCGGCCCTGCATCAATATCCATCCACCGTGGAGTCCCAAGGCCGGCACTGCATTCTGCGACTGGCTGGTAACGCTCCCGAACACCGCCCCGCTCCGCGTCACCTTCGCCAATGCCATCCGCGACAGCACTCCTACCGAACCCCTGAGTGACGGCGTTCTCTTCCGAGTGTGGGCAGGGACAGACCCCGGCGGCTCGGATTCCAGGGTCATTTACGAGAACTTCACCGACGCGAAAGTCTGGGTGCCGGGCGAGGCCGACCTGGGCGCCTTCGCCGGGAAGACCATTCTCCTGCGACTCGAAAGCCACCCGGGACCCAATCAGAACACATCCTGCGATTCATCTTACTGGGCCCAGCCAATGGTGGTTGCGGGAGCCCCGCCTGCGCCGCGTAAGGTGAGCTTCCAGCAGGCGACGGAGGAGGCGGTACAGACCGGGCGGAGGATTGTCGAGGGCACGCTGAAGGCCGATGACCGATTCACGTTCCTGCTGGGCGAGGGAGACAATGCCGTGGCGGTGGTCCTCACGCCCTCGGAGCGCGGCATCGTTGACGGCACGCTAACACTGGTGGGCCGACGGTCGTCCGTGAGCTTCGACGGCTTCACCCTTGAGATCCTCGGGCAGCCCGCCGTCCACTGGCCGACGTCCATCGAGTTCCTGGACTACTCCACGCGAATGGAGAACGGCCGGGCGGTCCACTCCCACCAGTTGCGCAGGGAGGGCCGACGGATCGACCTGAATCTCACCGTGTACAAGGAGGAGGACGGTCTGCGCATTGCCTGGGATTGCCCCGAGCGGGTGACCGACTTCGCCCTGGGTCCTTGCGATCGGATCGCCCCCGTGATCTACTACGGGCACGGGTACGCCATCCGCAATCCAAAGGCTTTCCGCGCGGGATTCGGCGGGCACAATCTCTCCACCAGCCACGTGGGCTGCGACTTCGAGGGCGGCCTGTCACTGCTGCAGGCGGTGGACGTACCGCCGGACTATTTCGACGTGAACCCGGACTCGAGGCGCTACGCCTTGCATACTCACATGAACGGGATGCTCACACTGGTCGCCGGGGAGAGCGGGGCATTCGACTGTGCGGTGCGCTACCGCCCGATCTACGACAAACCGCCGGCCGGAGGCGTGCAACGGCTCGCGGGACGGTTCTGCTTCGACATCTGGGGCGGGCGATACGCCGATATCGCCGACCAAATGGGCGAGATGATTCGCTACGGCCTCACTGACAGCTTCCTGACCGTGCACAACTGGCAGCGCTGGGGTTACGACTACCGCCTGCCTGACATCTGGCCGCCGAATCCAGCGCTGGGCACGATTGAGGACATGCGCAAGATCGGGCAAGTCTGCGACTCGGCGGACATCCCGTGGGGCCTGCATGACAACTACATCGACTTCTATCCCGACGCCACGGGCTACACCTATGACAACATCTGCTTCACACGAAGCGGTGAACCGATCAAGGCTTGGCTGAATGAGGGCCGCGAGGCCCAGTCATACCGGTGGCGCCCCGACAGCTTCATGCCATTTCTCGCGCGGAACTTGTCGCTCATCAAGGAGGGCGTGTCGCCCAGCCATTACTTCATCGACGTGTTCACCTCGGCGGGGTGCTTCGACTATTACGACCGCGCCGGGAACTTCCACCCGTCCACGGAAACGCGGCAGATGTGGGGCGAGGCCTTCGCATACATCCGCGACTTTCTGGGCAACAACGCGCCAACCACCTCCGAGGCAGGACACGACCAGCTCACGGGATACCTGGACGGGGCTGATGCGCAGCACCTTGCACTGTCCGCTAAGCCCGATCGGTTCCGGATCTACGCGCCATGCGACGACTGGCAGCGGGTCCCGTGGTTCGACGCAGTGAACCACGCGCGGTTCATCCAGCACGGAGTCGGCTACTCGGACCGTTACCAGGGCGGACTGGACCGGATCAACCACGGGATCAACTCGGATGACTATATCTCCGCCGAGATTCTCACCGGCCATGCGCTCATGGTGGACAGCCCCAGCTGGGGCCGGGATGCCGTGCGCAAGTACTGGCTCGCCCAGCCCGTGGCTCGGAACCTGGCCTTGCGGGCGATCCAGCGCGTGGAGTTCGTGGATGGCGACATCCACCGGATGATCGTCACGTGGGACAACGGGACAAAGGTGTACGTGAACCGGGGCGAGCGCGACTGGGTTGTGGAGGGCCGCACATTACCGCAGTACGGGTATGTGGTGCTGGGCCGCGATCTCACCTGCCAAATGCACCGGGATGGGGACATCTGGCAGGAGAGCACCACCGCGCCGGGATACTGGTACTGCAATGCCCGGACCGATGATCCCGATCGCCGGGCACGCATCGAGCCGCATGTTGAGAACTTCCGGTACCTGGGCGACCGCAAGGTCTCCTATGACCTGGTCTGGGACGCCGAAGAGGCGGCCCCGCGCGATATGATGGTTTTCGTCCATTTCTACTCCGACACCTCGCAGCGCCGCGACAAGATCGCCTTCCAGGACGACCACCGACCCAGCCCGACAACAGACAGATGGCAGGGCGAGATACGCTACACCAGGGTCAAGGAGATCCCGCAGGACGCGGAAGGCGAATACCGCTTTGCAGTCGGATTGTATGATGGCAGAGGCCGGCTCGCACTGCGTGGGCCGGTGGGGGCGGGGATGGGCAGCGACGCCGTCCTGATGGGTACGCTCGTGGTGCGGCGCGAGAACGGCCAGGTCGCCGGCGTCTCCCTCATTCCGCCGCCGACTGCAGGCCCGCGGGAGCCATCACGCTTCAACTCGGAGGGCACAAAGGTGGACTTCGGCGTCGCAGTGACGGATGGGGCGTTCCGTCTTGAAAAAACGCCGGACGGGTTTGCGCTCACGCCACTGCCCGACAGCAGGCCTTTCGAAGCCAGCCTGAACGCCGCGGAGCTCGGCCTGCCGGCCCAGGGTGTCACGGTGTGGGCCCTGAATGATGAGGGTGCCGAAACGCCCTGTGATGCAGCGGTCCGGAACGGAAGACTTGTCCTGCGACACGACGGAAAAGCCTTCCAATACCGCATACGCGTGCCGTGATACGTCCTGACGGCTACTTGGCGAAGGTCACTATCTCCGCCCCGGACAGGCGCAGGTAATCGCTGGATCGCATCTCCACTGAGCGCGTGCGCTCGCCGGCGTTGAAGTCGATCCATTCATACTCGAGCAAGGCCGGGTCCAGGATCACCCGCAGCCCGAAGAGATGGCCAAAGGGCGGGACACCGCCGGGCTCGCAACCGGTGGCCTGAAAGACCCTTTCGGGCGATGCCATCTGCACTCGTTTCTCACCGAGTTCACGCTTCAGCGCTTTGAAGTCCACCTGCTTTGCCGCTGATATGACCGCCATCACCAGGGCATCGCCGCATTCGAGCACCAGTGCCTTCGCGCCCTGTCCGAGTTCCGTGCCCCGCACCTGCGCGGCCTGCTCACTTGTGCGCACCGGCTCGTGCTCCATGACACGGTGTTCGGCTCCAGCATTCTGAAGCATAGAAAGGATGTCATCGAAGGCACCCATCGGCGCGACCTCCCCCTATGAAGAGTGTCAGTTCTCTCTCCATTCCCCGAAATGCCCGCCATCTCCTTGGCCTCGTGCTGGACGGAAGGAAAACCCGGGCACCAGTCGAACTGTTTGTGCAGTCAGACAGCATCGAGTGGACACCCATCGCACCGCCGAGGAGAACGCTCAATGGCATCCAATCGCGAGTCGCAGATTGCTCAGGCCCTGGTGGCCCAGGGCAAGGTTTCACCTGCGCAGATCGCTGCAGCCCAGGAGACCGCCGAACGGTCAGGCATCAGTCTCATCGCGGCCCTGATCCAGAGCGGCCACGTGACCACCAGCGACCTGGCGGACGTGGCTGAGACCGTAGGCGAGGACCCGGAGCCCGAGACGCCGCATGAGCCGGTAGGACCTGCTCCCTCGAGCCCCGCACCTTCGACCGCCGCAGGAGCATCGGGGCGCGGGCCACGCACCTTGCGACCCACGAAGTCCTCGCTGGAATCTTATAACGTGGACCCGGAAGCGCTCCGGGAAGTGCCGAAAGTGTTGGCTGAAGAGCACAGGGTGCTGCCCCTGGAGATCAGCGAGCAGAGGCTCGTAGTCGCCATGGCCGACAAGACTGACGTCTTCGCCCTGGATGCCATCCGGGCCCGCACGGGCAGGCGCGTGGAGGCCATCGAGGTGGACCCGCAGGAGCTGATGGCGGCCATCGACCGCTACTACGCCCAAGCGGCAGTCTCCCAGGTGAACACAGCGGCCACTGCGAAGCGGCTCGACACCCGCGTGGCGGAGCAACTGGACAGCTTCGGCCCCGGGACCGACCGCTCCCTGGCGGACGTAGTCGACCAGGGCGTGACGGTGCAGATTGTGCAGAAACTGCTGGCGGAGGCCATCCGCCAACGGGCTTCCGACATCCACATCGAGCCCGGCGCTGAAGAATTCAAGGTGCGGTTTCGGGTGGACGGGCGCATGATGGAGCAGGCCCGGCTGGACATGGATATGCACGCACCGGTGGTCTCGCGCATCAAGATTCTCGCCGACTGCGACATTTCCGAGACGCGCCTGCCCCAGGACGGGCGCTTCGCCACGTCCATCGAGGACACTATCGTGGATCTGCGTGTCTCGACCCTTCCCACCTTCTGGGGGGAGAAGGTCGTCATGCGCCTGCTTGACCGCAGCCGAGTGCTGGTCTCCCTGACGCAACTGGGGTTCTCGCCCGAAGTGCTGCGCGAATTCGAGAAACTGATCCGCATGCCCCAGGGGATGATCCTGGTCACGGGCCCAACGGGTAGCGGGAAGAGCACCACCTTGTACGCCGCGCTCCATGCCATCAATGATGAGACGCGGAATATCACCACCGTCGAGGATCCCATCGAGTACGAGGTCGCGAACATCACTCAGACCCAGGTGAACCCCCGCATTGACCTGACTTTCGCCCGGGCCCTAAGACACATTCTGCGCCAGGACCCGGACGTTATTCTTGTGGGTGAGTCCCGCGACCTGGAGACCGCTGAGATGGCATTCAGGGCGTCTCTCACTGGGCACCTGGTTCTCACTACCCTTCACACCAACGATGCCCCCAGCGCGGCGACGCGTCTCATCGACATCGGCATTGAGCCGTATATCATCGCCTCATCGCTCATCGGCGTCCTGGCCCAGCGGCTGGTCCGGCGCATCTGCACTCACTGCCGCGAGACGTGCATGCCCACCGACGTCGAGCTCGAGCGTCTGCAACTCAGCCCCGAGCAGGCGAAGAAGATCCAGTTCCACAAGGGCCGGGGCTGCACCAGATGCCGCAATACAGGGTACTCGGGCCGTGTCGCATTGTACGAGTTGATGGTGATGAACAACGAACTCCGCGAGGCCATCACCAATGGGGCCACAGGGGCGCAAGTCCGGCAGATCGCCTTGAGGACGGGCATGAAAAGCCTGAAATACGACGGGCTTATCAAGATCAACCAGGGCATCACCTCGGCGCAGGAAGTCATCCGGGTCAGCTATGACCCGTCGGACCAATAGCTCGCTGCCAAGCATTCCGTGCCATTCATGTCACAAAGGACCGGTATTGGATCAGAAAACGCAGGCTATAGCGCGACTGAAATAACCCTGGAGGTGTTCCCGTTGCCAAACGTTTCTGAGCTCCGGCGACGAGTCACGCTTGCGAACTTCGCCCGCAGGTTGGCGGTGCTTCTTCGGTCCGGGGTGAACCTGACCGAGTGCTTCCGACTTTTGGAAGAGAACACTCCAGAACCGGAGTTCCGCCAAGCGCTACTCGACATCCTGAGCCGCCTCGACACAGGCGAGACACTCAGCCAGGCGATGGGAAAGCACCCGGACTGGTTTTCGGCGACGGCGCGCTACCTGGCGCGGGCAGGAGAAGTCGGCGGCGTGATGGACGAGACCCTCACGGCGTGGGCGGACCTCATCGACAGTGACCTGCGCCTTCACGAGCGGCTGCAGCATTACCGCTTGATCGCGCGACTGTCCACGGGCCGCGAGGGGAGCAGTGCCGATGGGTGCGAGCAGGTCATCGAGCAGGCATTGCAGGACACGGCGCCGATGGTGCGCGTGTCCCTGTTCTGCCTGGGCCTCGGGGTGATGGTGGGCGCCGGCGTGCCCGTGCCGCGCGCGCTGCAGGAGGCGGCCGAGGTCCTCCCGGATGACGCCGCTGGGCAAGTGCGGGAGATAGTGCAGGACATGCCCTGGCAGGAGGGGTTCAGGGCATACAAAGGGCTGGCTGCGATCCCGCTCTTTCCGCCACTGGTGATCGAGATGCTGAAGATCGGCGAAGAGGATATCATGCTGGACATAATGGGTCAGCGCGCCGCCGATCTCCTGCGCACCGAAGCCGAACGACAACTTCTGTGCGCACTCGAAGAATACCTTGAGGGCGCGAGCGCATGAGTGAGCGGCGAGTGTGATGAGTGATACCCCGGGCGGCCCCTCCTTCGCCGCCGACTACCTGCTGCGGATCCTCACTGCTCTGGCCGAGGATGAGCGCCTGCGTGCGGCGCTGGGCGAGAATCCTCTCTCGCGCCTGGTATTGCGTGTTCAGGATGACGGGCTAGTGGTAGAGCCGACGCTGGAGACGGAGACGTCGGATGAAATCCTGGCGGCGATCAGCGACGCGGTTTCAGACGCCCTGGGGAGAGCGGAGGCGCCGGCGGGGAGCGTGTTATTGCCACCGGGACTTTCAAGGCCGAGCGCGGGCATCGGTCCCCATCTCATCGCTGCACGCTCGCACCTCAACTCGGGCAATCCCGGCAGGGCGCTGGCAATCATCGAAGGCGCACTGAAACGCTGGCCGGACAATGTGGAGCTCTGCACGTACCACGCGGTGACCCTGGCGGCCCTGGGCCACCTGGAGCAGGGCGTTGCAGCCTATGAGCGGGTGCTGGAGCTGAGCCCCCGGAGCATTTTCGCGCTCTCCGGCGCGGCGCAATTGCTGATCCGCCTGGGACGGTGGCGGGCGGCCCGGCGTTACGTTGATCGCGGGCTGGAACTGCGCGCCGACGATCCATCACTACTCCATCTGTTGGCCCTGTGTTACGAACACGCTCGCGAGTACGAGGCCGCCGAGGAGACGCTGAAGCAGGCGCTCAAGGCAGACCCTGACCTGCACGGAGCGATGGGAGACCTGCAGCGCATCCGTACCTCGCGGCGGGTATTTGAGGAAGTCGAGTTTGTGGATGATGAGGACGAGGAGAAGGAACCGGAGATCGTGCTCGATGCAGCTGACATCGCTCCGGCGATGGCGTCCCCGGTGCCTTCCGTTGAAACCACCTGCGGCGACCATGGCGCAAGCTGGGCAAGGGCTGCCCGGTCTCCCGTCCCCGCCGATTCCGTCCCGTGCCCAGACTGCGGCGAACTCAACCCCCGCCCGACCGCCTTCTGCATCAAATGCGGTTGTCGTATGAGGCGGTAGCGCCAAATAGCCGGCGCGACAGGCGCGAGTCACCAAAGACCCCGGGAGGCGGGTGCTCCCCGGGGTCTTTGTATGCGTGGCTACTGGCGGGTCGTCGTCAGCGCCGGCGTCCGCCACCGGATCTGGGGCCTCCGGAAGGTGCGGTGGCCGGTCTGGCGCCGGACTGACTGCCCGTAATCAGCCCATAGCCGGAACCCGAAGGCCGACCGGAACTTCTCGGCGGGGACCACGAAGGACTGGCTGATCCACCGGGCGAGGACCAGGACGGTCGAGCCGGTGAACCGCTCCAGGGAGAGCTTCCTCCAGGACGCGATGTACCGAAGCCCGGGCTGCCGAAACGGCGCGCGCTGCCGTAACCGCTGGGGGCACCGATCAACTCACCGAACCGCGTGGCTCCGGGCGGCGGACCGTTGTAGACTGGCCCACCACCCACGTGGATGTCACTCCCCCGGTCGAAAGACCAGGATCTGTCGGGCTGCCCGCCTGGCCGCTCTGGCGTCTCGGAAGGCCGGCCGGATGGCGCCTCAAAGCGAGGCGTGGGCGTGCTTTCATAGCGCGGGCCGGATGGGACGTCTCGGCGCGGACCCGACGGGGCCTCGAAGTGCGGACCGGACTGATCTCCGTAGCGGGGTACCGGCCTGCTGTCGTAACCGGGACGGCCCGCGGGCTGGTACCGCTGGTTCGGCGGCGCCGACTTGCGGCCTTCGATCAGGCCGGGGGTGATAGGCGGCTCGTACGCGCGCGCATGGCCCCGAGTGCCGCCGCGGTATTCCGGCCCAACGGGGCTGCGGTGCACAGCCGCGCGAGGCGGCTCGTAGCTCTTGTGTCCCTCGATGATACCTACTCGCCTGCCGTGCAGGATGTCGGTCTCACGCTGATAGTCGGCGCGATCTCTGCTGTAGTGCGGGTAATCACGCCAGCTGCGGCCCGATCGGCGCCACTGGTAATACTCCTTGAAGGGCACGTGGTGCCTGTGGTAGATGCCACCGTAGAAAATGGCATCGCGCCAGGTAAACCAGGGATCATAGTAGCTGTATACAGGGACGGGCACAAATCCTCCGTGGTACAGTGCATGGCCCAGGAGCGCATCGCGCAGCACCCAGGCGTCAATCGCCAGAAAGTCGATTGAGCCTCCAACCCAGATAGACCAGTCCGCGAAATGCCTGCGCGGGATGCCCAGTCCCACAATGGTGGGGCCCCAACTGCGCCAGCCGTCCCAGACATAATACCGGGCAACACGGTACGGATCATACGGACCGAGATCCGAGAGGTAGAAGGTGATAACCACTTCGGAAGGGCTCAGAAGATACCTGTAGCGGACATCTCGCACCGTCTCGTAGGCAACCTTGTAGTTCTCAGCCGCGATCTCAAGCGCGTAACGGGTTTCGAGGTCGCTGCGCTGCGCCTGTTCGCGCACCAGCGGCTCCATGTTGTCCCGCAAGCGGCCGCCTTCAGCGGCCATCCGCGCGAGATCAACGCCGGCATCACGCGCTACCTTGTACCAGTCGATGGCGCGCGGTGTGCCGCTAAGCAGCACCGATACCTGGCGGCCACTGCGGTGAGCAATCTGGGCGGCAGTGAGGACATCCAGAGGGTGCCACCCTTTCCGGTACAGGTCCATGATGCGGTCTGGATCCTGCCCGAGACTCAAGGCCAGGGCGGAACAGGTCATCATGTCCAGCATGACGTCGTCAGGAACCGACGAGAGTGTGGTGAAACGGAAGGAAGCAGGTAGCACCAGGTCATTGAAGGCCTCAAGTTCAATCTTGAGGTTCTCGGCGATCTGCGCCCAGGTTTTGCCCTCCACTCGCTGTTCCACCACTCTCCGATAGCTCTCGCCGGACAGATACGAGAGGGTGAACACAGGAATGATGTCCGCAGTGGGCATGTCCATGGCGCGGACCTGGTAGAGCATCTCCAGCCCGTCGTAGCCGAAAGTGTCGGCGACCACCCCGATAGTGGCCAGCTGCACCAGATCGTCCGTGTCTGTCACGGCAATCGGGTAACGTGGCGGAGCACCCTCCTGGCCATACGCCCCGGTGAGTACAGCGATGAGACCCAAGGCCAGAACCAAGCGAAGCACGGAGTGGAGCGTGGTTCTCATCGTGATCAACTCCTTAGCAAACGACAGTGACCGCGATTATATACTATTTACTGTAGTATGTCCAGTAGAGTACAACTTCAATCCTGAAGATTTCAGCGGGGAGATGCGAGAAGGCCCGGCGGGTCACGTAAGACCGCGCCGGGCCCAGATGGAGGTCAGAAACGGCCGCAATTGATCAGAACGCAACTTCCATGGCCCTGAAGGGGCACGCAGGAACGCAGAGCTCACAGGCGATGCATCGATTCGCGTTGAAGATGACATCGCGCGTTTCCAAGTCGATGGTCAACGCGTCGGTGGGGCAGACGTTGATGCAGGCTCCGCAGTGAGTGCAGGCTTTCTCGTTGCGCACCACATCCTTGGATAGGGGCTGAATCTCAACGCCCTGTTCGCGCGCCCAGCGCAGGCCTTTCTCGAGGTTGGCTTTCTTCCCGGTGAGCCCCATGATGAGCAGGCCTTCGGACTCCTGGGTGATGTCAGCACGCAGGATGTTGAACTCCAGGTCGAACTGGCGCACAAGTTGAGACGTGATGGGCTTGTCCAGCAGATGCTTCGGGAAGCGCAGAACCACTCTTCGGGTTTCCATTTACGCCACACCTCCGCTGACCGGGCGCTCTTTGAGGGGCTTGAACTTCTGCCCCGTGTCGGGTGTCGGCAGGAGCTGAATGGGCTCCTGGATGAAGAACTCGCCCCGGGCGATCCATTCCTTGAGGATCCCGGCGATCTGCTGGGCCTTGCGGTAACTGGACAGCGGGGTAGTCGGGATATCTCGACCGTTGATGTTGATCGTTCCGCTCTTGAGCTCCGCGTAACTCACATAGCCGAGAGGCTTGCCCTCGTTGTGCCCATAGTTATGGCTGTAGTCGACGACCGGTGCCACGATGTCGGCGTCCTTGACCGCGGTGTACCGGGCCATCTCCTCGTCGAGAATCGGGATCGGGATGCCGATCCCGACTGCCGCCGTGCATCCATATCCGAGCATGCTGGCGCCCCGGAAGAACTCGGTGTCCATGTCCTTGAGATCGCCGACCACCGCGAGGGTGCCTGATCCACATTTGGGTACCCCGTTCTCCCCGCGCGCCTCGGAGGGACTGTGCTGAGTGCCTTCCCAGTACACGTACCCTTGCGCCCCGGCAAGGAAGATGCGGGTGCCAATGCCGATGGTCCGGTAGTAGGGATCGTTGAGGAGCGGGCTGAGCTGTCCTGCCGAGCAGAAGCTGGCCGAGCCCAGGTCCTTCTTGACCACGCCCATGTAGGTGTAGATATCCCGCTGGGTGCTCAGATTCACCGCAACGTTGTAATTCTGGTAGCTGTTCCGCGGGTTGAGTAGATACGCCTGGTTCAAAGTCTTCACATTGATCCAGGTGTCCAGCGCCTTGCGCGGGTAGCAGTCTGTGCCGTAGGCCTCAGCCACAAGGCGCACGTCCTTGCGGGCGATGAGGTCTTCGATGACATGACCTCCGCCGTAGCGGAACTGGCCGGGGTGGACGGTGTTGAGCGGGTCATCCTGCTGGGGCTCGGTGACCCCGATGTACAGGTCCACGGCCGCCAAGCCGCAGTAGGCGGGGACATCATTGAGCCACGCCTTGCTGATCTTCATCCGGGGAGTGGAATGCCCGGTATTGAGTACTGCGCCGCTGGAACACATCGGCCCGAAAGTGCCGGTGGTGACGACGTCCACTTTCTCGGCGGCCTTCTTGACGCCCTCTTCCTCCACCAGGTCGATCATTTCCTCGGCGGTGACGACAACGGCCTGGCCCTTGCGTATCTTCTCGTTGATCTCAGCGTAAGTCTTGGGCACGGTGAATGCCTCCTTCACTGTCCCTGTGTCTCGGTGGTGATTGGGAACGTACAGAACGAATCAGGGAAGACTTGAGTCGGAGGCTGGACCGGGGCTGGCAGGCCTGATATCTCAGGCCGCGCTGGACGGAACAGCCACGCGACTGCGCAGGATGGCGCCGGAGGCCCGGCGCCGAGGCATGCCCATCCGGTAATACCATTCTGTGAGGTTTCCAACCGGGCTCATCAAAGCGCCTCCTTTCGCGCAGTCGTGCTCCGTCGTGACGCCTCTGGAGAGGATGATGCGTAGAGTATATCGATTATTGTCTATGTGTCAAGTATGAAATGCGGCGAATGCGGTTCAGACCCGCCCTATCTCGAGCTCACCCCAAACGCCCATGGCACTGCCAACGATTATAAGCGCCTGCCGGACGCCGTCAAGGCTTGCAGCCCATTCCAGGGCGGCTTCGATGTCCGACGGCGAGCTCACGCGGTTGCCGAGGGCCGTTGCAGCGGCATCGGCGAAGGCTCCATCCTCAGACGCGATCAGGGCGGCATCGGCTTTCCCGAAGCTCCGTGAGTGGCCGACGGTGCCGGAGGACGTGCAGACAGACAGCTCGCACGGGCCAGGCAACTGGAGTGCCACCCGGTTGCTCAGGGGGGAATCGCCGGCAAAAATGGCGATGGTGCGGGGCCTCGTGGTGATGATGTACAGGTCTCCCCCATTCTCAACGATGACGTCGCTCGCCAGGGCAGACAGGCTGCGCGCAACGAACTCGGCAACCGTGCCGGCGACCGCCGCCATGGGACCGACGCCGGCCAGTGCGGCTGCGCGGATCATCTGCGCGACTGGGTCGGGCGACTCCGGGCGCATGTCGAGTGGCTTGAGACTGGTGCCGAACTCCGGGCGAAGAGCGATCTCCGCGGCGATCTCGCGACGAACTGCCTTCGTTGCTGCCAGGGCTGTTGCGCGGCACTGCTCCAACAATCCGTGGCCCGTCTCGCCCGACCCGGTAGCGACCTGGATATGCAGGTCGGATTCGGCCACGACCAGGCGGAATCCCGTGAGGTCGGCGGCCTTCATGGATCGACGGTACGTGCGAGGCTGGAAGCCAGTCATCTGTGGGCTCCGGATCGCGGGGTGAGTGAGCGGCTTTCAGCCCTGCATGGACGCGAGGGCAGCGTGGAGACTCGCGGCAGTGACGATGCCTCCGAAATTGCCCCATTGGTCCACCAGCATCAGGCTGGAACGGTTTTCCCGTTGCATACGGTCCAGGGCTGCACTCGCGGACTGACTGGTGCGCAGCACCATCTCCTCCCGCAGTGTATCCATGACGTCCTCGACGCGCAACTGGGTCCATTGCCAGGGAGGAATCGCCGCCACAGGGTCTCGGGACAGGATGCCGACAGGCTGTGAGTCGAGCAACACGGGGACAGGCATTCCGCCGCCGCGCGCCAGGAGATATGGCGCGGCATAGCTCAACGGCGTACCCAGCGGGAAACTGAGTTCGGGGGGCACCGCGAAATGCCACACGGGGGTGGCATCCAGGGCTGCCTGAACCAATTCGCGCCTATACGTGCCCCGGGCAACGGACGCCAGCAACAAGCCCATGCCCACGTAGAAGATACCCAGCCAGGGGGAGGCCAGGGCGACGCCTTGCAGAACCCCAATGCCGGCCAGGGCGTACCCGACCATCTGTCCGAAGACCGAGGCGACACGGGTAGAGCGCACCCGATCCGACCAGCCCATCCACAAGAGGGAGCGCAGGATGCGGCCGCCATCCAGGGGAAAGCCGGGCACCATGTTGAAAATCGCCAGCACCAGGTTGACCTGCGCCACACGCTCCAGACACAGACCGGGAATGGTGGTGCCCCACCGATTGCGCAGGAGCATTGCCACGGCGCCGAAGACCGCCGCCAGCAGGACGCTCATGGCAGGTCCGGCGATGGATATAAGCAGTTCCTGGCGGGGCGTCCTCGGCTCCTCATCGACCTGTGCAACGCCGCCGAAGATGAAGAGGGTGATGCGGCTGACCCCGATGCCCATGCGCCGCGCCACAAAGGAATGGGAAAGCTCGTGGAGCAGGACTGAGGCGAAGAAAAGCAGCGTAGTGGCGAGGGCTGCCACGTACGCGAGATACTCGCGGCCGGTAGCACTGAGCTGCGGAAAGGCGTGACGGCCCAGGTCCCACACCACGAGGGCGAAAATGATGAGCCACGAGCTGTTGATTTCGATGGCAATGCCACCGATAGTGCCGATTCTCCAGCCTCTCAGATCAGTTCACTCCGCAGAGCCCGCAAATATGGGCCGAATGCATGCGCCGGGGGTGGCATATCGCAACCCCCAAGGGAGACGAACAAAGCCCCGGCCCATTTGGTTTCCTGGATTCCCTCATTGCAGGCCAACATCACGGTGAACTATGCGCGCGGCTAACGTGTCAAAGGGGTATCTGGATGCTGTGCTCCCACAGAAGCGACCCACCGCAGAGGGTGAGACCATGAATTACCGCCGGCGCCTGCTCCTGGCGTGCTCTGCAGCTGTTTTGGCTGCACTGGCTGCCGCTACTCCCGCGCTGGCCGCGACTACCTTCCTGGACGAGCCTGTCGCGGGCGAAGTGGACATCCGTGTCGAGCTGCCGGAACCCGCTGCTTTGCGGGCTGATGGCCGCTTGAGGGTGGTCTTTTGCTACAAGGACGAAGGGAATCACCTCTACTTCGAAGCCGGCTCGGATGGCCTGCGGCTTGGCATGCGGCGCAACGGCGAGGAGGACGAACTGGCCTCGAGCGCTGCGGTGCCCGAGGCTGGGGAGACACCGTTGGCGTTGACCATCAAGCGCCGTGCCTGGAGCATCCGGGTGCTGATGAACGGGCACTGCGTGCTCGCGGCATACGAGGACTTTTCCCCCGGCGACCGGATCGGCTACGAGGCCTCGAGCCTGAAGGTCGGGGAGGTCTACACCCAGCCTATCGGCGAGATGGTGTTCGACGATGACTTCGCGCGGCCGCCGGACGAACCGAACCCTTGGGAGACGGTGGAGGGGCAGTGGAGCACATCCTTGCCGGAAACGCGGAACCGTCAGGTGGAGGCGACCAAGAGCGCCAATCCGTTCTCGTACGGCGGGCAGGGCGCACGCGCGCTTGCCCTGGCGGGGATGGGATTTTGGGATAGTTACCAGTTTCGGGCCGCGGTCAAGGCGAGAGATCCAGGTTTCGTAGGTCTGGCGTTCTATGCGCAGGACAAGGCGAACTACTACCTGCTGCGAGTTCCGGTCACGGAGGCGGGCGCGACGGAGAAGCCCCGGGCGGAACTGCTCGCGGTTGTTGATGGCAAGGCGCGCAGTCTCGCCGATGCGGAATGCTCCCTTGTAAAGGGCCAGTGGGCTGAGCTGAAAGTCCGCGCCCATGATGGGTTCTTGGATGCCGGCGTAGATGGACAGGTAGTCTGCTCCGCGCGTGATGACACTTTCGGCGAGGGTCAGATCGGCCTGTACATGGAGGCTTGCGGAAGGGCCTATTTCGACGACGTGGTGCTACGTCCGTACCGGCATTTCAGCGACGGATACTCGGCACAGGGAGACAAGCCGGTGGATCAGCTCGCGGGGAGGTGGTTGATCCATGACGACCGGCTCTGCGGTAGCCCCGACGCCGAACACAAGCTGGGGATCGCGCTGACGGGGTGCACCGCCTGGGAGAACTATGAGCTGTCGGCGGACGTGCTGCCTTGGTCGGCCACCTCCGTAGGCCTCTGCTTCGGCTGTATGGACAGGCAGAATTACTACCTGTTCCGTTGGGGGCCGTCCCACGATAATCCGACTGAGATCCGGCAGGAGCTTTGGCGAATTGAAGACGGCAAGGGCAAAGTGCTCGCAACCCGCCCACAGCCTTTTGATCGGGCGCGAACCTATCCGGTGAGAGTGACGCTGGATCGACAACTGGTGTGCGTCAGCGTGGATGGACAGCGGGTGCTGGAGACGGTCGACGTGAACCGGGCATCCGCGGGCAAAGTGGGGTATTACGTGGAAGGCACGGGGCAAACTGTGGCGGCATTCGACAATATGGAGGTGCGCTTCCTCGACCCACCGGCTCCGCCCGTATCCATCACCGAGCAGTTCGCCAAAGAAGACACGATGGCCGACTGGGCCCGTCCGTTGGCTTCCTGGCAGGCGCTGGGGAACCGGGTATATGCCTATACCCTTCCGGCGTGGGGGGACTATGTCCTGCGCATGGAACTGGAATACTTCGTGGGACGCACGGGCACGATTGACCTGTGCATGGCCGACAGCCTGGACAAGCTGCCCGAGGCCCCGAGCCTGGTGCAGGTGAGCTCGCAGCGTGATGAGCAGTTTATCTCCTGTGGCCCGGCCGAATCCGTGGACGGCGTTAGCGGGAAGGTTCAGACCGCCGACAAGAGCCCGATGCTTGTGCTGGAGCGCCGCGGGGGCACACTCACCGCGCGCCTGGACGGGGAGGCGTTTGCGTGGGCGAGAGTGCCGGACGGGGTCGAGGCGCCCTGGGTTGCGTTGAGGCTGGGCGGAGTGGGCGTCAACCTGAACAACGTAACACTGACCTCGCCGAACATTGTAGACGCGAGTTTCTCTGGCGCACCAACCGACTGGCGTCCCCAGGATGGCCTGTGGGAGATCTCGGACCGCTGGAACTGCCAGCCGCAATGGTCCTGGTTCTGCGGCCGAGACGCCGAAACGCCGCTTATCTGGAACAAGCGGAAGTTCAGTGGAGACATGGTCTTTGAATTCTGGGCATGCATGATGATGGATCTGCCGCGATCCCCCGGATACAGCCATCCCAGCGACATCAACGGGATTATCTGCGGAGATGGCGAGAACCTGTGCAGCGGGTATGCCTTCGTGCTCGCCGGAGACAATAACACCCGCAGCAAGATCATTCGACAGGGGAAGACGGTTGCGGAGACCACCGCGGTGAAGTTCGAAAATCCCACCAGCGGCGGGGACCTGAATACCTTCCACCGGCACTGGTTCCACTGCCGCATTGAGCGCTTCGGGAGCAAGCTGACGTACTACGTGGATGGCAAGAAGGCCCTGGAGTTCGATGACCCGGATCCGTTGGGAGACGGCTATGTGGGCATCTGGACCCACCAGCGCAACGGCATCTTGTTGGCGCGGACTCGGGTGGCGTTCCAGGGCGAGTAGGCGGTCTCACCTTCTCGCGGGCTCCACTGTAACCAGCGCTTTCCGGGCGTTGAGGGTCACTTCCAGAGCCCGGTTCAGCCCTGATTCGACCTGCAGACGCTCGACCCGGCCCCGCCCATGGTCGAGGGTTATCGTGTGAAAGGAACCGACGTTTACCGCATAGTCCCCGTCTCGCAGACGCAAGCGGACGACGGTGTCTTCGCCTTCACCCACCCCAAGTACCCCGTCAGGCCCAGGGGCGATCGGCGCTCCCGTGCCCCCAAACTCGAAGCGAACCCGCTGCCGGGAATACTCCAGGAGCTTTGCCGCGCACGTGCCCCGGTATGGCTCGAGGGTGATGGGCGTGCGTGGGCAATGGACTGTTCTCAAGGCCGGTACGTCTACCGACAACTGCACCGCACCGGAGCGAAGCCCCTGGGGTGTACGGGCAAAGGCGGAGAATGTGCAGACACAGTTGCGGTGTAGCGCGTCGGATGCGGCGTGGGCAATCACATCGGCCGATGCAGTTTCTGTGGTCCCATTGAACACCGCAACCCCGTCCTGCGTGGCGGTGGCGCACAGGCCGGCGGTCCAGAAAGGCGCCTGCACAATCTCCACGAGCGGACGTGACGCCAGGAGATCGTGGTGCAGCGCTGCATAGACAGGATCGCTGCTCTGCCAGTTGGCCCACAGCTGGTGGGTAGCGAACAGGGCTACACCATCTCCACACTGGTTACCGATGATGCCGGCGATAACCCGGCGTCCTTCCTCAGCGGCGGTGGTGAGCACGGCGACAGCGCCTGCGCTCTGGTCGAGATCGGCGAAACAGACAGGGCCAGAGACATGCCAGGACTTGCTCTGGGAAGCCGGACCTGATGTTTCGCGCCGCTTATCCACTCCGCTGGAGACGCTTGCGCGGGGACTGCCGACGGACAGGTCGCGGAAGGTACCTCGCGTCTGGGTCCCTCGCAGCATCGAGGGCAGCCATGGCGGCGCCCAGCTTACCCGCAGATTCGCGCCCGTTTCGTGACGCATCTGCACCAGGCGTCGGATGCCAAAGGTGGACGAAAGCAGTTCGGGAAGGTGAAGCCACGAGCCGGTCTGACGCATTCCGGCGCCGAGATCGGTGATGAGCGCGCCGCCCTCGCGCACGTAGTCCGACAGCTGGCGCGAGACCGGCTCGGGAAGGCCCAGCGCCACAGGGGCGACGATCGCGCTGTAGCGCGAGACATTGGTGGCGGTGAGGTCATCGAGCGTGAGGTACTCCGGGAAGCCGAAGCGGCAGCCCAGGCGGAAATCGGCGAAGGGCGAACCCGGCTCACCCTCGGCAGGGCCGTCGATGAACCCGTAGGCAGGTCCGGTGGCGGTGGACAGTCCCCCGGCGTAGGGCTGGTAGAGCATAGCGAACCCGGAGATCGGACTGATGCGCAGGGTGTCCCCGGTGAGTGCGGCGGCCGCACAACGTTGAACATCAGCTTCGACCACCGCCGGCGCGGGGCTGAGTTGCAGCCGTGACCAGTCCGCGAGGCCGATGCCCCGGGCCCCGTGGATCCCCGCGAGGCCGATCCAGCGCTGCAGGTCGCCTCGCTTTGAAGCCACCTCGTCAAGCGGCACGTCGAGGCAGGGGATGACGGCGAACTTCCCTGCGCGGCGGGCGATGGCGACTGCGTGCATATTGTGGGCAAGCAGATCCGATTCAAGGGTGTCGGGCGAGGCCCAGGGGCAGATGATGTCATACTCGTCGGGCACCGCGAGGCAGGAGCGGTAGCGCGAGAGACGGCCCGTGAGTAGCGGCCGGTTCGGATCGAGGGCCTTGATGGTTCGTGCCCAGTGCTGCATCACGTCGTGGAAAGCCTTGAGACGGTAATCCGCGACATCCAGCGAAGCTCTGCCCACACCCAGAGGCATTGTCTCGTCAATCTTCCGCGCTTCGTTCTGGCTGGCCTGGCCGAAGTCGCCGAAGGAAGCTTCCCAGGCTGTGTTGAGAGCCTGGATTGAGGAATATCGGCGCTGTAAGAAGGCGCGGAAGTCGGACTCATTGTAGTCGATGGCTTCCTCGAGCAGATCCCCCGTGGCCCAGGCAATCACATTGGGGTTGTCCCCGAAACGTTCAACCACCGTGCGAATGACGCCGGTGACCCACTCCCGGTAAGCTTCGCCGCCCGCGGATGGCAGGCGCCCCGGTACATTGAGAACCGTAGGAATTGCGACGATTGACTTGAGCCCCGCCGCTCCTGCACGATCGATGAGGTCGGCGCCGGCTCCAAGGCCGATGGTGTCTACCACCTCGGGCGCGATATAGGCGACGTTGCAGCCCAGTGCCGGGAGGCGATCAATCGCGGCTGGGTCGTGGACACCATAGATGAATACCCAGGGCCCGATGTCCACATCGGCAAGCCCGATACAGTACCCACCGATAGCCAGGAGGCAGACCAACAAGGATCGGATCATAGGGGAGCAGATTCGGCGCAAACGCGGCGCTGTCCTGCGTGACTTGTGGCTGAACTATACCGTCTCGGGTGATGCGACGAAGCGGTAGCCCACGCCATGCACAGTCTGGATGCAGTGTGCAAGTTCGGGCAGCTTGGCCCTCAGGCGCCTGATGTGAATGTCAACGGTGCGGTCGCCACCGTAATAGTCCTCGCCCCAGACGGCATCGAGAATGCGCGTCCGGGGCAAGGCCAGACCATCGTTTTCCACGAAATAGCGAAGAAGCGCGAACTCCTTGTAGGTGAGCTCAACCGAAACGCCTTTCACGCGTACATGCATCCCTGGAACATCGATGGTGACGTTACCGATTTTCAGCACGCCCTCGGCCTCGCCGCCACTGGTTCGCCAGAATACGAAGCGCAGGCGCAGGAAGACTTCCTCGGCGGTGACCGGTAGGATCAACAGCTCGTCGACGCCGCAGTCCAGGGGGAACCCCGCAAGGGAACTGGCATGAAGCAAGGCGAGAAGCGGTAAATCGCGGCCGGCGGGGTGTTTCCGCAAGGCTCGGGCATGCGCGGCTCCGCGGGGCACATCTCGCCCGAAATGGACAAGCGCAGCAGCGATCTGGTTGTCGAAAAGAACGTCACGTATCTCTTCGGGACGGCTGGCCTGAATGGGCTCGAGGTCAAGGGATCGGAGGGGACGGGCGAAGGTCTCGTGCAGTGCCGGCGGCAGGTCAACCACAAGCACTGCACGCGCTGAGGGGCGCGGCTGTGTTACGAGCCGCACCCCGGGCGTGCGTTCAATAGGCGTAGAGTTGGCCATACGGTCGGGTTGTCTGGGACAAGATCCGCGTGAAGGGCGCGGCGAGCAGTTCTTCCACGTTCAAGCCGAACTGGGCGCAGTAGGGGGTCAGAACCCCCCGCAGGATTTCCTTGTCATCATCATCGGCTTCTTCCACCGAGACGCCCTTGCGAACACGATCCGGAGCGACTTCGCCGCGAATATACATGCGCCCGCCGTGCATTCCGGTGGCACAATAGCGGCCGACGATAGGCTCACCCGGAGGCAGGTCCAGTCCCAGGACCACGAGTTTGCCGCCCGCGAGGTATTCGCCGCAGAAGTCTCGGACGCGGCCGCCGATGACGACTTCCGGCTCGCGACCCTGATAGGACTTCATATTGATGCCGATCCGATATCCAGCATTGCCGCGGACGAAGATCCGGCCGCCCCGCATGGAGTAACCCATGACATCGCCGGCGTGGCCGGGGACGACCACAAGGCCATCGTTCATGGTATTGCCGATGCCATCCTGCCCATTGCCGGAACAGTAGATCTGCGGACCGTCCATGAAGGCCGCAAGATCGTTGCCGGGAATGCCTTCGATGCGAATGACTACAGGCGCGGCAATGCCGCAACCGATGTACCTGTGGCCGATCACATTGACCAGGTCAAACTCTGTCTCGCCCTGGGCAATGGCGGCCTTGATTGTATCATTGAGTTGGCGGTAGTGAAGTCCAGTGGCGTCGATTCTCATACTTCGATCCCGGGCCCGCTGACCATGTGTTTTCGGTAATGCTTGGGCAGCGCAAGCAGGCCCAAGTCCCGTTCGATGAGGCTCTGTTTGAAGCTGGAGACATCCTTACCGTCGCGGATCAGGCCGGTGATAATGCCCGCCCGGTCGATCTCGCCAACAAAAAGCGCCCCGACGATCTTGTTGTCGAGGATAAAGAACTTGCGGTAACGCTTACCGTCAGGCGACTTGTACTGAAGGACTTCGGCGCCTTCCGGCGGCGTGGTAAGTCCGACGGAGATGGTGGGCAGTCCGCAGACCTGGATGGAGTTCATGGGGATGCTCCCCACGTAGCCGTCGTCCTGTCCGGCCATGTTGCGCCCCGCGACCTCACCCTGCATGTACGCGCCCGGCCAGATGGCGATGGGCCGGGTCTCCCCAAGGAGCGGGTCGAAGCCCTCCGTGCAGTCCCCGGCGGCGTAGATGTCGGGGTCGCTGGTGCGCATGTGGTCGTCCACCAGGATGCCGCGGTTCACGCTGATGCCCGCGTGTTCGGCGAGTGCGGTGTTGGGCCGCACGCCCACTGCCACGACCACGATCTGGGCAGGCAGGCGGGAACCGGTGTCGAGGGTGACAGACTGCACTTTGCCGCTGCCGCCGCCAATGCTGGTGGCTCCCGCGGTGGTGAGAACACGTATGCCATGCTCTTCCATGACATGCTGGGCCATTTGTGAGCCGACCTGATCCAGCGCAAGTGGCAGGACGCGATCCTGAAGCTCGACAACTGTAGTCTCTATGCCGAGGTGAGCGAAGGCTTCCGCGACCTTCACACCGATCATGCCCGCGCCGATGACCACGGCCTGGCGGACCACATTCCCGTCGATGAACTCCTGGACCCGGCGCATGTCCTCGTGGCGGGTGAATGTGAACACGCCGCTGAGGTCACACCCGGGGATGGGAGGCACGAAAGGCACGCCGCCAATGGCCAGCAAGAGCTTGCCATAGCCCAGTACACGGCCGTCCGCGAGAACGACCTCGTGAGCCGCCGGCTTGACCTCGGTTGCAGCCGCGCCGAGAATGGTGTCCACATGGGCCTTCTCATAGAAATCGCCGGGGCGGTAATCCAACTGCTCTTCGGGGATCTTGCCCGCGAGGCAGTAGGTGATAAGCGGGGAGCAGTAGCAGTGCTCGGGCTGGTCCGAGACAACCGCCAGTGTGCCCGCGCGGTCCACCTCGCGGATCGCTTCGACCGCTGCGATGGCCGCGGTGGAGTTGCCGATGATCAGGTAGTCGTATCTCTTCTCACTCATAGACCAACGCCTCGTTCGGGCAGTGGGCCACACATGCCGGCATTACGTCGCCACCGCAGAGATCGCACTTGGAGCTGACCTTGCCCTTTTCCAGGTTTATCTGGATCGCCCCAAAGGGGCAGACCATGACGCAGCTCCAGCAGCCGATACACTTGTCGGGATCGTGCTTGATTGCGCCGGTCTCAGGGTCCCGGGTCATGGCTCCGGAGATGCACGCGGCGACGCACGGTGCATCGTCACAATGGCGGCACTGGAGAGCGAAGGAGATGGCTCCGTCCTCCTCCACGCGCACCGCTGGATCGGGCAGGCAGTCCTTCTGAGAGAAGGCCTTGACCAGCGTATCGCAGCCGGAGTGCTGGAAGATACAGTAGATCTCGCAGAGCCGGCATCCGATACAGTAGTCTTCTTTCGCGTATATGCGCTTCATGAGGCGGTCACCGCAGTATGGAGTGAATAGCCGATAGTGAACAGTGAATAGCTATTGGCAGATGACGGCGAGTACGGCCGCGGCCAAACCCGCCCCAACAATCGAGTTGGGCGTATGCGCTTCGGGCCGGCAAGCGCCTTCCCTCCCCACCATCCTGACCCCGCGAAGCGGGAGAAGAAGAGGGGGATCGACGGGATGAGGCAGCCGTCCGCCGTCTCTACATCCCCGCCGGTGCAACGTCAAGGATCTCCAACTCTTCCTTTGTCAGCCCGATGCCGCGGAGCATCTCGCGGTTACCGCGCAGGCTGTCGATGCTGTCCATGCCCATGCCACCCAGCATCTCCTTCATCTCAAGGCCCCAGGCGCGCAGGAGATTGGCGGCCCTGCGAGTGCCGATCTCCGGGTTCAAGCGCTTGGTCAGGTACGGGTCCTGGGTGGCGATGCCCCAGGTGCACTTGCCGGTGTAGCACTTCTGGCACATGTGGCAGCCGAGAGCGATCAGTGCCGAAGTTCCGATGTAGACCGCGTCGGCTCCCAGGGCGATTGCCTTCATGATGTCTGCGCTGTTGCGGAACCCGCCGGCGGCCACGATCGATGCCTGGTTGCGGATGTTCTCCTTGCGCAACTGGCTGTCCACAGCGGCAATTGCGAACTCGATGGGAATACCCACATTGTCGCGGATGACAGTGGGTGTTGCGCCACTGCCGCCCCGGACGCCGTCAATAGCCACGATGTCCGCCCCTGCCCGCACACACCCGCTGGCGATGGGAATGACGTTGTTGACTGCGGCGATTTTCACAGAAATCGGTTTGGTGTAGTTGGTGGCCTCTTTCAGCGCGTAGATGAGCTGCTTGAGGTCCTCGATGGAATAAATGTCATGGTGGGGAGCCGGTGAGATGGCATCGGCACCCATTGGGATCATGCGGGTCTGGGAGATGTCCGCAGTGACCTTCTCGCCAGGCAGGTGGCCGCCGATTCCGGGCTTGGCGCCCTGACCGATCTTGATCTCCACTGCCGCGGAGTGGGCCAGGTATTCGGGGTTCACACCGAAACGCCCGGACGCGACCTGCACAATGGCGCGGTCCGAGTACTGGTACAGGTCACGGTGCAAGCCGCCCTCGCCAGTGTTGAAGTAGGTGCCGGACTGGGCTGCGGCGGCAGCCAAGGACTTACAGGCGTTCAAGCTGATAGACCCGTAAGACATGGCCGAGAACATGATGGGCACATCGAGTTCCAGCAGCGGACCGATTTCGCTCAGCAGGTTTCCGTCGTCGTCGAACTCAACCCGATCGGGCTTGGAGCCGAGGTAAGTTCGCAACTCCATGGGCTCGCGAAGCGGGTCAATGGATGGGTTCGTGACCTGCGATGCGTTGAGAACCAGGTGGTCCCAGATGTTCTTGTAAGGCTTGTCGCTGCCCATGCCGGTGAGCAGCATGCCACCCGTCTCGGCCTGACGGGCGATGTTGCGCTGGGCACCGAGGGTCCAGTTGGGGTGGGATCTGCCTGTGAGTTCGCGCTCGATAATGGTGAGGGCGCCTGTGGGGCATAGTGATGCGCAGCGCTGGCAGCCACAGCAACGAATGGCATCGGAGGTGATGGAGCCGTCCTCGGGATCGATGGTGTGGGTATCGAAAGAGCACTGGCGGGAGCAGACCCCGCACTCGATGCACAGGTCAGGGTCGCGTTTGATGATGAATTCAGGTGCAAGAACTGAGAGAGCCAACCTTCTTATGCCTCCTGTAGGTCAAACCGCACTGGTTTCCCGGCGTCGATGGGCCAGGAACGGTCAGGTTGCCCCGCAGCGGCCCAGATGGCCGCCTCCTCACTGGCAATGTAGCCCTTGTCGCCCTTCTCGGCGGCCGCAAGCGGACGCAACTTGAGGCGGTCGCTGAGACCGACCATGCCCCCCTCGTGCCCGGCAATAACTGCGAAGGGACCGTTGAGCAGCGCGCCCGGGTAGACCTGACGCATCGCGGAATACAGTTTTTTCAGCTCGGGCTGCTGCTCGACGTCGATCTGCTCCCATTCGGGCGGGGCCATGGCCAGAGATGCCATCTCAATGCTCAGGCCGTGCTTGCGGCAGAGAAGGTCGAACAAGTAGCTGATGACCTCGGAATCTGTGAACAACGTGCATTCATAGCCCCAGGACTGGACGTACCGCTTGTTCACCCCGTAGGAAGAGATTTCACCATTGTGGACGATAGACCAGTCAAGAATGCCGAATGGGTGTGCGCCGCCCCACCAACCCCCGGTGTTTGTCGGGAATCGGGTGTGGGAGATCCAGATGTAGCCCTCGTAGTCCTCGAGACGATAGTATTCCGCGATGGGCTCGGGATAGCCGACACCTTTGAAGATTCCCATATTCTTGCCGCTGGACGCCACATAGGCACCGTCGATATCCCGGTTGATGGTCATGACCACATCCACCATGTAGTCCTGCTCCGTCCATTCGGCCTTCGCCGCGACCTTCTCCGCAAGCGGCTGGACAAAGAAGCGCCACAGGAGCGGCTCATCGGTGATCGTCGCCGTCTTGCGGGTGGGGATGACCTCATCATGGACAACAGTGCAGACGGAGTTCAGGTACTCGCGGGTGCGGTCAAGTGCCGCTGCGTCCAGGAGCATTGTCTGCAGACAGTAGTCGTCGGCGTGGTCCGGGAAGATGCCGTAGGCGACAAATCCTGCACCCAGGCCATTGCCGCGTTCGCGCATATTCGCCATGGCATTGACGAGGTCATGGACCCGGAAACGGTTGCGCTTGCGGTCGATGATCCCGCAGGTGCCGCAGGCAGCGTGGATCTTGAAAGGCGGTAGTCTGTGCATGGTGAGTAGGATACCTTTTGGCTCACAAGGGAAACGGCTTGCCGGAAAGAGTATGGCGAGTCTATACTGCCCCGGTACGGCTGTCAACGGAAGATAAGGGGCAATTATCGGGCATCAGAAACGTATACGAAACAACTTCCCCGTGAGAGCTTCCTTATATCCGGAAGTTATTCGGCCCAAAATTGGGCTGGGGGTGTGCGCTTTGCCGGAAATAGGACGGAAAGAATATGCGATCCTGCGGGTGCTCGGCGGGTTCAATGAGCCTGTGGGGGCTTCAAAAATAGCGCGCCGGCTCAGTGACCAGGGCATCGACCTGACGGAGCGCGCGGTGCGTTACTACCTCCAGGCGCTGGATGAACGTGGGCTCACGCAAAGTTTGGGGCGCATGGGCCGCAGGTTGACGGAGCAGGGGCGGCGGGAACTTGCGAATGCCCGGGTTGCGGACAAGCTGGCTCTCACGCTGGCGAGAATCGACACACTGTCGTACCTGACCACCTTCGACATCGCGCGCGGAACTGGAAGCGTGATTCTGAACCTATCCCTGTTCCGGCAGGCCGACTTCGATGCCGCCCTGCGCATCATGCGCCCGGTGTTCAACTCGCGGTTCGCCACGAGTGACCTGGTGGCGGTGCTGGGCCCGGGACAACGGGTGGGGGATTTCGCTGTGCCAAGAGGCATGACGGCCCTGGGCACGGTATGCAGTGTGACTATCAACGGAATCCTGCTGAGCCACGGGATCCCGGTGAATTCGGAGTTCGGGGGGCTGGTGGAGATCAGCGGGCACGAGCCGGCGCGGTTCACGGAGATCATAAGATACGGCGGCACATCCGTGGACCCGGTGGAAGTTTTCATCAAGGGCCGTGCGACCTCGGCGGGAGAGGCGGTGGCTACCGGTTCGGGGAAAGTGGGCGCGGGCCTGCGCACATGCCCGTCCGCGGCGCGCGAGCATGTGCTCAGCCTGATTGACGAAATGGCCGCATGGAGGCTGCGGGGAGTGATCGCGGCGGCCGGGGAGAACCAGTCTCTGATGGAACTGGACATCGACGTGGGGCGAATGGCTTTCGTGGTTGCGGCGGGGCTGAACCCGGTTGCGGCTGCGGAGGAAGCCGGGTTTGAGACGCAGAATCAGGCGATGGCGGTGGTCTTCGACTACGAAGCCCTGCAGCCGGTGGCGGAACTGTACTGACAGCTCCCGCCCGGAGATCCGGGCGACTTACGCGAGGTGCGATCTGCGCATGACTGCACGAGACAGACTGTTGACCACTCTGGACCACAGGGAGCCGGACCGGGTGCCGCTGGACATGGGTAGCACTCATGTAACGGGCATCGCCGTGCGGGCGTATGAGGGCCTGCGTAAGCAATTGGGACTGCCCGCGGTAGAGCCGACCATCGTGGACGATGTCCAGCAGATCGCGCTTCCGGACGAGGACGTGGTGGAGCGCCTGGGCATCGATGTGCGGGGCCTGTTCCCCGTGACCAGCAACACCATCACCGTTCCCGTAGCCGACGTCGGCGACTACTGGGAGTACCTGGACGAGTGGGGCATCGTTCACCGAATGCCCAAGGATGAGGGTCTGTATTACAGCCTTGTGAAGAGCCCGATTGGCGGGATGTCTGCGTCGGTCAGCCGGATCGAGGAGCACTCCTGGCCCAAGGGTGACGACCCGGCGCGCATCGTGGGGCTCCGGGCGAAGGCTGAGGCATACCGTGCCGCAGGGTATCCGGTTGTGCTGAAGAGCGTCTGCGCGGGGTTGTGTGAAGTGGCATGCCGGGTGCGAGGCATGGAGAACTTCCTGTGCGATCTGATGATCGACGAAGACGTGACCCGCGCGTTGCTGGACAAGATCCTGCAGATCAAGCTGGATTTCTGGAGCATGGCGCTGGGTGAGCTTGGGGATCTGGTTGACGTCATGCTGGAGGCCGACGACTATGGCACCCAGGATTCGCAGCTTGTGCCGCCGGCGAAGTTCAGGGAAGTGTTCAAGCCGCGCCTTGGCGAGCTTCTCGCCACAATGAAGGCCGCGGCACCCCACGCGAAAGTGCTGTTTCACTCGTGCGGCAATGTGCGCGAGATAATCCCGGATTTCATCGAAATCGGCGTGGATATCCTCAACCCGGTGCATGTACGGGCCACAGGAATGGAGCCGTCTGGGCTGAAACGTGACTTCGGCGATGCCCTGTGTTTCTGGGGCGGCGGCGTCGACACCCAGGGCGTGCTCCCGAACGGGACCCCGGACCAGGTCCGAGAGGATGTGCGGCGCAACGTGTCGGCTCTCATGCCCGGCGGCGGGTATGTGTTCAACACAGTGCACAACATCCAGGCGGATGTTCCGCCGGAGAATGTCGTGGCGATGGTCGAGGCATTGCACGAGGTCGGTGTGTACTGAGTAGCGGCGCGGCACAGACGGACCGCGCCGGGGGTGAATGTTTCAGCCTGTGCCTGTCCGAGCCGATACTGCCTGTGCGGAGTGAGAAACCAGACAGGCGGTGATCGGCGCTGCTGAGCATGGCGGGCGACGAGTACGGTCGAGCGGCGTCCATGGCGGAGTACGGGCTGGAACTGATCGCGGTTCCGGCCGGGGAGTTTACCATGGGCACGGAGGTGTCCGCCGTTCGCGATTGCGCCACGGCCCGGCTCGGTGTGGACCACGTCGAGGCCAGAGAACGCCCGGCGCATACGGTGCGTCTCGGAGCCTTCCTGATTGGTCGATTCCCGGTGACGGTGGGACAGTATGCCGCGTTTCTCGCTGAGAGCGGCTATGTGCCGGACGGTCTACCCGCAGCGAGATTTGGCGCTTTCGATGAGCGCCTGCCTGCATGTCACGTGTCCTGGAACGATGCCAATGCTTTCTGCGAGTGGCTTTCCCTCGCGGTCGGGCGGACCTACCGGCTGCCGACCGAGGCCGAGTGGGAAAGAGCAGCCCGGGGTGACGATGGCAGGCGCTACCCGTGGGGAGATGCCGCGCCGTACGCAGACGAGAAGAGGCCGTCCGACTTCGCGCAAGGTTTCCAGCGCGTCTTCCCGTGGCGCAAGACGGTGCGGGCGAATTGCCGCCGCTGCAACTGTGGCCGACAGTTCGGCAACCCCACTCCGGTGGGCAGTTTTCCCGATGGTGCGAGCCCGTGGGGTTGCCAGGATATGCTGGGAAATGTCTGGGAATGGTGCGCGGACTGGTTCGCGCCAGACTATTACAGTCGATCCCCCGTGGATGACCCGAGGGGCCCGGAGACCGGTCGCAGCAAGGTGATCCGGGGCGGCGCATGGGATACGCCGGCAGACACGATCCGCGCCGCGCTGCGCATGTATGATCGCCCCTGGGGCATCCCCTTCTTCCCCTGCGGCTTTCGGGTGGCGTGCGAGCCGGGTTAGCGCAGCCTGCATGCAACGCGCATTGGGTATAGGCCCCGAGTTCGTCCCAGCGCAAACTCGGATGTCAGCCCTTCGATACGTTGCGGGTGTCACTGGGTCTCGAAACAGCGGTTTCACTAGTGAGCACCACGCGAGGCGCAGTTTACCCAATGTACGTCCCACGAAGGTGCCGAGAGCCGGCCACGCGAACCTGTCTCCTGTCCATTGTGGCCTGAACACGTCACGAGTTCCGGTCCCCGTTTAGGAGGCAACTATGATCAAGGCAGGGCTGCTCCCATTCATGCTCGCAGTTCCCGCGCTGGCCCAGCAGGCTTGGGCCCCCGTGGAGTTCCCGATCAGCTACTGGTTCGGCCCGCCTGCGAGCGAGAACAGGTTGGAGACTTGGCAGAGGGTCAAGGACTGTGGGTTCACGTTCGCGGGGCCAAGGGGCGGCTACTCGATCCAGCAGAACAAAGCCCAGCTTGACCTGTGCGCGCAGGTCGGCCTGAAGGCGCTGGTGGTGGACCCGCGCATTGACTGGCAGATGACCGCAAGCGCGAAGTGGAAGGAAACCCTCGCGGCGGTGGTGGCGGACTACCGGGACCATCCGGCCCTATATGGCTACTATATCATGGACGAGCCGAACTACCAGCAATTCGAGGCGCTGGGGCTCATCAGCCGCGAACTGGAGGCACTGGACCCCGCACACCTGCCGTACATCAACCTCTTCCCCACCTACGCCTCGGTGGATCAACTGGGGACGCCGACATACGCGGATCATCTGGACAAGTTCCTCAGCATCACCCGAGCGAGGGTGCTGAGTTACGACCACTACTGCCTCCTGAAAAACGGCAAGGATCGCGTGGATTACTTCGAGAATCTGCGGTTGATCCGGGATGCCGCCCTGCAGTACGGAGTGCCCCCGTGGAACATCATCCTGGCCCTGCCCCACCTGAGCTACCGTGACCCGACGGCAGGCGAGATGCGATGGCAGGTGTACACATCCCTGGCGTATGGCATGAAAGGCATTTTGTGGTTCACCTACTGGACCGACCCATCGTGGCTGGAAAAAGGGGAGGTCGCGATCGTTGACAGCGAGGGAAATCCCGCGCGGCTGTACCCCATCGTGCGCGAGCTGAACTTCGAGATACAGCGGCTGGGGAAGGTGCTGCTGGGGCTTACGTCCACTGGCGTCTACCACACGGGCGATCAGATTCCGGCGGGCTGCACCAGGCTGGGAACGGACGCAATTGTGCGATTCGAAACGGATGTCCCTCTGGTGGTCGGGCTTTTCCAAGATGCACAGGGTGCGCAGTATGCGATGATCACCAACAGCAACCACGATGAGCCGGCGGACGTGGAGGCGCGGTTCAAGCCCCACGTCACCGGCGTTTCGCTTGTGCCTGCGTCGGATGGGCAGACCGTCGATGTGGATGGGAACGCGGTGAGAATGACGCTGGAACCCGGTGGCGGCAGGCTCTTGAAGCTGGAGACACAGTTCAAGTATCCCGATCCACCCGTGGTAGAAGACAAGATCGCATTCCAATTCGACAAGGATGGCGAGCTTGAGGGCTGGGGCAACTTCGGCTCGCTGAGTTCGCCGAAGGTTACAGGCGGCATCCTTTCGCTGGACCTGGGCCGCGCCGACCCGCTGATGTGCCGGCGCTTCCTGAATATCGCGCCGGACCTGTACAGCACCATCAAGGTGCGCATGAGGCTGTCTGGCGGCGCACCCACCGCCCAATTCTTCTGGACAACGGATGTGGAGCCCGGATATGCAGATGACAAGTACCTGAACTTCGCTATCCAGCCGGACGGGGAATGGCACGAGTACACCATACCCGTGGCGGAGCATCCGAAGTGGAAGGGGCAAAGAATCACGGCGATCCGACTGGATCCCACAGTTGCAGGACCCGAGAATGGAGGGAAGCTGGAGATTGACTGGATTATCGGAGAGTAACCGGGCCCGCGGCAGGGACGGCGGCGGCTGGGCTAAGCGCCTGGGACTGTCTTCCCTTGCGGCCTCAAGCTGTGTGTCCTCGCCGGGCAATGATGTGTACAAGGGTTTGGAGATTATCGCGCAGGCCGGGTTCACCCATGTCGAGTACAGCGACCAGTCAAGGCCGTCGTTCCTCGATTCGCCGGACGATGAACTGGAGCGGATCCGGGCCTGCGCGGACAGTCTCGGGCTGGTCCTGTGGTCGGCACACTCGCCTTCAGCGATGGTGGACCTGGCGGACCCCGACCCGGCAAAGCGCGCGGAGGCGTTCGATGTGCACTGTCGCTGCCTGGAGGGCCTCGCGGCGCTGGGAATCCCGCATTTCGTGGTTCACCAGGTGTCAACCGCCGAGAATGACCCCGAGGAGCGACTGCGGGTAGGGCTCGATGCAGTGATGCGCCTGAGATTCGTGGCACAGGATTTCGGAATACGCCTGCTGGTGGAGAACTTCACGATCTTCGACCCCGAGGATCTGCTGGATTTTGTTGATCTGGCCGGGGAGGACGGGCTGGGGATCGTGCTGGACACCGGGCACGAGTGGCAGATGGGCAGGGATCCAGCGGAGGGCATCCGCATGTCGGGGCCGCAACTGCGCAGCGTACACCTGCACGACAATCATGGCGAGGGGAGCATCGACGAGCATCTTCCGCCTGGAATGGGCACGACGAACTGGCCGGCCGTGCTGGACGCACTCGACGAGGTGGGCTACGCGGGCCCGCTGATGATGGAAGTGATCCCCCACGTCGAGGCTACGAAGGGCATGTCACCGGAGGAGCTCACCAATGCCTGCTACGAGAACATGCTAAGAATCTTGGCGGAGACAGGTCGCGCGGACTGAGGCGAAGAATGAGACAGCTGCATGGATGAGCCAAGGGAGGGTCACCGATGAGACTGGGAATGGTCACTTACCAGGTCGCCAAGGACTGGGACCTTGACACGCTGATCGACATGTGCCGCAAGACGGGGTTCGAGGGCTGCGAACTGCGGACGACCCACGCCCACGGGGTGGAGCTATCTCTGTCACAGGATGAGCGGGCAGCAGTGAAAACCAAGTTCCAGGAGAGCGGCGTGGTGCTCTTCGGCTTCGGAACGACCTGCGAGTATCACACGGCCGATCCGGATGAACTCCGGCGGCAAATCGACGAGACGAAGGAGTGGGTGAAACTCGCAAAGGACACGGGGGCAGTGGGGGTCAAGGTAAGACCCAATGGTTTCCCCGAAGGCAAGAGCGAGCAGGAGACGCTGGAACAGATCGGGATGGCGCTCAAGGAGTGCGGCCAGTTCGCTGAAGAATACGGGGTGGAGATCTGGCTGGAAGTTCACGGCCGGGGCACTTGTCACCCGCCGCACATCAAGACCATCATGGACGTGTGCGACCATCCGCTGGTGGGTGTCTGCTGGAACTGCAACCAGTCAGACATCGTGAACAAGTCCGTGGAAACATACCTGCGGCCGCTGGTGGCGAAGGTCCGCGAGTGCCATATTCACGATCTGTATGAGGACTACCCTTACCGGGAGATGATCCGGATCCTGCGGGAGTCGGGCTTCACGGGTTTCTGCAACATCGAGATGCCCGAAAGCTGTGAGCCCGAGCGGCTGCTAAAGTACTACAACCTGCTCTGGCGCGAGTGGACCCGATAGAAGCGTTCCGGGGGGCTTGGATGATCCGCACCCAACAGCGCACATGCATAAGGGCCACGGTCTGCTGGGCCGTGGCCCTCGCGTGTCTGGTCATCTCGGCTCGCGCCGATGATCGGCCGGCGGCGAGAGCGGCTGGAGAACTTCACGCGGGAAAGTATGACGTCCGTGCCCGTGCTGCGCGACTGCTGGGATATCTTGGCGGAGCGGAGCACGGACCCGCGCTGGCCGACATGGTTATGCGCGACCGGGCGAGACAACCTCGCGAGGCAGCGGCAGTGGCGCTTGCACAGATCGGTGCAGAATCGTACGGCACGTTCGTGGTTGCGCGACTTGCGGGTGAACTCGGCACGCCCGACCCTGATCTGCGCATGGAGCTGGCCAAACCTTTCATCCTACCGTGTGCGACACTGTCGAGCCCCGAATACCTGGCTCTGATGGCCCGGCTGACTGCCGACAAAGATCCGAGGCTTCGCCGAGAATGCCTCAAATGCCTGCCGCTCATGCCGGCCGGATCGGGGCTTCAGTTCGGGATCGCGGCTCTGGATGATCCCGATCAGGACCACCACGCCCTTGCGCTGCAGGCCCTGATCTGGTGCGTCGACGCGGACACTGCCGCGGCTCTTGCAGGGCGTATGATGACTGAGCAGCCTTCGGAAGGGAACGCCCTGGGCATGCTTCGCGCGATGGCCGCCCCAGCGGGACTGGAGCAGCCGAGCGCGACCGCTGGACTGCGGCATCCAGCCCCGGCCGTTCGAGCGCTCGCAGCAGCGCTGGCCTCGCGAGTGCCAGGGACCCGGAGCCAGTTGGTTTCGGCCTGTCATGACGCGGCGCCGGGGGTGCGGCGCGAAGCAATTGCCGGGCTGGGGCGGATCGACCCTGGCGCGGCTGCCCGCATAGCGATGGGCAACCCAGCGCGAGATGCACTGATCCGAAAGCACTCCTGGGCCGCAGACTCCCCAGCGGCGGATGAGCTCGTTCTGGGCACATTCATGGCAGACGAAGGGCACGGGGTGTGGCGCGCCGCCGAGTGTGTGGCAAGACAGCGAGACGGTATGACAGTCCTCACGAGGCTGGCCAGGAGTGCAGATGCAGCCGAAGCCAACGCGGCGGTGCGGATGCTGGCGGCGGAAGGAACGCTGGATGCCTCCCGTGCGCTGGCGGCCTGCATTTGGACGGAGCAGGGAGGCTTGGCCGCGAGTGCCCCGCCCGTGGTGGAACTGGCCCTGAGAGGGCTTCTGGTCGCCGATGAACCCCTGAGAACCGCGCCAATGCCAGGGTCTGCGCAGGGACTGAACGAGGATGCGCTCTGCCGGCTCATCGATGCACTCGGAGCGATGGGGACGCAGGAGGCGGCAGCCCGGCTCCGGGGCCTTAGAGCGAATTGGATGACGACCGAGGGCCGTTTGAAGCGCGTTCGCGCTCTGGCCCCGGTGGAAGGAACGGAAGCGCAGCAGGCGCTTTTGGAAGCGCTGAACGACCATGACGCGAGGGTGCGGCAGCTTGCTGCCGATGCGCTGATGTGGCGAGGTGGCGAGGACCGGTCGGTCTTGCTGCGCTATGCGGAAGGCCTGGAGGGAAACGTTCGGGATAGCGTGCTCTGCTCCGCGGTCCGGCATGCCGCCGTGAGCGGCTTGCTCCGGCCAGACCGCTGCGGTGTCGAGGAACTGCGGGCAGTCGCCTCGCAGGTGCGCGGCGACACCGACGATCCATACCTGCTTGCTCTCTGTGCCGCGGCGGGGCTGGACGGCGCGGAGTACATGCTGCGTCATGCCCTCTTGGGCGCTGGTACGGATGCGAAGGCACGGGTGGAACTGTGTCGTGCAGTGGGCAACATCGGTGGCGGCCCCGGATATACGGCGCTCGGAGAGCTGCTGTCGATGCTGGCCGACGATGCCCCTGCCGCGGCGTGGCACTCGGGGTCGAAGCGGATCCCGCTGCTGCTGGCCGCGATTGAGGCAATGGGCTTGTGCGGAGACCCGAAGGCCGTCTTCCTGCTGGAGCCGTTCCTCGCCGACGCGCCGACAATCCGGGCCGCTGCTTTGCGGGCGCTGGCCCGACTGATGCCGGAACGGTGGAGCGCGCTGTGTGAGAGGGCACTGTTCGACGGTGACGACGGGGTGCGATCACTCGCTTCAGGCCTGGCCGCGGGTCTCAGCGACAGGGGCGCCCGTGCACTCCTGCGGGAGTTCAGCAATGCTGAGACTGGGCAGAAAGCGGTGCTCATTGCATCTCTGGGCAGATGTTTCTGCCCGGCAGCAAGGGACGCGTTGCGACGAATTGCCGCGAGCGGTGATGCGCCGGAGGCTGCGAGAGCGGCCTGGGCGCTGGCGGGGGCCCGTGCAAGCGAAGACAACCTGGATGCCGCCTTGCTGCTTGTGGACAGTGGGCTGCTCTGGGTTCGGGATGGCTGCAGAGATGAGGATCGCCGGAGCCTGCTGGCCGAGGGAAACAGCTGTCGCGCAAAAGTGATGCTGGCGGCAGGACACCCGCAGGCCGTACGCTGGGCGCGGCTGGCGTATCTGGACGAGCCGAGGCCGGAGACGCTGAACCTGATCGCAGACTGCATCGCGCTGAATGGGCATGGGGAGCGCGCGGGTCACCTGCGACGGGTAGCAGCGTGGCAGAAATACGAGTTGGCGGCCAACGACAGCAGGTGAGCCCGGCGCAGCCTGGACCGTGACGCCCGGTTAGTCAGCGCCGCTGGAGGTATTCGCGGCCCGAGCGCGGGTTCTGAGTGCAGCCGATGGGGATGCCTTTGCGAAGATTGCCGAAGCACATGGCATCGCATTTGGTGCACGCGATGATCTCGCGCTCACGTCCTTCAAACACCTTGCGCGGCCAGTCGGAATCGGCGATCAGCTGTCTGCCCACGGCGCAGAGATCGCACTTGCCGGAGACCAGGGCGGCTTCGGCACGGGCGGGGTCCTCCATTCCGCCCACCGCGATGACGGGAGCGCCCAGCGTCTTGCGCGCCAGAGCCGCGAGATTGCAGTGGATCGGGTCAGCCAGATCGCATCCTTCGGCCGGACCGACGGATCCATCCGCGGTACTGAATCTGCTCTGGGGCGGGCGGTCGGTGGTTGAGGGCGAGATGTCCAGCACGTTGACGCCGGCCTGCAGCAGGGCGCCCAGGAAGTCGATGCTGTCATCCAGGGAATACCCTTCGGCCTGCTGCATAGTGTGGCGCCAGAAGACGGGGTAGCTCTTCCCCACCTCCGCACGGATTGCGGACGCGATCTCGATCCCCAGCCGCATGCGGTTCTCCAGGCTTCCCCCGTAGCGATCGCTCCGCCGGTTTTGCTGAGCGCTGAACATCTGGTTCAGGAAGAAACCGTGTGCTCCGTGGGGTTCCACTCCGTCGAAGCCCACTGCCTGGCACCTTGCGGCGGCCTTGGCGTAGGTGTCGGGCATTGCGGCGAGTTCGTCTTCGGTGGCCGCCCTCGCATCGGGGGTGGCGCTTGGGGCGAAGGGGTCGCCGTTAGCAGCCCGGGAAGGCTGGAAGAGCTGGACCACTACGGGGATCCCGTGACGATGGATGCGCTCGACGGTGCCGGCGAGGCGGTCGGCATAGTCGGGGTCCGCGAGACGCTCTACCCAGAGGGCCTCCATAATGATGAGGCCCACGCCACCTTCGGCGCGGGCCTCATACCACGACTCAAACTGGGGCGAACCGACCTCCATTGCTGAAGCCATCGGGGGCATGACCACGCGATTGCGCAGGTCGAGACCGGCGATGTTCGCGGGTCCGCTGAGCACGGGGTAGCTGTCGGCGCCGGGCATCTTCGGCCTCCGGGGCGCAGGCGTGGGCGTCAGGCCCCGCCGATGATCATGATGTCGCGGATGCGCAGGCTCGGAGTGATGCTGCCCGGCTCTTCGCGGTAGTCGCTGGAGACGGCGTCAATGTTGCCCAGCATCTCGAAAACGTCAGTGCCCACCATAGTGGTGGACACCGGGTAGGCGATCTCCCCGTTCTCAATCTTGAAGCCGAAGTCCACCGTGGCGGAGATATCGCCGGTAGTGCTGTCGGGCTGCAGGCCGCCGTAGTCGATGTAAAGACCGTCCTCGATGTCGGCGATGAGCTCCTTTTCGGTGCGGCTGCCGGGCATGATGTGCAGGTTCGACGGGCCGATGCCCACTCCCGCTGAGGAGCCGCTGCGCCGCGCATGAGCGGTGTTTTCGACGCCTGCCTTGTTGGACGTGTAAGAGTTATGCAGGTAGGTGGTGAGGACGCCGTTGTCGATGAGGGCACGTGCTCTCTTCGGCACGCCCTCGCCGTCGATCCCTGTAGAGCTCAGGCCGCCGGGAATAAAGGGCTCCTCGCGGACAGTGAGGCAGGGCGCGGCGATCCGCGTCCCGGCGCGGTTGACCATGAAGGAGCGCCGGCGCTGTACGCTTTCGGCATTACTGGCCCCGATGACCGCTCCGATGAGCCCGGAGACGGCCATTGGCCCGAGGACAAGGGGCATGCGCGCCTTGGCGATCTGCCTGGATCCCAGGAAACGCAGCGCGGTCTCAGTAGCGATGCGCGCGACACCCTCGGGCTTGAAGTCTTCCAGCCGCCGCGCGGCGTCGAACTCGAAGTACGCACCGACATCGTCCCCGCGCTGGACCACGGCGAAGAAGTTGATATCGACGCTGGTGCCCCGGGTGCTGTAGGCGACTCCGGTGGAACTGGCGATAGCCTTCTCGCCGTAGTCCAGGCCCGCACCGCCTTCAAGGGCCACTTCGGGCGCGACCTCGCGAGCCTCTTCGATTCCCGCGCGGCACCATTGGACCACAACGTCAACCGGCAAGCCTGCAACAGCATCGTCCCATCGGCCGGGGACTTCCTCCCAGGGCTGAGGGTCGGGCAGGCAGACGAAATCGGGGTCGCCGTGGGTGGCTTTCGCCATCTCAGCCGCCTGTCGGCCCACGGTTCGAGCCGCTTCCTCGCTGAGGCTGGTGGTGGTTGCTGTGCCCATTCCGCCACGATAGAAGGCGCGGACGCCGATTCCGTAGTCACGCACGACCTCGCACTCCTTGAGACTGGAGTTCTCGAGGTCCACACCCACGCTGATGCCCGAACCCACAGATGCATCGGCGAACTCCGCGCCGTTTTGCATGGCGGCCTGGACAGCCAGTTGGGCGATATCAAGTAAGTCCGGCATGTGACTCCTCCTGGTTCGCCGGGAGCAATTGCCCGGCCGTTGCTACTCCTGACCGCCCACGACGACGTCGCTTATTCTCAGATGCGGTCCGCCTGAATCCACAGGCACGCCCTGTCCGTTCTTCCCGCAAGTGCCTCCCAGCTCGAATCGCACATCATCGCCCACGGCGGTGACCTTGGAAAGGGTTTCGAGGGTTAGCCCGGAAATACAGACATTGCGGTAATGCTGGCCGAGCTTGCCGTTCTCGATGGCCCAGGCGTTCTCGACGTTGCAGGTGAACTGGCCGCGCGCTGTGAAGACGTATCCCCAGTGGCCCCCCGCGAGGTAAAGACCCGACTTGGTGTCGGCGAGCATGTCCTCGAAGGAACAGTCACCCGCGGCGATGAGGGTGTTGCTCATGCGCACAATAGGGCCGTAGTTGTGGCCCTGGCAACGACAACTGCCCTCAGGCCGGACACCGAAGCGTGCTGCGGTCTCCAGGCTGTGCATGTAGCCCTGCAGGATGCCGTCCTCGACGAGCACGTGGCGCTTCGCAGGAGTGCCCTCGTGATCATACGAGAAGGAGCCATTGAGCTTCGGTAGCGTAGGGTCGTCGTAGATGCTCACGCCTCGCGCCGCGACCTGCTGTCCTTCCTTGCCGCGCAGGATTGAGTTGCCGGACCAGACTGCGTCGGCCTCGCAGTTGTGCCCAAAGGCCTCGTGGACAAGCAGGCCGCAGATGAGCGGGTCGATGATGACATCGAACTTGCCTGCGGGTGCGCGTTTGGCCGACAGGAGCGCCAAGGCCTTCTGGGCGGTGGCGACGGCGAAGGTCTGCGGATCGATGGCCTGGATCATCTCATAGCCCAGGGAGTTGGACTGGTGCTTCGAGGCGGACTGGCGCACATCCCCGTCCAAAGCAGTGACGTGAATGTTCAGCCCACAGCGCACGGCGGTGCCGGTAATGTATGTTCCCGCCGTGTTGGCGATGATGCTGGTCCCGGCAGAGTCGCGGTAGCTGGCTATCGTGTTCACAATGCGGCGGTCAGTCTCACGGGCAGCGCGCTCCAGTTCATAAACGGTCTGCACTCGTTGGCTTAGCGGGATATCACGCGGATCCACCTCGAACTCGGCTTCGACGTGGTCTTCGATGGGCTCGATGTCGCAGACCATGCCCGGGTCGGAGACGTCGGCGCTTGCGGCTTTCGCCATGCTGACTGCATCCCGGACACAGCGCTTCATCTCTTCCGCAGTGGCGTTGTTAGTGGGCGCAAAACCCCAGGCGCCATCGACGAGTACGCGCACCCCGGCGCCGGAGGCATGGCCGGTGTTCACACGGTCGGCGATGCCGTCCTGAACCGAAATGCTGGTGCCGGTGCCTTCGGTGACGCGAAGGTCCGCGAACTCCGCTCCCAGTGATTTGGCGAGCTTCAGGACATCCTCGATGATCTCTCGCATGGGCGACTCTCCAATGGTGAAGCAAGACCCGCCGGTCCAGCGGACTCAGGCGGGCTGTGTTGGTTCGCGTGTTTCAGTGACACTTTTTGGTCAGCTTCGCACCCGGATCAGGGGGCATGCGGGCCAGCAGAGCCCGGGTGCTCAGTTCGAGGACTGATACGGCGACACGGTCCACCAGCCTCGGACTGTTCGGGAATTGCTCCGGACGATCGGGTTTTGCCGGCAGGCGCTCCGGCGCCCCTTGCGGAGAGGGCACGGAGCGACGCGCGAGAAGGTATCCGACACCGGTCCCGACCGCAATGCCCAGGGCGGCCGCGAACCACGGCCTGCAGAGGGCCTTGCGCAGGACATCAGGCCTGATCTCATCAGTCAGCTTCTGCTTGATCGCTGCCCAGCGGCTGCTCAGGTCCTCAACTGTCACCCGCTGATCGCTTTCCATCACGCTTCCTCTTCTCGCTACCAACAGCGCGGGCACAAAGCACCCCGACCAGCACACAAAGAACGAAGGAGACGGCATAGGCCGCGCTCGGAACGCCGAAGAGCTCCACCATCAGGTGGAAGAGCGCAAGGGCCAGCATCAGGGCTGCCGCGAAGGCAAACCCCAGTGCGAGCCCGAGAAACACCACTCGGCGCGCCGCCTTCTTCAGCGGTTCGGAGAGCGCGCGGTCCACGGCGTCGGCGGCATTCTGCTTGAGGTATTCCCCCAGCACCGCCACGAACTCCCGCAGGAGCTCTCCGAGCGTCCTGTTTTCCTCCATGGCTGGCCTCCGGGCTCCGCTCGCGACTCCGCGTCAGTCCGCCGACTGCTTCTGAGACCGCTTCAGGATGCGCTTGGCGAAGGGAACGGCGCGCTCGAAAAGTGCATGCCACAGCGGTGAGAGCACCAAGTTCCAGTCGCCGATGTATTCGACGTACTCGGCGGCGAAACCTCTCTTGAACCGATTCAGGCCAGCAAGACGCTCCACGACGGGTTCGCCGTCAACCTCAGGGGACACACCCCGCATGTCATAGACCCGACAGCCACGCTCCTTCGCCCAACGCATCATCTCCCACTGCATGAGATGATTCGGCATGAGGTTGCGGTGCTCGTTGGACGAGGCCCCGTACACGTACCAGGCTTGCTCACCAAGAACGAAGGCGATTGCTCCTGCGACGGGTTGACCCTCCACGCGGCTCATGAAGAGACTGGCAAGACCGGGCTCCACAAGATACTGCCACATATCGTGGAAGTATGAGCGCGACCGGATGCCGAAGCCGTCGCGTTCGGCGGTCACGGTGAGCAAGTCGTAGAACGGGTCGAGGTCTTCGCGCTGGCAGTCCGCCTGCACGGTGACGCCGTGTTTCGCAGCGTAACGAATGTTGTAGCGCCATTTGCTGTGGAAGCGCGCCATCACCTCGTCGAGGGAGGCAGAAAGATCGACCTTCATGACCGCTCGGGGCTGGACGCCGCCAAAGCCCTCTCTCATGGGTCCGGGATCGCGAAAGGACAGGTCGCGCAGGCAGGACAGATACCAGCTATCGGACGGCTCGATGGCGGGGTCAATGCGCAGCGCGATTGCACCATGGCGTCGGGCCTCAGCGCGTATTTCAGCGATCAGCTGGGTGAAGCTGTCGGTGTCACCGGGCGTCACGATGGGACCCCGCGGGCAGTAGAAGAGGCAGCGCCTGGTGCGCGGGATGGTGCGCTTCAGCACCAGGGCGACGGCGCGGATACCATCGGTCCGACGCACGCTGAAGTAAAGCGGTTCCCACCCGGTGCGCGCTTTGAGTTGCCCCCACTCCCAGCACTGGAGCACGTCACCGGCGGGGGCAGCGGCCACAAACCGGTTCCAGGCCGCGCGATCGTTTTCGTTGATCTGCATCTGGGGGCAGCTCTCTCCCGTCGTGTGGGGATATTTCTTCAGTCGTCGTCCCCGGCCTGTGGCTGCTCCGCGGCGTCGGCGGCGCGTCGTGCAGCCCACGCTTTGGCCTGCGCAACTCGCTGCTTGCGCTGAGCCGCCACTTCAGCCGGGTCCATGGGCCGGGGCACGGCGAAATCCGGGTCATCCGCCTCGTAGAGACCGAAGAGCGCCCGGAGCACCTCGCGAGCGATGGGTACTGCAGTGCCACTGCCGCTGCCGGCCTGCGCGACGAAGACGCAGACCGCGTATTGGGGCTCATCGGGCCTGGCATCATACGGCGCGAAAGCGATGCACCAGGAATGGTTTTCCTTCCGGCGGTCGTGCTGGGCAGTTCCCGTCTTGCCGCCGACGAGAAGCGGACGGCCTAGTGGCTCTCCAAACACCGAGGGCCCGGGATTGTTGATCTTGCCCCCGAGCTGGGACAGATCGTTGAGGAGCTTCGCGGTCCCGTGTTCCATGGTCACCGCGCGGCGCATCCCCAGGCGGACGATCTGCAGAGTGTTTTCGTGCTCGAGCTTCACCTTTTCCAGCACCCCGGCGGGCTTGGTCGGCGGCAGGTTCATGCGGGCCGGCCAGCGGATGCGACGGACCAGATGAGGCCTGGGGAGCTTACCGCCATTGGCCACTGCAGCGCACACGCGAGCCATCTGGGCAGGCGTGACGGTGAGTTCCTGACCGATCACGTAGTTGAGAGAGTTCCCCTGGGTCCATGGGCGTTCACCGTACCTGGGTTCCGGCACGTCGCCGGAGAGCTCTCCTTTCAGGCCGAGCCCGGTAGGGCTGCCCAGGCCAAAGCGGTGGGCATACAGGGCTATATCATTGGGATCGAGGCCGAACTTGAGGACGCAATTGTAGAACCAGATATTGCAGGACTTGGCGATGGCGGAGACGAGGTCCACGGGACCATGGCCGCCGCGATCCGCCATCCAGCACACGAAGGGGCGACGCTTGCGTCCAACGTGAATGGCGCCGGTGCACACCGCGGTGCTGGTTGGCTTGACGTTTGTTGTCTCGAGAGCAGCACAAACGGAGACAACCTTGAAGATGGACCCCGGGGGGTACGTCCCTGCCAGGGCTTTGTTCAGAAGCGGCAGGCCCGGGTCCTCGAGCGCCTGTTTCCACTGGTCCCCGGTCAGCCCGAAGACCCAGTCATTGGGATCAAGACACGGTTCGCTGGCCAGGACGATCACATCGCCGTTGCGGGTGTCAAGCACCACCGCCGCACCCATGCGTTCCGGGTGGCCCTGGAGGGCCTTGCGGAGTTGCCTCTCGGCCACTGCCTGGGCCCGAGCGTCGATGGTGAGATAGACCTGAGCGCCAATCTCCGGTTCCCGCGTGGCGATCAGGCGCTGCGGGTTACCGTTGGCGTCAACCTCATATATCGTGCGGCCCGCGCGACCGGGCAGAATGGGCAGCGTGCGGTCACCGTTGGTGTCCAGCTCGAGGAGCGCTTCGGCCCCTTCGGCGCCAATGATAGAATCCGGCCGGTAGACCGGGTCGGTTGCGGTGGCTTCGAGTTCCGATGCAGTGGGGTCGTCCGGGTCGGGCGGCTGTTGGTACCCGGACAGCCTGTCCAATTGCTCGCGACTGATCTGCCGGGCATAGCCGACCGCCTGCGCGGCGAGACGTCCGTAGGGGTAATGACGGCGGGTCGTAGTCACGACGACGATGCCAGGCAGCTCGATTCGATGCTCTTCGATGGACGCGACCTGATCAAAGGTCAGGTCCTGACCGAGGGTCCCAAGAGGCACGGGCTCGACAGCTTTCGCGAGCCGAGCATCGGCAAGAGCATGGCGTACTTCGGCGGTCGATGTGGGCGCGTCTTCGGTCGAGAGGACGCCCGCCAGGAACTGCACGATGCGTTCAAGCTCCTGCTCATCACGGGGAAGCTCGCCCGGCACGGCGTGGAGGCTCCAGACATCGCAGTTCTCCGCAAGGATATATTCGCCCCGGCGGTCATATATGAGGCCGCGCGGCGCAGGCTTGTAGACCACTGTGGTGCGGTTGTCCAGGGCGCGGGAGGAGTATTGGTACCAGTTGGTGAGCTGGAGCCACCAGAGGCGCGCGAGCAGGACCGCAAGGAGCAGCCCCATGAAAGTGCCTAGAATTCGGATGCGCAACGTCTGCTGATGCATGAATGATTGGGACGGCCTCGCGGCGTGGTACCGTCGGCACGAGGCGATGGGATTTCGGTGTCGGCACGACTATGACTGGCGCTTAAAGGCAGAACCGGCGCTCTACTCGCCGGGCGGCCCCGGCACGTCGGCCTGGCCCTGGGGCCTGTCCGCCGGCGGCCCCGGAGAGGTCGTGGGCCCTGCCGCAGCAGCTGGCGGCGCTGCGCCTCCCCCTGCCCCACCTTCAGGCCGATCCGGCTGGACAGCAGCCGGGCTCTCGCCGTTGCCCTGGGGCCGTGCGTGTTCGCCACCAGATCCCCCGCCGTGAAGACTGCAGCGGCTGGTCGGCTGTTCGCCCGCCGGGAACGTCGCGGTGCGAGTGGACGGACAACCGGGACCGGCCAGCTGCCCGGTTGAGGTGCAGATCCGCCGGGTAACCAAGCCGGCCCCGATGGTGTCCGGTCGCACCACTTCAGTCTCAAGGGACTGATTGCCCCCGGGCTTTGTGTGCACATCGCAGACGCCGGGCATTTCCTCGTCTCGCCCGATCCAGACAGTGCGCTTCGCCGGGCAGTAGGGCCCGGCACGAAGCCCAGTCTCCACACAGACCTCAATGCGGGTGCCCTCGCGCTTGGCGGGCTCTCCCCGCTCAACCGCAGTGGCGCCAGGGCCCTGAGGGAAGTCGCCGTTGCAGCCCAGAATCTCGCTGGCCTGCTTGATGAAGGAAGCCCACACTGGTGCTGCCCAACCGCCTCCAGTGGCGCCGTACAGACGGGAAGGTCGCTCGTTCCCAAGCCAGATAGCGGCGCACAGTTCCGGAGTGAAACCGACCCACCACACATCGCAGGCGCTGTTTGTGGTACCGGTCTTGCCACCCGCAGGGCGTCCACAGGCTCGAGCGCGAGTGCCTGTGCCTGACTGGACCACCGTCTGAAGCATGGACAGCATGCTTTGAGCGGTAGTGGAGCGGATGACGCGCTCCAGCTCGGGCTGATAATTCACCAGCACGCGGCCTTCCTGGTCTTCGATGCGGCGCACGTAGCGGCAGGTCGGACGCAAGCCGTTATTGGCGAAAGCGCAGTAGCCCAGGGCCTGTTCGAGAGGGCTAAGATTGGATACTCCGAGAGCGATAGCCGGGTATGGGGCCAGGCGCTCCCGGGGGATGTTGAGCATGCGCGCAGCGAAGCGAACGACCTTGGAGACCGACAGCTTCAGCACCAGACGCACGGAGACCAGGTTGACCGAGTCGCGCAGGGCATTGCGAAGGGTGTATGTGCCCCCCTGGCGGGGGGAGTAGTTCTTCGGCGACCAGCCGTTGATATTGATGGGCTCAGCGCTGAAGACTGAGTCCGGCCCGTAACCGTTCTCCACGGCGCACGCCCAGATGTAGGGCTTGAAGCTTGATCCGGGTTGGCGGCCATATCCCGGCGGGCCGGGGTGAGCACGGTTGGTCTGGACCTGCTTGTAATCCCCGACACCGCCGACCATAGCAAGCACGCGCCCGGTCTTGACCTCCACGCAGGCCAGCGCTCCCTGTCCGCCGTGAACACCGGGCTTCATGGCCCCGCTGCGCCGGAGGCGCTCGACCTGCTGGGTGAGTTCCTTCTCGGCGATCTTCTGAAGGCGGGTGTCAAGCGTGGTGTAGACCCGCATCCCACCCTGGTAGACGGTCTCATCGCCGTATTCGCGAATGAGTTCGCGCAAGACCCAGTTGGTGAAGTGAGGCGCGAGCAGGGAAACAACACCACGTTCCTGCAGAGGCTTGAGGCCCTGCTTGATGGGCACTTCAGCGGCCTTTCTGCGCTCGGCTTCGGTGATGAAGCCCTCCTCTGCCATAGCCCTGAGCACCGCGTTTCGGCGCTGCTCACAGCGTTCCGGGTAACGGTAGGGGGAGTAGCCTACGGGCCATTGAGGCATTCCCGCGAGCATGGCTGCCTCATGCAACTTCAGGTCCTTTGGGGCCTTCCGGTAGTAGAGCTTGGCGGCGGTCTTGACGCCGAAGGCGCCGTGACCGTAGCAGACCTGGTTCAGGTACATCTCCATGATCTCGTCCTTGGAGTACTTGCGCTCCATCTCCAGGGCGAGAACGGCTTCCTTGACCTTGCGATCCCAGGTGCGTTCCTGGCTGAGCCAGACGTTGCGGACAAGCTGTTGAGTGATGGTGCTCGCGCCCTGTTTGACGTCCTGGTGGCGCAAGTCGACCCAGGCGGCGCGCAACATGTCCCGAGGGCTAATTCCCCGGTGGGAGTAGAAGCGCCGGTCCTCAATGGCAATGGTAGCCTGGACCAACTCCTCCGGTACATCTTTCAGTTCCACTGGCTCGCGATCTTCGTCGAACACCTTGGCGAGCAACTGGTGGGTCTCGGTGCCGTCGGGGTGGACCTCGGTAGAGTAAATCTCAGTGGAAAGCCGGGGGCGGTAGTCCCACAGCTCATCAGACTGGGGCATGATGTGGTTGAGTTGCTGCATAGCGCCCAGGACGAACCCCGTCCCGGCGAAGCAGCAAACAACGACCCCCGCATTGAGATAGCGGAAGAAGTATCGGACGGGTGAGACTGCCTTCTTTCTCCGACTGCGACGCATATTCGAGCACTCCGGCAGGAAATCGCAGGTCGATTATACGGCATGCAGAGAAGGTCCGCAATCGCGGGGCCCTGATGTGCAGGAGCATCGGTCTCGCGGGACGCGTGCCGGCTGAGCCGAACCGCGTTCAGCGGACCCATCGCCCCGAGTCCCTGCCCCACAGGCCGTGGAGGGAGGGACAGCGCATAGCCGGGGCCTGTATCCCCCGGTATCCGCCGGATACTGCAGGCGGATGGCTCTATCCGGAGCCGAGCCTGCCAGCACACGCCACGGCCCCAATACCCCGGGCACCGGACGCTGACCTCGCACCCGGCAAGCACGCCTCTCACAAAGTCGGATTCTCCTGCCCTGATGTAGCGACGTCTGGCCCGGCTGGAGTGTTCCGCGCGGGCAGGTCTGACTGCCCCACAGGAGGAATGGGCCGTCTGCGCGCCATTTCACTCCCTGGGAACGGCTCTGTGTCTCAACTCGCATACGCCTATGCGCTGGCTGCAGTCTCCACGCTCTGCTGGGGCGTTGTCGTCGTGCCGATCAAGCTAACGAAACTTTCCGGCAAGCTGGGTATCGGCATCTCCATGCTCACCGGGGCACTGGCCACGAGCATTCTTGCGGGCCGAGAGCTGTTGGCCTTCGCGTCGCTCCCGTGGACCGAAATGGGGAGATTCGCGCTGACGGGCACGCTCCAGTTCACGCTCGGGTGCATGCTCTACTACGAGAGCATCCGGCGGGGCAGTATGAGCATCGCCGTTCCAGTGACCCGGCTCAAGGTCATTCTTGTGCTGGCTTTCACGCTGGCGCTGGGTCTGGAGACCTTTACCTGGTGGCTCCTGGGCGCGTGTGTGCTTGTGGTTCTGGGCGGCGTTGTCCTGGGTCTTCAGACCAACTGCGCGCCGGAGGGCAAATCCCGCGACGGTCACCGGCTGTCACTACTTCTGGCAATGGGGGCCTGCATCTGTTGGGGGGCGGGTGAGACGCTGATCGGAACCCTGCCCGAAAGCATCAACGCGGTGGCCAAGAATGCGCTGCTGCTGTGGTGCGGGCTGGTGGTGTATGCCGGGTACGCAGTGGTGTCGGGCGCCTGGCGACGGTTCGCGACCATACCAAGCCGGGACATCCTGTGTTACGTAACCCACGGCCTCATAAGTTTCTCCGTGGCTTACGTGCTTATGGTCAGAGCGATCGAGATCGCCGGTCCCCCGCGGATCAGTTGTATCACGTCAACTTACCCCATGATCTCTGCGATAATCGGCTGGGTGTTCTTCCGGGAACGGTTCTCGGCGGCCGCAGTAGCCGGCGCGTGTCTGCTGGTGGCGGGGGTAATCCTGCTGCAGTTCGGGTAACCCCGGCTCAGGCCACAGGCAGGTGACGGAGCGGGCAAGCGGGAAACCAGCCTTTGCGCAGGGTGCGCCTTCCGCAGTCGCTGCCCCGTGATTGGGCGCAACCATGGTGAAAGGATTGGCTCGCATATGCCCAGAATCCTCGTGGTCGACGATGATCCCGCTGTGCGCGAGGTCATCCAGATGCAGCTTGAGATGGCCGGCATGGAAACAGACACTGCCGCCAACGGTCGCATTGCTCTTGAAAAACTGTGTGCGAGCGTCGTGGAAAACAAGCCGTATGACCTGATCACCCTCGACATTGTGATGCCGGAACTCAATGGATGGCAAGCGTTGAAGGCAATCAAGAACAATCCACTGTGGCAAGACATCAAAGTGATTGTGGTCAGCGGAGAGTTGCAGTCCGCTGAGGACCTGACGCACATCATCGAGTACGACGGCGTGTTTGTCGAGAAGCGAATGGGCTTCACACAAGACGTCGCGCTGATTGTGCAACGCATCCTGGAAGCATAGTGCCCACTGGCGACTTGGAGGCGCAGCGCGTGGCAAGCGGAAAGAGCCCGGCCTTGGGCGCCGGAGCGGCGAGTGTGGATATCACCCCGCGTTGGGGAGTGCATCTCGCGGGTGACATTGCCCGGCACCGACCCGCACAGCAGGTGTGGGACCCCCTGCACGCGAGAGCTTTGGCGCTGGAGCTTGGGGCGACCCGGGCCTGCCTGCTTTGTGTGGATGCAACGATCATTACCGGGCAATACACGGGCTGGATCCGGGAGCAGTGCGCCTCACGCTTCGGCCTGGATCCCGACGCGATCATGGTCCACGCAACTCAGACCCATTCGGCGCCGACTCTGGGCCACATCATGCTGGACCCGGACTTCCCCGAACTTCCGCCCGAACTGGAGTGGGTGCGCGGGAGTGAGGACTCCCACAGCCGTTGGGCGGCCTCGCGGTGCGTGGAGGCAGTGGGTCATGCACTGGAAGGCCTGCGGCCGGTGTGTCTTGGGTCGGTCAGTGCGATCGACGGTCGCTGGGCACACAACCGTCGGGCGGTGAGAGCGGACGGGTCGGTGGGAATGCCCGGGCCGACGTGGGAAGCGCCTCTCGGTCCGACGTGGATCAAGTACATCGAAGGCCCGATCGACCCGGAACTCGCGGTTCTGAGCTTCCGCGATGAGGCGCTGGGGTTCGTGTCGGTGCTGGCCAACTACGCTTGCCACCCGGTGCATGTTTTCCCCCGGCCTTTCGTGTCGGCGGACTGGCCCGGCGCACTGGCGGATAAGATTGAGAGCGACTGTGGGCCGGGTTGCACGGCTCTGGTGGTCAATGGCGCCTGCGGGAACATCAACCCGTGGCCGCCTTTCGACCCGGAGTACGTGGCGGATCACCGGCGCATGGGCGCAGGACTTGCAGAGACTGCCCGCACCGCTCTGGCACACACGCGATTCGAGCCCGTAGCCGCCCTGGCAGTCCATGTCACCCGTCTGCCAATACCCTTGCGGGAGTTGACGTCCCAGGAAAGGGCGCATTGCGAGGACGTGCTGTCTCGTCATCCAGTGCCGCAAGTGACGGGGAATGATCCGGTGACTATAGACCCGGCATGGATGGCGGCAGCGAGCCAGTGGAGTGTGGAACTGGCGCGGCGTCGATCACCTGTGCTCGACTACGAGATACAGATTCTGCGCATCGGAGACGACGCTGTCGTCGGGCTTCCGGGCGAGCCGTTCGTGGAGCTTGGGCTGGCGATCAAACTCGCGTCGCCGGCAAGACGCACTCTGATCGCACACTGCACATCCCAGTACGTGGGGTACATCCCTTCCGCGGAGGCGCTCAAACGCGGCGGACACGAAGCGAGCACGCGGTACTGGGCGAAGCTATCCCCCGAAGCCTTCGAGATGATCCGCGATGCCGCGATAGGGGCTCTGCAGATCGTTTTCGCGTAGGGTGCCCAAACCAGTATCCGTACATCCCGCGCAGGGCGGAACGAGGAAACCAGATGCGAGAGAGAATGCTGACAACCGTATTTACAGCTCTGCTGCTGCTTGTGGCAGCAGCGTGTACCGGACAGGGAGAACCCATGGAGCAACTGGTGACCTACGCGCCGGATATCGTGGGCGTTGACCGCATCTTCATGGTGGTGCTGGCGCTGCCGGTGGATGCGCCCAGGATGGAAGTCACGCACCCCGACAGCATCGTCTTGTTCGACCGCACACCCCTGCCGGCGAAGCACGCCGAGCGCAGGTACTACTTCCGGTCAGTGAAGCCCGCGGAGAATGCGGAGATACGTTTCGCGGGCGGCGGGTACGACATCCGCGTCCCGGTGACGATCTGGTCCTACGACGACCTGCGAGAGTTCCGTCAGCTCAAAGGTTACCAGTTGCCGCGTCGATGGCCGCTGGGCGAGATGCTGCCGAGCTTGAAGGAAGGGCGCACGGTGTACACCGACGCGGACATCGCGCGCATGACCGGGGGCGGCCCGGGAAGGGCGTCACAGTGGGCCGCGATGAGCGACGATGATATCTGGGCCTTGCAGACCGACAGCACCATCCCGCGCTGGCACTGGGTGAACGTGTCCCACGGGTGCCCGGTTCACGGGACGGAGATCTATGCGAAGAAGGCATACTATCCGTGGGAGAAGGACACATCGTTTCCGTACCGCTGGAAGATCAAGTGTCCGGTGGGTGGCGAGGAGTATCCCTCCAATGATTTCGGCGCCGGAGACATGACCAGCGGCGAATTCCCGGACGACGGCATCGGCGGCGGGTACCCGCAGGGAGGGCAAAGGTACGGGTTCATTGCGGAGATCAACCAGGCATATTGCCACGAAATGTTGAAGGTGGCGCCGGATTGCGCTCGAGCGTACATTGCCACCGGAGACAAGACGTACCTGCACAAGGCCCTTGTGGCTTTTTCCCGTCTCGCCCTGGAATATGCCTACCTTGCGACAATGACCCAGCACCGGCACCGCAACAGCCAATCACAGGTGGAGAGGCTGGGCCCTGCGCCTTTCAGCGAGGGGCCATCACTGTATGGCGCGGGGCTTACGGTCTACTGCATCGACCAACCCCGTTACCAGTGGAGCCACGCGGAAGCGTACGACCTCATCTTCCCGGACATTGAGAAAGATCAGGAGATCATCCCCTTCCTGCAGGGCAAGGGAATTGATGTGCAGACCCACGAGGACGTGCGGCGCTTCCTGGAAGAGAATCTCTTCGCAGTGTGGATGCAGGCCGCGATGGACGGGGCAACCCATTCCAACGAGCCATTCCACCAACGCGGTTTGATCCGCATGGCCGAAGTGCTCAACTACCCCCGCGGCAACGAGTTCATGGACTGGCTCTACGACGGCGCGGGGAGAATGCGGACCTTTGTACCCAACGGGTTCTTTCGGGACGGCGCGCCCTACGAGTCCACTGGCGGCTACAACTCGATGCATGTGACTGCGCTTGGGCCAATTGTGGAGTCTGTGGAACATCTCCGGTCGATGCGTCCCGAAGTCTACCCCGAAGACCGGTACCCGAGCCTGAGCAAGTCCGTGCGGTACCGCAATGTGTTCGACTTCTGCATGGATACCGTCACCATCGACCGCTCGTTCCCGCAGATCGGAGACGGCGGGAGTCACCCGGAGTACCACAAGCTGCCCAAGATCACCTGGCACGATGCGGACATCCCGGCCTTCGAGCACGCCTACCGGATCTTCAGGTCACCCAAGTTCGCCTGGGCGCTGGCCAATGCACCCGGGTGGCGACCATCGCCTGATTTCCCGTTTACGAGACAGGAGATCGAGGAACAGGCGGCACTGTGGCCCGATGATTGGAATGATGCGAGTTCTCTGCACGACGGATACGGGATCGCGATCCTGCGCGGCGGCAAAGGCGACGCGAAGCGGGCTTTGTGGATGCGCTACGGCTGGGCGCGGGGGCATAACCAGGACGACCTGATGGACATCGGGCTGCAGGCGCATGAGGGCCTGATCCTGGGACACATGGGCTACCCGCGCAACTGGGGCTACTGGGAGTACTCGTGGTCCAGCCACAACCTGGCGCGACAGTTCCCGTACTTGACGCAGGTCGCGCGCAGCGAACTGTTCGCAGATGCCGGGATCGCGCAGGTAGCCGAGTGCGTGGCGAAGGCGCACAACAACCTGGGTTCGGACGGGGTCCGAGCCACGCCGCCGGAAAACTACGGCCAGCGCCGGACCCTGGCACTGGTGGACGTCTCGCCCACCGAGTTCTACTGTGTGGACTTCTACGATGTGAGCGGCGGCGAGGACCACTGGTGGGCATTTCACTGCCAGGAAGGCGATTTCACCACCGGGGGCATTGAGCTCAAGAGACAAGAAGGCGGAACCCTGGCGGGACCCGATGTGCCCTACGGCGATACACAGTGGCTCAAGGACCACGGCGCCACTCTCCACCACAGCTATGGGTGGAGAGGTGTGAACTTCGTCTTCCCGTTCCTGTACAACGTGGACAAGGGAGCCACGCGCGATCCGTGGTGGGCGAATTGGAGGCTCAAGACGGGTGATGGTTTGCAGGTGCGACTGCATATGATTCAGGCCGCGAACGGCGACGGGAGCCCGGTGGAGGTCAACATCACCGACGGCAAAGCGGCGTCCGGCGGCTCACCCTATGAGATGAAATGGTTGATGTTGCACGCGAAAGGCGCCGAACCGGTACGGAGCAGTTTCGTGAGCGCGCTGGAAACATATGAGGGAGAGCCGCTGATTACTTCGACCACCATGCTCACCCTCTCCGAGGGCGTTGGGACTGCAAAGGCCTGCCGGGTCGCACTGGCCAACGGACGAGTGGATACGCTGGTTCACTCTACAGACGCCGAAGTCGCTTGCAGAACCGGGGATGGCCTGGAGTTCGCGGGGCGCTTCTGCTTGTATGCCGAGCGAGACGGGGTGCCGGAGGCGATGTCGCTGGTCGGCGGCACCCGGCTCGAGAAGAACGGCTTCGGAATCCAGGCCCAGTCAGGTGAATACCGGGGACGCGTGGTGTCGGCGGATTACGCTAACCAGACGGTGCGAATAGCCCCCTGTCCCCCATCCCCCGGTGCAATGGAGGGCGCCACGATCTATTTCAGCTTCGGCCCGCGCCGCGTGGCGTATAAAGTCATCGGGGCGCGCAAGGTCGGCGATGAAGCCGAGCTTGTCCTGTACACCGACCCGCGCATCGGCACCGGCCGAGTGGCGGCCGTGGCAGACAACAAGGTACGGTCAGCAACCGAGTTCCCCCTGCACAACTACGGCTATTATCAGGGTGCGTGGATGGTGAGTCCTGACGGCAAGACCGGGTACACGTTGAGCGATGTCCGTAGCGGCGATGGCGCGTATATCGACGCGCAGGCCCATGGAGGCGCCGGCGCGGATGTCCTCGCGGCCCAGTTCCCGGAAGGCGCGTGGTTTGACGTCTACGACTTCGGACCAGGGTACGAGGTCATTTGGCCATATTCAGTGAGTGTGAAGAAGACTGGTGAACACACATACGAGGTCTGCGCGCCGGTGCCGGTGACGATTTCGCTGCCGCAGGGCGCGCAGGCGGTGGCGAAACCCTGAGGAGGAAGGAGGCATGAGACCGAAAAGCGGGCGCGTGGAGATCGGCCTTCCGGCCCCGGATTTCACCCTTCCCGACCATAAGGGCGAAGTGTTTCGTCTTTCCGACCAGCGTGGCAAGGGCGCCATTCTCCTGGTCTTCAACCGTGGTTTTGGGTGACCGTTCTGCCGCGCAAGCATGGCGCAGTTGCGCCGGGATTATGCCACGCTGCAAGCAAGAAGTGTCGAACCCGTCGTTCTCGGGCCGGATAGCCCCGAACGCTTTGCCCAGTACTGGGCCAAGCACGATCTGCCCTTCCGAGGCCTTCCCGACCCCTCTGCGTCGGTGCTCAAGCTGTACGGACAAGAGGTGAACCTTTTCAAGCTTGGTCGCATGCCCGCCATGGTGCTGGTAGATCGGGAAGGAGTGGTGCGCTCCGCGCACTACGGAAGGACAATGGCGGACATTCCCGCTGTTTCGGACATATTGGCGGACATTGAAGGCTGAAGGCCGGGCGAAACCAAGGGGCCGGCGTGGAGAAGGACTTTCAGCCCGGACCAGGGGCACGGCGTCCGGTGCAGCGAAATGCCTGTGTGAGAACCGGCAACGGGGCGCAATTGACTGACGCGCTCATTGCGAGGGGTGACGGCAAGCAAACCCGGGCGGCCGCCTAAGGGTGACCGCCCGGCAAAGGCGCGACAGGAGATTGTCAGGTTCAGAGGCTTTCCTGGAACTTCTTCCAGTCCGCCAGGAAACTCTCGAGGCCGCGGTCGGTCAACGGGTGCTTGAACATCTGCTCCATGACCTTGAAGGGTACAGTAGCGATGTCCGCGCCGATCAGGGCAGCCTCGGTCACAGTCATGGGGCTGCGGACGCTGGCCACGATGATCTCTGTCTCGAACCCGTAGTTCTCGTAGATCTGCTTGATCTCCGCGACGATCTTCATGCCTTCATTGCCCGCATCATCAAGTCGGCCAACGAAGGGCGAAATGTAGCTGGCTCCGGCCTTGGCGGCAAGGATCGCCTGGTTGGGTGAGAAACAGAGGGTGACGTTGGTGTGAATGCCCTCGGCGGACAAGACCTTGACCGCCTTGATACCTTCGGGGATCAGGGGTATTTTCACGACGATATTCGGCGCCCATGCGGCCAGCCTGCGCGCTTCTTCGAGCATCTCCGGCGCGGTCACGCTCACCACTTCGGCGCTGACCGGGCCCGGCACCAAAGACACGATCTCTTTGACGACTTCCTCGAAGTTGCGCCCCTCCTTGGCAACAAGCGACGGGTTGGTGGTTACGCCGTCCACGCACCCCCAATCCATGCCCTTGCGGATCTCGTCTACATTCGCCGTGTCGAGAAAAAACTTCATGCCCTATCACCTGTGTTGCCTGCGGCTGGACGCACGCAGCATAACGCCGGGGCAATCCCGGCTTTCTGCTATTGGCTGGCGCCAACGACCTGAGTGACTTCCGGGATCTCCTGCTTCAGATGGCGTTCGATGCCCATGCGCAGGGTCATCTGGGACATCGGGCAGCCCTTGCAGGCTCCCTGGAGCTCGACCGAAACGACGCCGTCCTCGCTGACATCCAAAAGCGTGACGTTGCCGCCGTGGGCCTCCAGAGCGGGACGAACGTCCTCCAGTGCCTTTTCCACTTTTTCCTTGAGGGTCATCTAATTTGCCTCCAATGGGCAGCGTTGTGGCCAACGCATCCATTATATAACTCTATTACGTTCAGCACAAGCAGTCTTTCAACGGGTCGTGGCAAAGGGCATCCGGGCGAGAGTGCGCGGATGCCCACGGGCACCAGTTTACCACGCGACGCCCCTGTGCTCAAGGCCCAAGTGGAGCGAAGCGGAAAGGAACCCGTGGAATCGGCGCACCTCACATCACTTGAGCCCCCGAAGGGGGGACAGAAATGATGAGAGCGCTCCGCGGTTGTGCGTCCTCATCCAAGAGCTGTTGGCTGACTTCGGGTGCCGGCATTCATGGGCTGCAGTCCGCTTCGCGGACCCTGCCCCGGATAGTCCTGCGCCACCCTCTCGCGGGTTACGGATCGAGGCAGTGCCCCGTTTCGGTGTCGAGCAGAGCCGAGGGAGAGTGCGAGGCCCCGGCGCGAACGGCCCCACCTGCCCCCCGTGCACGCACCCGGCACAAATCGGGTGCGTGCACGGGAACTGAAGCGCTCGCCTGATACTGGGAATTGGTCTACAGGTTTCGAATACCCCCGCGGACACTTGTATCCCCCGGCGGTGTCCCATCGGAATCCTGTTCCCAGGGCCAGGGGCCATTATACTCGGGCTTTTCCGGGACCGGGTTCCACATTCGCCAGTCCCGGAAGGCATGCCCCCCGGGGCGAAACCAATCGCCTTGCCGCGGCTCAAGAGTCCGAAGGCCGTGACGGTCGGGCACGGCTGAGTCAGGCCAATGAAGCATCCTGTCCAGAGAATCGTAGCGGTGGAAGCGCCAACGAAGCCAGGCATTATCCGAGTCGTCTTGGCGGTCTTTTCCTGCCGTCCGGGGACGGTTCCGAGCAGCCGCGCGCAGCCTGGTCCGCATGTTCTGGCGCTCGGCGTCCAGCCCCCAACGAGCGCGGAATGCGTCGCGATCGGCGCGCGGAATATTCCGGCCGGCGGCAGCACTTTGAGCAAGGTCGCCAGGGGTGAGCTCGGGAACTGCCACACTATCGGATTCCGGCTCGTCGAAGGGTTCGGGCAGGCGGGACCCCTCCAGAGCCCGATCCGCCGGAGACGATTCGGTTGTGGCGGGAGTCCGACTGGCCAGTGTTCCCTCGTTGGGAGCGACCGTCATGCCTTCACCCACGACCTGGCCGATGGCGGGGACGCAGGAGATCACAGCAAGTACGGCCGGCAGCAAGAGGGACGTTCGATGAGCAGCCACGGCAAACACCTCCTCTGAGTTGTGCGCAGAGCAGGTGCCTTGGGTGCCGCAATGAAGCCCGGACGCCCTCCAGGTCCGGTCCGCAACTGTGGTGACGTTCGCGTCGCCGCGCTTGTTCAGTCGCGGCGCAGATCGAGCCAGTGGGCACCATCGCGTTCGGCCAGGAACTCGAGGGTGCCGTTGAAGTCACGCACACCGGCGGTCGTTCCCATGGCGGTGACGCACAGGGCCCCGACGGCGCTGGCGAAACGCGCAGTGCGTTCCAGATCCCAGCCTTCGAGCACACCGCGGAGAAACCCGGCAACGTAGGCGTCACCAGCCCCCGTGCCATCCATCGCGGCAACTTCAAACGCAGGCACAGTGAACGCCTCACTCAGCGTGCGCACGTAGGAACCCGCATCACCCATCTTGAGGGCCACCGTGCCAATACCCATGTCCAGCAGCGCGGCGGCCACGTCGGCAGGCGCATCCTGCCCGGTGATCCTCTGGGCCTCAGAGAGTCCAGGCAGGAAGAAATCAGTATGCGGGAACAGCGGGGACATGAGGCCGAGCCAGTCCACGGTATCGTTCCAAACGGTATCCAGGGAGGTGATGACGCCCGCCTGCTTGGCTGCCTGGAACACGGACGCCGCGGGTTCTCCATCGAAACCGGGCATGACCAGTGCGCCGGCAAAGTGAAACACCTTCGCGCCGCTGATCAGATCCATGTCCAGTTCTTCCGGTTTCAGCCGGGCGTTTGCCCCGATGTAATGGATGAAAGTGCGCTCTCCGGCGTCATCAACCATGATCATCGTGGCGGATGTCCCGACTTCCGGGTCACGCAGGATGCGGGAGGCATCAGCACCGCAGCTGCGCAGGGTCTCGCACACGAAGTCCCCAAAACCGTCGCTGCCCACTTTGCCCATGATGGCCACGTCGCCGCCGAGTTTGAGCAAAGAGATGCCCGTATTGGCCGCACAGCCTCCGATGCCGATGCCGATCTCGTCGACCAGGGAAAGCCTCCCACGTTCCGGCCAGTCATTGACCGGTTTTCCCCAGACGTCGGCTACCAGGATACCAAGACAGACTACGTCGGCCATTGCAAATCACCTCGAGCGGATTTGGGTCGGACACAGGGGAGGTTCCACGAGCATGTTCGGGAATCCTCCGTTATCCCAGAGAGCTTGCGAGACGGGCCGCTTGCTTGACGCAGGAACGGCTGTGCTATATAGTCAGCTATGCTCCCACAAGCTGCCCGGAGTCTGTACGAGGAGGGTGTTCGTATGCCCACATTGCGCCTCAGCTTCACCATCGTCGCTGTCCTCTCGCTAAGCCTTCTCCTGATCCTGCCATGTCTGGCCCAGACCGGCGAATCTGAGAGCATTTATATCGCGAACACGAAGGTCATCACGATTCGCGAGAAGGGCACATACAACACCATCCGGGACCGGGCCGTTGCCATCGACAAGGCCATCACTCAGGTCATTTCCACCCAGGACACCCAGAAGCTCAACCTGACGATGAAGGAGGAGGGGGGGCTGTGGCGGATCTATGCGGGTCCTGTTCAGCTCGTCACCGTTTTCCCATCAGAGGCAAAGGCTAACGGCCTGCCCCCCAAGAGCCTTGCGGCAGTGTGGTTGAAGAATCTGCGCGAGGCGTTCCCGCGCTGCACCCCCTGCTCCAAGCTCCCCGCCAGCGCGTTTCAGCCAAAGCCCGGACAGGCGCCGGCGGCTGTGACGCCCAAGCCTCCCGCTCCCGATGTCCCGAAGCCTGAGGCTCCGGAAGCCCCCGCGGCGCCGGAGACGACCCTGGCCGGGGCCACCACCCCACGGGCGGTGGTGCCGGCCGGTCCCGTGGTCGCAGCCATCGGAGCGCCCGAACTGCTGGTGCGCGATGCGTTCAATACCGTGCGGGCGCTGACGGAGGAAGAGTACGCCAACAAGCGCGAGGAACTGGTTCAGCACCTGATCCAGGACCTGACCCCATTTATCACCGGGAAGGTCGCGAGCACGCTCCAGCCGGCCACAACGCACATTGCGGCGGTTCCCGCGCAGCCCGGCCCCGCCGTCCCGGTGACAACGACGCCGGTGGAGCCGGTGGAGCCGGTGGAGCCCGCAGTCGAACCGGTCGCCCCGGTCGAGCCCAGCACCAGCGACACAGAAGTCACCACCACCGCGCCAGCGGCCGGCGCCGTGAGTGTCCCGCCCCCGAGCCCCCAGGCTAGCGTTCCAGCAGCGGCCAACCTGCCCACGGCGAAAAGCGGTGACCCGTCGTATGCCAAGGTGCCCCAGAAGAACCGCATCCGGAAGAAGCTGGAGGCCACGCGGGAGCCCTACCTGAACTTGCGCCAGAGCAATTCAGACGCCGCCAAACCCATCGCCGACCTTCTCGCAGCGTGCCGTAGCGCCTATGCGAGGGGGGATTTCGATGAATCAGAACGCTATGTGGACTCCGCGCTGAAGCTGCTGGGTGTGGATTTCACGGAGTAGAGAATTGGGCGGATATCGCTTGCGGAAACGGGCCAGAGGGCTTTGCTCTCCGGCCCGTTCCTTTTGGGCGAACTGGAATGGAAGCATCGCCAGAACAGTGGGACACCGTATCCATGCAGGCCCGGCGTAAGGGGTCTACGTACTTTGCGCTGATGGTGGTCACTGCCATCTGCGCGCTGGTTGCGGTCCTGTACTTCACCGAGGGCTCGAACGGGTGTATGCGCCGGACTGTGGTTCTCCCCGCACTGCGGATTGTCGACTACGAGCAATGGGCGCGTTTCCAGTTCAGTGTGAACTTCCCCAACAGCAAGCCGCTCAACTGGGACATCGCAGTTGCCGCTGTCAGGCTGTACAACGAGAAGCCGATGGGGCCTTTCGTACTCGCCGTCGAGCCAGGCCGGCACGGGAACGACTGCTCGGACTTTGTGGCTTGCGCGGTTGATGAGGGGCTGGGAGTGGGTGCCCGGTTCCGGCGTGCCGGCGGCGAGCACATACATGGAGAGAACCCGCGGCTGTTTGAAGCGATAACCTGGGCGCCCGGGGTTCCGGTGCAGCCGGGCGACATAGTCAGCGTGCGTCACTCGCCTTGGTACAAACCATATCCAGGCGCCTGCTGGCACGTGGGCATTGTCGGAAGCGACGGCCGAGTGTATGACTACACGAAGCTGAAACGCTGGCCTGAGGCGCGCTACAGCCGGACGCCATTCGCGGAGTTCGTGCGGAACTGCCACAGCCCCGGAGATGTGGTGATCCGGAGACTTGCGCCCCAGTACCGGTACCGCATCAAGCCCCTGCCGCAGACCGAGTCGGCATCGACCATGTAACCCCGGCGCGCCCCTTAGTCCTCGGTTTCCTCAGTACCCCCCGCTTCCGAGCGCTCGGGCCCCCCACCGATTGTGGGGTCGGCTTCCACATCTTTGTCGGGAGCGATCTCTCCACCCGAGAGCGCCGCGTCGACCTCCTCCATTCGCGCCTTGGTTTCGCCCGGAAGCAGGATGGCATACCATGCGCTACTGTGCTCAGGGCGAGTGGCGATTACACGAGAGATGGTGTTATCGAGGTCGAGCTCCCTCGCCAGCAATCCGAGCGCCGCAAGCTCGGCGACGGTCATGTTGGTGCTGACCATCTCGCGCAGCGCGTGAACCACCTGGGGCAGACGGGTCACGGTGGCCGGCTTGGCCTTCTGCTTGACCAGTTCCTTGAGCACGTACTGCTGGCGCTGGTTGCGCATGTAGTCGCTGCTCGCTCTTCCCCTCCAGTCCTTGCGGTGCCGAACGAAACCCTCGATCTGTTTGCCGTTCAGGTGCTGGAAGCCTTTCTTCAAGTCGATGTCCAGGCCGCCGTAATTATCGCGGTACTTCATATCGCGGTCCACGTAGAGGTCCAGGCCGCCCACGGCATCGAATAGCTTGGGAAAGCGGGTGACATCGGTTTTTATGTAGAAATCAATGTCCAGCGGATAGCCCACCTGGCGTCTGAACATCTCCTCCACCGTGCGCAGGGTCATGATCTCACCAGTGCCCTTGCGGCGGTTGAAGGCGTAGACCGCATTGATTTTCTGATACCCATAACCCGGGATACGGACTTTCAGATCTCGGGGGATCGAAACTGCCGCGGCGCGCTTGGTATCCTTGCGCAGCATGACAAGCATTATGGTGTCTGCTCGCCCGCCCTCACGCTTCTCATCTGTACCCAGGACCAGGATGTTGACCTGCTGCTTTCCGGGGCACAGTTCCATCCCCCCATGGGCGAACACGGACCCGAGCAGGCCGCCACTTGCGCGACGTGTCCCGGCGGACAAGCTCGCCTGGCTGTCGCGCCCGTTGGCCTGTGGAGCCATGAGCACATCATAGACACCATAGGTACCGGCGAGCACGACAAAACTCGCGAGGGCGGCAACGAAAGCATCCAGGGCCACGCGGTTGCGCACCGGAGGACGATAGGGACGTGAAACGGCAACTGCACTGGGCAATATTGTACTCCTCGCGTGATCGCTTCAGACCATTCGCTTGCGCGCCTGGTCCTGTAGTTCCTTCAGCATGACTAACGCTTCAACAGGCGTGAGTGTCTCCAGTTCGAGCTTGCAGAGTCGGTCCACCACGGGGTCGGGAGCGGCCTCGAAGAGCTGTAACTGGATCGCCGGGGCCACTCGCGCCGCAGCGTCACGAGACGGGGCGACACCGGCGCCCAGATCCTCCTGTTCCAGCGAGTGCAGGACCTCCCGCGCGCGTTCAATGACAGCTCGGGGCAGCCCCGCAAGCCGAGCAACCTGTATGCCGTAGCTGCGATCGGTTCCGCCCGGCACAATCTTGCGCAGGAAGACGATGTCTTCCCCCTGCTCCTTGACCGCAATGCGCAGATTGCGAACCCGAGGCACGGTCTCAGTCAGCTCGTTCAGGTGGTGGTAGTGGGTCGCGAAGAGGGTCTTCGCGCCGATCTGGTTTACGATATATTCGGCCACCGCCCAAGCGATGGACAGGCCGTCAAAGGTGCTTGTCCCGCGGCCAATTTCATCCAGTACGATGAGGCTCCGGGCCGTGGCGTTATGCAGGATATTGGCGGATTCGGTCATTTCGACCATGAAGGTTGACTGGCCGGTGGCCAGGTCGTCGCTTGCTCCCACGCGGGTGAAGATGCGATCAAGCACCCCGATGCGCGCAGACCGGGCGGGGACGAAGCTGCCCATCTGCGCCATGAGGCAGATGAGCGCAACCTGCCGCAGATACGTGCTCTTCCCCGCCATGTTGGGGCCGGTCACGATAAGCATCTGGCTATGCTCGCAGTCGAGATGGGCGTCATTGGGCACGAACGCTTCGGCCAACTGGGTGCGCTCCACCACGGGATGGCGGCCATCCCGGATTTCCACGATGTCCGAGTTGTCAACCTCCGGGCGGGTGTAATTGTATTCCACCGCCACCCGGGCCAGGGAAAGGAGCACATCGAGTTGGGCCACTGAGCGGGCTGTGGACAAAAGACGGTCGGCCTCAGCGGCGACCTGTGCGCGCACCTGGCAGAACAGGTCATATTCCAGCTCGTGGGACTTCTCCTCCGCGCCGAGTATCCTGTCCTCCATTTCCTTGAGCTCGGGGGTGATGAAGCGCTCGGCGTTCACGAGGGTCTGCTTGCGCAGGTAGTCTGCAGGCACCCGATCAGTGTTGACGCGTGAGACTTCGAGGTAGTACCCGAAAACCTTGTTATAGCCGATCTTGAGCTTCTCGATCCCCGTGCGCCGGCGTTCCTTCTCCTGAAGCTGTGCGATCCACTCACGCCCATTCATCATGGCGTCCCGCAGTTCATCAAGTGCGGCGGAATAACCATCGCGGATGACGTTGCCCTCAGTGATTTGGGCGGGTGGTTCGTCTGCGATGGCCCGGGAGATCAGGTTGGCAACGTCCTCGAGCGGATCGAGTTGGTCGCGCAGGTCTGCGAGGAGGCCGTCTTCGGCGGAACCGCTCCGCCCCGCAGCCAGGGACCGGATAACCTCCGGCACGGACGCGATGCTTGCGCCGAGAGCGGACAAATCCCGGGCATTTGCGGTACCTGCAGTGACGCGGTTAGTGAGGCGTTCAAGGTCGCGAACGCTGCGCAGCGCTCCCCGGAGACTCTCCGCCATGACTGCGTCCTGCACGAGGGCCTCGACGGCATCCAGCCTGCGACAGATCTGGTCCACATCCAGCAAGGGCTGCAGGAGCCACTGCTGCAGGAGCCGGGCGCCCATGGGTGTGAGGGTGCGGTCAAGGAGCGACAGGAGGCTGCCGTCGCGGGAGTTATCGCGCAAGGTGCGTACAAGCTCAAGATTCCGGCGGGTCGCGGAATCGATGACCATGAACTGCGCTGTTGAGTAGGTCGCGATACCGGTGAGATGCGGTAAGGCGTCCATGCGGTTCTGCTTCAGGTACCGGAGCGCAAGAGCCGCGGCACTCTGGGCAGCGGGCATCTCTTGGCACCCGAATCCACGCAGTGAGTCAACCCCAAAGAACTCCTGAAGCTGCCTGCTCGCGGAGCGGAACTCCGTCGGGTCAGCGTCCAGAGTGGTCACCTGCGCCCGCCCTACTTTCGATAGGACAGCGTCCATTCCATCCTGCTCGGCGAGTTCGGAAGCGACCAGTATCTCGGCGGGCTGCAGGCGGGCAATCTCGTCAGCAACTGCAAGGAATCGGCCGTCTCCCCCATCCAGCCCGGATTCCAGCGTCTGCGGGCCTGCTGTGTGTCGCGGGACAAGGGGTATCTCGGTGACCAGAAAGTCTCCCGTGGACACATCCACCACCGCGATGCCGGCACGGTCGCCGACGACGTCCAGGGAGAGCAAGAAGTTGTGGTCAGCCCCCTGCAGGAGTTCGTCCTCCATGAGAGTGCCGGGAGTGATTACCCGGGTCACCTGACGACGAACCAGACCGCGCGCCAATTTCGGGTCTTCCACCTGGTCGCAGATCGCGGCGCGGAAGCCTTTTGCAACCAACTGCCGCAGGTATCGGTCCAGGGCGTGATACGGCACTCCACACATGGCGATTCGTTCATCGCCCGAGTACTTGCGGCTGGTCAGCGTAAGGCCGAGGGCCTCGGATGCCACCCGGGCATCCTCATCGAACATCTCGTAAAAATCACCCATGCGAAACAGGAGCAGGACATCGGGATAGTCCCGCTTAGCCTGCGCCCACTGGCGGTACATGGGTGTGAGGTCGCTTTCTTTCTTCACAGACTGGACACCCGCGGATCCGGGGAGTTGATGCGCACGAAGGATGGGGCGATCAGGTGGCCGCCCGCAATTCAGGCTTGCCGCTCACGGTTGTCTCGACGAGAACCTCGATGAGCACATTGTCTCCGTCTGCCGAAAGCGCCCGCCGTTCGTTGACAATATGGCGGACCTGCGCCGAAGCCGTTCCAGACCGCAGCGCTCGTTCATGCGCCAACTGGGCTGTCTCGCTCTTTGCAGACTCGATCGCCTCGTGCAGGTCGTCGTATTCGTACCGGCCAGCCCGGGTGTGCAGCACGAAGTTCACAATTTCACCGGGCCGGATGACCGCCTGCTCGCGCACCACAACTTCGCTGGCAATTGCGCCGATGGCATTGGCCACTTCAGCGTGTTGTGGAATGACCACTTGCGCACCGAGGTAGCTGCCAACCGCCGGGAAAAAAGGCTCCACCGGCGCCCCAAGAGCGACAATCGGGCGCTTGTACGCCAGTTGCGCAGACAAGTGTGCACCAGGTTTCGGACGAAACACGGTGTGCACCAGAGACGGCCAGCCGTCAGGATCGCCAGCGGGCCAGTCGGGCAACTCGCGGGCAAGAATCTGCCCTGCCAGGCGCTCCACCACCGCTTGCTTCACCGCACGGATCACCTCGTCAGGAGCGGCTCCGTAAAGACCTGCGAATATATCCAGTGCGAGTTTCGATGCCTCCGCATCCCACGCGCTGAACTCACCGGTGACATGCAGGACGTCGGTGGGCGTGAAGCCGGAGCGCTGTACGATTCCCAGTTCTTCGAGCCGGGCCGTGCGCAGCAGGCTCGGGGATTGGATGCCCAGGCGCAGCGCGAGAATACTGCGGGACAACGGCCCGTCAGACAGGGCTTTCAAGATGGCCTGCTCGCGGTCGCTCAAAGGCCCGCGGTAGTCTGGGCGAACGAGGATGAAGAAGTCGAGGGCGGCTGCCCGAGAGCGCTCCTGCTGTGTGGTCGGGTCGATGGTTTCGAGGAACCGGCGCGCCTCAGGATACCGGCCGCAGAGATAGGCTAGCGGCACGACTCGGCGCGGCCCCACAAGCAGCTTGCGGTCGGCCGTGAAGTCGATGTGAGAGTCTCCGCCCAGGCCAACGGTGGAGATATCGGCTGCCTCCACACTGGTGAACCAACCGCCAACTCGTGCGCCCTCGGGACTGATGCGGACCAGCCCGTTTTCGATGATTGCGGTGTCGGTGGTGGTGCCCCCCATGTCGAGGACGATGGCGTCGGAAAGACCGGTGAGGTGCTTGGCACCGGAGACACTGGCTGCGGGGCCGGAGAGAATTGTCTCGATAGGCCGCTCAAGAGCGGTGGCGCGGTTAACCAGCGCACCGTCACCTTTGACCACCATGAGCGTGCCACGGATCTCGCGCCGCTGCAGTGAGGCCTCAACGGCGTCGAGCAACTCGCGAATGACCGGCATGAGCCGCGCATTGAGAATCGCCGTGTTGGCGCGGCTCACGAAATTGAGCCGGCTGGACAGCTCATGCCCGCAGACTACGGGAAGGTCTGACCGACGGCGGATGATGTCGCGGACCAGGATCTCATGCGCCGGGTTCTTCACGCTGGAGTAGCCAGAGACCGCGAAGGCGTCGACGCCCGAGGCGAGAAGGTCGTCCACCGCAGCCGCAATCTGGTCGGGATCGGGAGGTTCCAGTTCCTGGCCGCCGATGCTCATCTGGCCGGCAATGAAGCGAGTATGCTTCCAGTCGAGGTCCAGCGTCCCACCGACTGCAGATGACATGATCAGGGCGCCGGGAATGCCGCCCTTGCCCTCGACGATTGAGTTGGTGGCGAGGGTCGTAGAAAGAGCGACCAGGACTACGCGGGATGGGTCTGCGATGTCCAGGCGGTCGAGGGCCTCGTCGATCCCGATCATCAACGCATGGCGGGTGGTGAGCGCCTTGGACTTCGCCACGACCTGCTCCGACGCGAGATCGTACAGCACGCAGTCAGTGTAGGTGCCGCCGGCGTCGATGCCGAGCCCAAGCATACTGCCCGGAGTGAGCGACGGCTGAGGCTCGCCCCTGCGCTTCGGACGCACGATGCGTCCGGGACTGGTGCAGGATGAACCCGAGAAAACCGGAACGGCGACGGACTCCTGCTGCTGCTCCGGCTCTGTGGCGGTCGCCGTAGCCTCCTGGCCTGAGCGAACGTCCACGGCGGCGAAGATGCTGTCATCTCCAGTGAGGACCGAACGCTGGCCGGGCTGCAGCACGAGGACACGGGAGGGGTCCCACCGTCCATCCAGTATCTCACGCAAGAGGGATACGTCGCCGGGGATGCGCTCGTACTCCCACCCGAAGCTTTCAGCCATCTGACGCGCGTAATCCTCATACCGGCCGGTGGCTCCGACGCCGGTGTCGATGAACGCGGCGCGAGTGTAGTTGCGCTTCCAGCTATCGAAGAAGAAGATAATATGCTCTGCATTGCTCTCGCCAAACCGCTCGGCGAGTTCGGGGAATCGCACGTCGTTGTGAATATCTTCCAGGGTCTCGTTGCGAGACTCGCTGAGCCGATCCCCCAGGGACTTCTTTTCGTACCAACCGGGGGTGGTGTAGAAAGTTCCTGGGTGCCGCGAGAACTGGCGCCGGTACTCCTCGCGGGAACCGAGGAAGAGAGTCATGCAGTCGTGTACGCGGGGGATGACGACAGGGGTATCCACGGCAAGTATCCCCGAAGTGCCTCGTCCACAAAGGCCGTATCCGGCGACGACACCGTCGTATCCCTGCCCCACCGCAGCGTCGATCTGCGCCTGGGTCTCAATGCGCAGACGATCCGGCGTGGCGTGCAGCCCGGCATCAAGGAAATGCAGGTGCACCTCATTGGGGGTCTCTTCCGCAAGTGCGGTGAGTTCGGGCTCGAACACTCCACAGGCAACGACTTTCAGTCGCACGGTTGGTTTCCCCGCAATCCTAAGCGCTGGTCAAGCGCGAGGGTCTACTGTGCAGCGCAGGCATTACCCGCGACTGCGCTCGGAGCGCAAGGTCTCGAGTTCTTCCTGCAGAGCAGTGAGCGCCTGTTCGAAGGGCACAGAGCGAATGACGTCTCCGCCCCGGAACAGCGTGACCCGGTCCTTGCCGGCGGCCAGGCCGATGTCGGCCTCTCGGGCCTCCCCCGGACCGTTGACTTCGCAGCCCATGACGGCGATCACGATGTCATCATCGATGCCGGGCAGGAGCCCGGCGACCTGCCTCGCGAGGGTGCCAAGATCCACGCGACAGCGCCCGCAGGTGGGACAGGAAACAAGCTCAGGGCCGGAGAGCAGTCCGAGGCTCTTGAGTATGTCCCTGCCCGCATGCACTTCCTCCACCGGGGGGCCGGTCAATGAGACCCGTATGGTATCCCCGATGCCCCGAGATAGCAAGGCGCCCAACCCCACTGCGGACTTGACCAGACCGGACTCGCCAAAGCCGGCTTCCGTAATGCCGATATGCAGCGGCAGATCGCTGTCTTTGGCGAAAAGCTGGTTTGCCCGGACGGTGCGCGGGACGTCGGACGCCTTGATGGATACCACCAGATTCGAGAACCCCAGGCGGGTCATGCGCTCCACGCTGCGGTAGGCGCTGGCGGCGCAGGCATCTGCGGTGGGCCCGCCGTACTGATCCAACAAATCGGCTTCCAGTGACCCCGCATTCACACCAACGCGCACGGGGATCCCGGCTGCGGCAGCCGCCTCGACTACGGGGCCCAGGCGATCATCGCCGCCGATATTCCCTGGATTGATCCGCAGCTTGGAAGCGCCCAAGCGTGCGGCCTCAACTGCCAGGCGGTGGTCGAAGTGAATGTCTGCAACCACGGGCAGCGGGCTTAGTTCGCAGATACGCGCGAAGCCGTCGAGAACGTGGCGGCCGGGGATGGCGACGCGGATGATCTGTGCGCCTGCATCGTGGCAGGCTCTGATCTGCGCGAGCACAGCGTCGACGTCAGCGGTGTCGGCTTTGGTCATGGACTGAACGGAGACGGGAGCCCCACCCCCGATAAGAACGCTGCCGACCGACACCGCGCGTGTCGGTCGGCGAACCCAGTCCGCCGAACTTGCGTGGGCCATACGGGTCCCTCAGTACGTCCCGTACTTCACGAGATTGGCGATGTCCTTGTAGGTGAGCAGGACGAAGACGTTCACGACGATGATAAGTCCCGCGACCCGGACGAGCATTTCGAATCGTTCGTCGAGTCGCCGCCCGAAGCGGTTGAGGACCGATTCAACAGATATGAGCAGGATATGCCCGCCATCAAACGGGGGCATGGGCAGCATGTTGATGACCGCGAGATTGGCGCTGATCAGCCCGCAGAGTGACAAGACCGATGCCCAGCCCAGTTTGGCGCGCTCTGCAGTCATCGCCATGATCCCGATGGGGCCCGCGGGTTCGGCGGCGATTTTTCCAAGTACCATCGCCTTGAAGGCCACGAACACTGTAGCGACGGCGTTGTACGATTGCACCAGGGCGAGTTGCAGCCCGTAGAATACGCCGGTTGGCTTCACGTCCGGCCCGAGAGTGATCCCAATGCGCCCCACCGTCCTGTGAGGGCTGGTGAGCTTGCCGTCAGACGCCACCATCTCCACGCGATCGGTGTCGCTGGCGAGCTTGAGTTGCACATTGACGGTCTCGTCCCCGCGCAGGATGGAAATAGTGATGGTCTCACCGGGTCTGGCAGAGATGAACCGGTGCGCGGTAAACTGGTCCATGGGCGCAAACCGCACGCCCAGGAGTTTCCCCAGCAGACGGTCAGCCTCGGGGTTCGTGATGTTATCCGGCACGCCGGCAAACACGTCAGGGGAAGGTGCCTTGAGGGGAATGACCGCATCTTCGATGCCCTTGGCCTCACCGTTGACCGCCCAGATACGGTGGCCTTTGGGCAGCCCCGCGCTGAGCACGCGCAGGACATCGGCTGGGACAGCCACGGGCTTGTCGCCTATCTGGAAGATGCGGCTACCGGGTCGCAGCCCCATCTTGTCACCCACTGATCCGGCGGTGACATCGGTGACTTCCAGTGACCGATGACTTCCAGCCAGCCCGATGATCTCATCATTTGGCTGGATGCCGGCGGACGCAGCAGGACCGCCACTGAAGACCTTTCGTATCACCACGGAGCGGTCGCCCGGGATGGGCATGCCCGAGCCCACGTTGACGGCCCAATATACGAGAACCGCGAGCACGATATTCATGAAAACGCCGGCACAGATTACAATGGCGCCCTGCCAACGGGGCCGGCTGTAGAAACTGTCGGGGACACTCCGGTCCTCGCCATCCATCCCGGCGATCTGCACGAAGCCGCCCAATGGAGCCAGACGGATGCTGTAAAGTGTCTCGCCGATGCGCCGCTTCCAGATGGCAGGGCCAAAGCCCAGGCCGAACTGGTGGACCCGCATCCGGAAGGCCTTGGCCGCGATGAAATGGCCCGCCTCGTGGAAGAACAGGCACAACCCCAGCACTACCCCAATTGCGAGAACCGAGTTCACCCCCGAGAGTAACCATTCCATGAAGTTCAGGATACCTCCGCTTCGCCGGCCACATCTCGTAATGAGCTACACGTATCTGTCACTCTTGACCAACTCTCGCACGCGCTTGCGTGTGTCGGCGTCCACGGCGAGCACGGTATCGAGGGACTTGACATCAGCCGGATCATGCTCGTCCAGCGCCCTTTCCACCAGTTCAGGTATCGTCGTGAACCCGATCCTGCGAGACAGAAACAGGTCCACCGCTTCTTCATTGGCGGCATTGAGTGCCACGGGGTAACTGCGGCCCGCTTTGCCGGCGTCGAAGGCGAGACGCAGGCAAGGGAACTTGACCAGATCCGGTTGTCCGAATGTGAGACTGCCGACCTGCGCCAGGTCCAGGCGCGGGTAGTCTGACGCCACGCGCTCCGGCCAGGTGAGAGCGTACTGGATCGCAAAGCGCATGTCCGGCAGACTCATCTGGGCAAGGATCGACCCGTCCACGAACTCTACCAGGGAGTGAATGATACTCTGGTGGTGTATGAGGACCTCGATGTCTGAGAAGTCGAGGTCAAACAACCACTTGAGTTCAAAGACTTCGAACCCTTTGTTTGCCAGTGTAGCAGAATCAACGGTTATTTTCGGCCCCATGTTCCAGGTCGGGTGATTGAGCGCCTGCTCGGGAGTGACCCGCGCCAGTTCCTCCCGCGACAGGTCACGGAAGGCGCCACCGGAGGCGGTCAGCAGGACACGCTTCAGGTATGGGCGGGACGGCCCCTCAAGACACTGGAACACGGCGGAGATTTCGGAATCGACGGGAATGAGGCGGGAGCCTGTGCGGGCAGCTGTGCCCGTTACGAGCTCGCCGGCGGCTACCAGCGGCTCCTTGTTGGCCAGAGCGACGTCAAGCCCGGCAGAGACGGCGGCCATCACCGGTATGAGCCCGACAACCCCGGACATGGCCGCGACCACCAGGTCCGGCTTCAGAGAGACCATCTGGGCACAGATCTCATCCATGCCCACGGCAGTCTGCAGTCCTGACACACCGCCCCGCAGTTCCGTGCCCGCACTCTCACCTGTGACCCCGACTGCCCGAACGCCGTGGTCTCGCGCCTGCTCGAGGAGCGCGGTCACCCTTGTTCCGGCAGCCAGGCCGACGACATCGAAGGCGCCGGGATGGCGCGCCACAACGTCCAGCGTCTGTCGGCCGATAGAGCCGGTGGAACCCAAGATGTATATCCGTCGCGGGCTCGGTGACAATTGCTTCGCTCCCGGTTTCCAGCCGGATTCAGGCCTGTCGGAGCCGGATGCACTCGAGCAAGGATAGACGCGACACACCGCCTTCGTCAAGCTCCGTCGGACACTTCACGAAAGCGAAGCGCAGCAGCACCGCCAGGTTTTCGGGAAGCGACCCCATTGGCGACGAACAGGGCGTCCATCCGGATCCGGGGCAGGTCCTCCCCACTGCCGCCGGGCATCGCGATGATTTGCCGCCCGCACATAACCGACAGGCAGTTTTCGCTGAGGCCGTTTCAGTCCTGTAAGCATCTGCGCGTTTTCTGACGCTGTCCCGAGCGTCTCTGGGCCCAACAAAAGCATCCGCTCTGCCTGTCTGGAATAAGTTCCGCCGTCACGGAGTGTCTCTGGACCCGCAGAAATCGGGCGGCCTCCCTCTCTGACATGAGCTCCGCTGATCTGGAGCGTGTGGAAATCCCGCTGGTGGGCCTATTGCCTCACAGTCCGCGAAGCGGGCGGTAGCCTATAGCCACGGGTGGAGTGGAGCGAAGCGGAACGGAACCTGTGGAATCGGTACGCCTCGGATCGCCTAAGCCCCCGAAGGCGACAGAAATGATCGACATGCTGCGGGGTCGTGCCGCCCGCTTCACGGGCTGTTGGGTAGGAGCTAAGCCTTTTTTCATTGCCGGGTACGCCCGAGGAAAAAGATGAGGCTCGGGCTCCACGAAACGCACCTGTTTTCGGGGAACGCACCTTTTTTGCCATTTGGCCCTTGAGTCTAGCTTGAGATTGTGCTATGATCTGAACACACATGGGACGCATGAGGTCGCCGGAGACACGCTGGTACCCGCGTTGCCCCGCAAAGACAAGCGCCCGGCGATTTCGTTCCATGTGAGCGCGAGCCCTGTCACCCCCCACAGGGCCCGCGCGCTCCTTTTTTCCCTCTCCCCTCGAGATGCGTGCTGCGTTTGCCTGTGCTGGCCTGTGGGTAAAAATAGGCCAAGAGCGGGCGTCAGCGGCGAGAAAAAACGAAGCAATGATCACGCCATGATACTGTTCCCGGCTGACACCCGCCTTTCTATCGGCTCCCGTTCCTCCCGCGGGAGCCGTTGCTATGTCCGGCCTTCGGACTTCCGAGGTCCGGCAGGTCTGGTGGCTTCCAGTGCGGAACATCAATGTGGCAAGGGCGGCGGGGGGCTGCGCAGGCCGATCCTGATCGCCCAAGCCGGTTCTCCGGCGGCTGATCTCCAGGCGGCGCGAATGGATCAGCGCGATTTTCACACCCCAGGGGATGGTTTCTGATGCATTCCACGAGAATCTCTCTGAGTCTGGCGCTTGCGTTGCTCGCTGCCGTAGCGTCGCCCGCGCCGGAGGTAATCCCCATACCCAACGGCGACTTCGAGGCTGGAGCCAAAGGCTGGCAGATCCAGGAGTTCGACGGCGTCAAGACGGTCGTATCGGACGAACAGGCCGCGAGTGGGAAGTACTCCCTCAAAGTGGTGGACTCTCACGACAAGAACGGTTCCCATGCAGTGGCGACCAAGGTCGCTATCCCGGGCGCGGGGGTCTATGAACTGCGCGGGAAGCTCTTTCCGGTCTCCGGTTCCGGCCTGGGGATGTACGTGCGTGTCCAGGGAAAGGACGGGGCCCTGGTTGCGCCGGGGGATACTTTCCAGATGGGCCTTGGAGGCTCGGGGAAGCAGTGGGTAGATTTCACCTTGCCGATCTATGTGGGCGACGAAGCCGCTTTCCTGGAGTTGTGGGTGCACAGTTACAGCCACGCTATCGTGGAGGCGTATCTCGATGATTTGCATTTCGTGTCCCTGGGAGCGGATGCGCTGAAGCCTCCCTGGGAACCCCAGTACAAGATCCGCCCGGAAGAGACTGGTCGCCTCACGGCCGCCGATGTCGTCGGGCCTGATGGCATCGTATACCCGAACTGGACGAAGTGTGGAGTGCAGGGGGGCATCCCGCAAGTCCGGGCGTTCGCGAACCTCGCGGACTTTGGTGGTGTGGCCAACGACGATGAGGATGACGCGGCAGCCCTGGACAGGGCTTGCGTGGCCTGCGGCAAGGCGGGCGGCGGAGCGGTGGTGCTGGGGGAGGGCATTTACTACATGGATCGGCCGGTGACCATCCGCGACTCCGGCGTGGTCATCCGGGGACAGGGAGCAGGCAAGACCAGAATCATCTTCCGATATGCGCTTCCCGAAAGCGGTGTGGCAATCTACGCGCCTCAGGACGGGGCGAAGGTAGGCAGGAACACGCAGCTTGAGATGCACGCCGTTCCCGCGAAGCTGATGAAGATGCGACTCATGGTGGACGACGTGGTAATCAAGAGCTGGGAACGCAGCGCGCACTCAGGCAATACATTTGCAATGACGGCCTGGGGTAGCCAGGTGGTCGGCAAGGTACCGGACGGCAAGCACACACTCAGAGGCGTCGCGGAATACCAGGACGGTTCGGAGAGAACAGGCCAGATTACTATTGATGTTGATTCAGCCTACACCGAGAAGAACCTGGTTCCCTGGTCGCAGGCGGCCATCACGTTCTCGGGCCAGGGGTTGGTCGGGCCGAAGAGGCTCCTCGCGCAGGACGGCAAGCGCGGCGCGACACAGATTGAGCTCCAGGACGCCGGCGACCTGAAGGCGGGAGACCGCATCCTGATTGATGGCCCGGCAACGGAACGCTGGAAGGAGCTCACAAGAAACAAGTGCCCGTGGGGCACATACCGGCGCTACATGGTAGAGATCACGGGTGTCGACGGGAACAAGGTGTCGCTGGCCCAGCCTCTGCGGATCGAGTTCCCGGTGATCGACGGCTCGTATGTTCAGAAACTGGTCGCGACAGAGAACTGCGGGCTGGAGGGCCTCAGCATCGAGCAGACTGAGGACCTGTGGATCACCACCGCACAGTTCAACTGGGCCTGGAACTGCTGGGCGCGAGGGGTTACGGTCAGGAAGTGCGGACGCAATCCGGTCTATGGAGGGAATGCAAAGTTCTGCGAGATTAGGGATTGCGTTTTCGATGATGCCTGGTACAAGGGTGGAGGCGGGACGGCCTATACCGGCTGGGAGAACTGCTTCGACTGCCTCATGGAGGACTGTGAGACCTTCAAGTTCCGCCACGCGCCGTTGTACCAGTGGGCCGCCAGCGGATGCGTTATCCGAAACAGCGTGTTCCACGACAGTGACGGCCAGTGGCATTCCGGCTGGACAAACGAGAACCTGTTCGAGAACTGCATTATCGAGTCCACTTACGGCAATGGGGGCTACGGTTTCGGGATGTGGGCATCGCCTCCGGAAGATACGGCCCATGGCCCCAACGGGCCGCGGAATGTGGTTTACAACTGCGACGTGACATCGCCGAAAGACGGCCTGTGGATGGGCGGGATGAACGAGAACTGGCTGATCCTGTATAACCGCTTCACCGTGGCCGCCGGTCGTGGTGTATTCATGAAGACCGCCAGTTTCGACCATATCATCAAGGGCAATGTCTTCGTACTGAAGGACAGCACTTCCCCGATGGTGATGCTTGCCACTCCGGACTGCAGCGGGGTGGAGATCATCGGCAACCGTGTCTACGGAGGAAGCGGGAAGTTCGCGGCCGGGTTGGGCAAGCCGCTGGTTACTGAGGGGAATCAGGCGCTGGAGTTGCAGGATGCAGCGCGGCCCGTGCCCCCGGTGCCTTCCATCTATGAATGGCAACAGCAGAACGTGAGGTAACGTTGAGGCGAGACGCCGGCGCTAAGAGGTAACACGAGAGATGGCGGCGAAAAAGCGTTGACGATGCGAACGGCCAACCGACGGCCGCACACTACCAGCAGTGGGAAGGTGAAGTAGCCTGTGTCAGAGACACTCAGAGCAGGCGTGATCGGGCTCGGGGGCATCTCCGGGCAGCATATCTCCAACTACCGCAAGGCCGAGGGTGTCCAGCTTGTGGCAGGAGCCGACATCAGCGAGGAACTCGCCAAGAGCGTCTCCCACAAGTATGGCTTCAAGGGGTATACCGACTGGAAGAAGATGCTGGATGAGGAGAGCCTCGACGTCGTCAGCATCTGCACGCCGCCCTTCCTGCACCGGGAGATGGCGATCGAGGCCATGCAGCGCGGAGTCCACGTGATGTGCGAGAAACCCATCGCGGCGACCACCGAGGACGCCGAGGCGATGGCCCAGGCAGCGCGAGATATGGACGCGAAGCTCATGATCGCCTACTGCCACCGCTGGCACCCGCCGATTCTCAAGGTGAAGCAGCTGCTGGACTCGGGCGTTCTCGGCAAGCCCCTGTTCTTCCGCTGCGCTTTCGCGGGTTGGGTTGAGTTCTCGGGCAACCACCGGGCCAGCAAGGCACAGGCTGGTGGCGGTGCGCTGATTGACAATGGCTCACACGCAGCCGACATATACCAGTTCCTCATGGGGAAGGTTGCGAATGTCTCCTGCCGCGCGGGGACGCTCCTGCAGGATATGGAGACCGATGACGTTGCCGTGATGATCTTCGAGGGAGAGAATGGCTGCTTCGGAGAGATCCTCGTGGGCTACTCCCTGCCCGGCGACCACACGGAGTTCAAGATCATCGGCGAGAAGGGTGTCATCCGCATCGACAACTACTTCGCGGGCCCGGTTCGCTTCCAGCCCAAGGGATCGGGAGAATGGCTGGACCACGAGGTGCAACCTGGCGATCGCTTCGAAGGCGAGTTCGCCAACTTCCTGGCGGCGGTGAGAGGGCAGCAAGAGCTGATCAGCAACGCCGAGACGGCCCTGCACACCCATAGGGTGATCGCGGCGGCTTACGCGGACGCACAGGCGAAAGGCGTGAGTCTGTAGGCCTGTCTGCGATGCGGCGTCGCGCAGGCAAGAAATGCGGGCAGTGGCGGTGGGAAAAGCAGGACCGAAGCGGCGTCAGGTAGAAGGTCGGGAGGGCCAGGGTCTCTGTTCGCAAGCCCCGGAGCGTGATCTGCCCCAGGGCGCGGCCTTGAACTACCTCTGTGAGTATGGTAGCATCGAGTTGTGGGCTCGCCCCCCGATTGGCCGCAGTGCACCGATGCCGGGTCGGTGCAGCGAACGGCGAAAACCCGTGCCCTCCCGAAAACTGACGGCGATCAGTGTAGGTGACGGAGGTTCACTCCGCTTCCAGACAGGTTCAATTTGGCTGCAACTTCCCTGGGGAAGCGGACCAGTGGCGCGCGTCTGGTCCGAGAGAGGTTGTCGAGTTCACGGTTGCGCTGATGGGCCACAGCCGCAGGTCCGAGGGCAAAAATAGAATGGCAGATACTCGCCGGGACTGGGACGTGCTCATCGTCGAGGACGACGTCGATCTGGCGAACACCCTTGCCCAGATGGTGAAGGGTGTGTGCGAACGGGTCCGGACAGCGGTGACCGGGGCGCAGGCCCTTCTCAGCGTTCGCGAACACCCTCCCGCACTTGTGCTGCTTGACCTGGGCCTGCCGGACATTGACGGCATGTCGGTCTGCAAGGAGATCGTGGGGCTTCAGGGGCCCCGCGTCATCGTCATCACCGGGCGGGACGACGCGCGAACAGCGGAGACGGCGTTGGAGTTGGGCGCCGACGACTATGTACGCAAACCTTTCCATCTGAATGAACTGCGGGCCCGTGTTCGCGCCGCTCTGCGCCGGAGGTCCCTGCCGAGCCAGGGGGTTATGCGAGTGGGGCCGCTGGAGATCGACCCAGACCGCGCCCTGGTGAAGGTTGATGGGCGGCTGGTCGAGCTGAGTGCAACCGAGCTTCGGCTGCTCATGTTCTTTGCCGAGCACCCCGGGTGGGTGTTCTCCAAAGAGCGCCTTCTTGAAGCGCTCTGGCCCCAGGACAGAGATGCCCACGCGGTCCAGGTGCACATTTCGAACCTGCGACAGAAGATCGAGCCGGACCCCCGAAGGCCGCGGGTGATCCTGACGGTCAAGGGCCTGGGCTACAAACTCGCCGTGTAGAATGCTCCGGCCGCCGGGGGATTTGGTGCAGTTTTCCGCCGAACCACGAAACAATAATGGGGCAGGCGGTGTCTATAGTTATACAGGGCGGAGGAGTCTGCTCACGTCTACTACAAAATATAGTCGGCATGGCCTGATGACCATGGCAAAACTCATCAAAACTAATCTGCAACTGTCGCTGATCTTCCTGCTTGCGATCGTGTCTGTGAGTGCGACCGCGCAGCATGCGGGTCTGCGCATCAACGTGGAAAGCATCCGGCCGACCCCCACAGTCCCTCCAGTGGCGGATACCGAGAGTTTCCAGCAGGAGAGTCTGCAGCCTTCCGGACAGGCAGGGTTTGAGAGCCTGCAGCCTCTGAACAACCCACTGGAGAGCATCCTGTACGACGAGAGCCACGACTGGGTCCGAGGGAAGCACCAGCTTGACCTGTACCAGTTTGACCTCGAATGGGGTGCCGCCGAAGGCCTGACAGTCACCCGCAAGTTCGATGAGGACCGGGTGGATGCCAAGGGCAGGCCTTTCGGGATGGGTATCCGCGGGGTGACCCAGGAAGGCGTCACCTTCTCAGCCCTCGAAGGTCTCGTGATGGGGTTCAACCGCGAACGCACTGAAACGATTGACCTCGCCGGGATGAGCCTGGGTGGCAGCGAGAAGACGACCATGTCCCTCCAGCAGGGCTATGGGAGCGGCAAGAGCACCGGCACGCTGGACTACAAGCGCAGCGTTGTCAAGACGCTCACAGCCTCGGCAGACGATCCCTTCGCGCCTTTGCAGAACACGCAGACCAACACCACCGAGGAGATGGGCATAAAGCAGGGCCTGTCGATACTCGGCGGCCAGGCTAATCTGCAATACCGGCGCGGTCTCACGTCCATTGCGAAGCCCGACCAGCAACCGGATGAACTCCGCACAGAGAGCTTTCAGCTGGACACCGGCCTCTGGGCGCAGACGAAGTTGACGGCCGGCTACGCCCAGGCGCATGCGAACCGGGAGACGGGACTTCACTCACAGAGCCGGAACATCAGCCTGACGAGACAGTTCAACAGCGGCGCGGCTGTCTTCTCGATCGCCAACGAGGCCAAGCGCCAGAACATGTCGGTCACTGAAACGAAGAAGCAGTCTTACCAGATTCCGTTCCGGTTCGATGGCACGGTCCTCGCAATGAAATATGATGCGAGCACCGTCCAGCAGGATGAGAAGCTGATGGCCGAGGACCGCGCCGCGAGTTTCACGACCAAGCTCGGAGGCTACGACGTCTCCGCGTCGTGGACCCGGGCGATGCGGTACGACAAGGGCAAGGACAACAAGACGACCAACATGGCCTTCAGTCTCCCGTTCCGCTTCTTTGGGACGGATGCCGGCATCAGCTACACGTCCAAGAGCGTACAGGCGGACACTGCACTGGTGAGCAAGGAAAGGATCGCGAAGCTGAACCTGCCGCTTTCCCATTTCGTGAAGGGCTCGAGCTTCACGTATGATATCCAGGGCCTGCAACCCAAGCCAGGCCAGCCCTTCAAGGAGATCCGGACTGCTCACCTTCTGATGCCTCTGACGCTGTTCGGAACGCCGGTCACCCCGGACCTGCAGCGCATCACCGAGCGTGGCCCCGACGGCAAGTCCATACGGTTCCTGGCAAGCGCTGCGGCGCCGATAATGGTCATCGACCGCAAGGTGCAGACCCAGTATGAGTATGCGGCGCTGAACCGGGCCGACGGCAGCGAGCAGAACAGCCTCGTGACGCAGTTTGCGATCCCGACCAAGCCGGGGCAGGTAACCGTGAGGCGCCAGGCGGTGACCGAGGTTACCCCCAGCGGCCAGGAAAAGCAGACGCGAGTAGTCAACGTGACCAGCCCGAAGGTCCCGATTGCCCAGACCGCGTCGATCCAGGCGGACTGGGAAGCGAAGGACCTGCCGGGAGACATCGAGCACCGGACGACGCATTTTGCGGTCGAGGCCAAACCGACGGAAGCCCTGCAAATCACCGGTGATTACCGGATCGTCGATCTCGGCCCGCTCAAAGAGACCGATGAGCGCCGCGTGGACATGGGCTACAGCCTTTCGAAGCGGCTCGCGCTGAACTGGCGTTACCTGGAGAAGGAGCAGCTTGATAAGAGCCCATTGATCCAGAGGACGCTGGTGTTGCAGCATAAGAACGAGAAACCATCGGATCTGCGTCTGCGCGCAGCGCTCACCTCCACGGACGACCATAATGCGGACGGCGACCTGATGAAAGTAGTTGAGGTGGGCTTCGGCGACCGCAAGCGCAACGTAGAGACCAGCGTTCGCTACCAGGAGTACGATGAAACGAAGCTGACGGATCTCGGCGAACCGACCATCCAGGTGGATATGGTTCACGGGGACGCGAATGAGGTTCAGTATTCCCTGGCCTACGAGGATGCGAAGGGGCGGCCCGATCCCCGACGCGAATACGGCTTGGGTCTGCCCCTGGGCGATGCCCGGCTGGGACTGAAACTGTCACAGAACGTCATTGACCCCAGGGATCCCAAGAAGCAACGCATCCGCGGCGCGGACATGTACGACGCCAGTCTGGAGAGCACGGTGTTCAGTGATGTGGCTTTGGGGCTCTCCTATCGGTATTGCGAGTATCCCGAGAAGGCCACAGTCGATGACCGCGTTGACCAGTGGCTCCAGATGAAGCTCACAGGTGGTAAGGTGAACCGGGGCGGCGCTATCCAGTTCGCGTACGCTTCCGGCGACTTTGTGGAGTTGGTCGCGAACAAACCGGCCAACACGCCCACGTCGACCTTCTCGCTCCAGTATGAGAAGCAGTGGGATGAAGAGGGCAATAAGCTCACTCTTCAATTCAACAAGACGGATGTCACAGACGGCCTTCCTGATGTGAAGGACAATTACGAGGGTCGCCTGAAGTTCGACTACAAATTCTAGGCCGTTGCCACCCGCGCGTCAGGTGAACGGTGGCCGCATCCACGAGAGTGATCCACAGGAGCCGACCGTAGACACGGTCGGCTCTTCCACATCCGGGGCAGGTCACCGTGGAGCCGTCGCAGAAAGCACCGTCCAGACCCTGAAATGGAGGCAGAAGCCCCTCGATGCCTGAGCACGCTCCATGTCCCTTTCGCTACATCTACAAGGGGCGCACATTTTGCGCCATTGCCATCCGCGACCGTCGGTATACAACCGCCGAGGTTGTGCCCAGCGCTTGCGGCGGTTGCAGAGCCAGGGCCATCGTTGATGAAGTCCGGTGCGCTCACCTGAACATGGGTGTTGAGGTGGACCAGTACGGTGGGGCCCATGATGTGAACGTCTACTACGCGAGTTGCGAGAAACTCGTGGAGAGGCTCTCCGATTTCGGGCAGTGCGGCCAAGATCGCTGCCCTCACTGGGAGCCGATGGAGATGGAGCGCGTTGCTGCGTTACGCCAGGAGGCGCTGGCTGACCAGAAAGAGAAGGAACTGGCGAGCCGGGACTGAGATGACCGGGTGTGACTAGCCGGGCAGTAGAGAGCAAGCTCAAATAGGATGGCGACTATCCCATGCCAAGTGAGGTCGTAATCTTCCCCGAGCCGCAATTTCAGCAATGGTCGGGCGACACAGTTGCATTGGCATCAGGACCGGCCGCTCTCAGCGTTTTCGCGGATGATCAAGCCGGACCACTGATTCAGTCTGCGATCCTCGAACTGGAGCGCACGGCCACGAAATTGGGCCGCGACCTCGTGCGCGAAGTTGGAGGCCAAATCCGGATAGAAATCTACGACGACGCGGCCGAGTTCGCCCCCCAAAACCGCGAACAGGCCTACGAGTTGCGTATCGATGGACAGGGGGCGACGATCCGGGCATCAGCGGCGCTTGGGGCATATTACGGCGCAGTGACACTCTGCAATCTAATGTGCAGGGATGGTGAGAGCATTATCGCGCCGGCAGGCGTGATCCGCGACTGGCCAGATCTTGCGTGGCGCGGCCTGTTCGCAGAGTCGCGCTGGGGACAGGACCTGATGACCCTCGAAGACTGGAAAAACGCCATCGACATCCTGTCGAGGATGAAGCTCAACGTGCTGACCATCGGCATCTACAACTGCTGGCCGATCCAGTACGAGGGCGAAGTCTCCGAGTTCCTGCTCGTACCGCTGAAGGGATTCCCGGAGCTCAACCGCCCCCAGACGATCGAGTACTACTCCCGCAAGGCCGGGGAGTGGAAGACCCTCAAGTACCTGCCCCGGATGGTGGAGGATGATTTCTTCGGAGAAGTTGTAGCCTACGGCCAGACGCGTGGTGTTATGGTGCGCCCGCATTTCAATACGCCGGGCCACAACACCCTCATACCGCGGTTGATCCCGGAGATATCAGCGTTGGACGAAAATGGCGAACCAACAGGATATGGCTTTTGCCTGTCCAACGAGCGGACCTATGAAGTGATGTTCCAGATCATCGACGAGATCTGTGACCGTTACCTTCTGCCCCACGGCGTGCGTTCGTACCACATTGCGGCGGATGAAGTATATCCGCTGGTGGGCATGCACCCGGACTATCCCTACCGGCGCATCGACCCATGGTGCAAATGCGCAAGATGCCGACAGAGGCCAGACGCCGAGTGGTATGTGGACTACATAGTGCGCATCGCGTCCCACCTCAAGGAGAAAGGCATCGAGCACATCAGCATGTGGCATGACCAACTAGTTCGTGGGGGAACCATGAACAAGAGTTTGGTCACGAAATTCGAGCAGGCCGGCCTCACCCGAAACATCATCCTGCACTGGTGGAGGTATTCAGACTTCTTCGAGACCACCATGCCCGAGCTGGGCTTCCGGCGCTGGGTGACGCCGATGACCGGTTACTTCTACCAGATGCCCTACCGAGGCCACATTGACAACATCTTCCTGGCCGAGAGGCTTGGTGTGGCCGAAAAGGCCGAGGGGACGGAGAGCTACGGCGTCTTCGACAACGCATTCCACCGTCACTTCTGCGCACTGAGCGAATGGAGCTGGAACAACGCGGGAGGCGGGGAGCCCGAGGAGTTCGCAATCAAGTATGCGAAGGCGCTTTTCGGGGACGACTGGCGCCAAGGGCTGCGGGGTCTGCGCTATTTCAGCGGCATCGTGGATGATCCCGTCTGCGTCTCTCTCGCCGGGAGCCTGTTTCGGTATGCCTACGACTACGGCCAGTCACACGAGCAGGCCCGGGCCCGGGACAATTACCCCCAGGCGCAGCTTGAGGCGATCTGGGATACCCCTCCGGGAATGTCCGCCAGCCAGTTGGAGGGGCTGCGGTCCGAGGCGCGCCGTGCAGCCAGAGAGCTAAGCAAGGCGCACTGGTTGGACGAGCAACTCAAGCAGATATATCTGGTTGAGTGTGAGCGGATCGCAGTCATGGCCGGGGCTTTCACCACGTGCATGAACATCATCGCGGCCTACCACAAACTCTCGATGGGCGTGGCCGCGGATGAGGCGATACGCTCCGGACAGACTCTCGCCGAGAGTTCGGACCGTCTCGGAGCGGCACTCGAGGAGATGGAGGGGTTGCTGGCGTCGATTGAGGAGCACCGCGAGCACTACGTGCAACCGCACATGCTGCGCGAGCTGTCATTCATGCGCAGGTTCATGACCACCCTCCTGGGGAGCCTGAACGTAATCCGCGAGCAGATCATGTCGCACCGGATCACGGCCCTGCCTGAGCTCGAGGTGCTGCGGGTGAGGGAGATACCTTGGGAGGGATGATGGACAATGACGGCGCGTGGAACGGCTGAAATTGACTTTCGCTCCGCGCCCCCCATATAATGCCAGACGTTCCCCGGCCCACACGCGGGGAGACGTGCGTGTGCGTAACAGGCTGCTGACGGAAGACCTGCCAGCAGGCTTAGCCATATCATGGAGGCCAAGTGATGACGGAATCATGGCGTAACAGCATGGATGTCGGGATCGTCCATTTCATGGCGTTTCCCGCAAGCCAGGATGCGGACTACGTAATCCAAAGCGCGGAGTACCTCGCACGAGACGATTTCTGGGACATTCTCGAAGTGCGGCGCAGCGAGAAGCCCGGCGTACACGCGAAGCTCAAGGCTATCGCCGAGGAGGCGGGCATGAAGCTGGGTCTCGGAGCCCAGCCCGGACTCCTGGGAGCCAAGCTCAGCCTCAATGACCAAGACGAGGACGGACGCAAGGCGGCCATCGACGAGGTCAAGAAGGCGATCGACGCGGCTTACGAGATGGACTGCCGCATTTGCGCTGTGCTGACCGGCAAGGATCCAGGCAATGATGAGGCCCGGAAGATCGAGCTTGACCTGCTCGTTGATTCAATGAAACAGGTCTGCCAGTACTCGCAGGACAAGGCGCAGAACTACGTGTGCTGGGTGTCCATCGAAACATTCGACCACGAGACCGACAAAGCGTGCCTGCTCGGCCCGACCCCGCGTGCGGCGGAGGTTATGGAGAGACTCAAGGCGGAGGGCATCTCGAACACCGGGTTGACGCTGGACTTGTCGCATATCCCGATGCTCCGCGAAGATTACGCAGACGCACTCATGGCAGCGGGCGACCACCTCATTCACGTCCATGTCGGCAACTGCGTCTGCGCCGACCCCTCACAGGAAGGCTATGGCGATTACCACCCCCGCTTCGAGTACCCCGGTGGCGAGAACGGGACTGAGGAGCTGCGCCAATTCCTCTCGGCGCTCAAATACTCCGGCTACTTCGAGCGCGACCTTCCCACGGCGAAGCCCATCGTCACCGTAGAAGTCAAGCCCATGCCCGGCGAGACATCCGAGATCGTGCTTGCACAGACCAAGCGGATTTGGAAGCGTGCGTGGGCCGGCCTGTAAGTGGTCAACTTGTCCAGTATGAACCGGGGCAGCGGCGCGAAGTCGCTGCCCCGTCTGTTTTGGAGGTCAACACAGTGAAAACCACCATCGCTCCCGATTCCTTCAAGGGATGTCTCACCGCCCTGGAAGTCTGCCAGGCCATCGAAAAGGGCTTGCGGACAGTGCTGCCCGACGTCGAAATCGAGAGCGTCCCCATGGCCGACGGTGGAGAGGGAACGGTGCAGTCGCTGGTTGAGGCAACAGCCGGGCAGTTCGTGACCAGGACTGTCGAGGGACCTCTCGGCGAAGCCGTTGACGCGGTGTTCGGGGTGCTTGGAGACGGCGAGACCGCGGTCATCGAGATGGCCGCTGCATCCGGGCTTCCGCTGGTGCCTGCGGACATGCGAAACCCGCTGCTCACAAGCACCTTCGGAACTGGCCAGCTGATCCTCGCGGCGCTCGAGATGGGCTGCCGGAACCTGATCGTGGGCATCGGCGGAAGTGCCACCACTGACTGCGGCGCCGGGATGGCCCAGGCGCTCGGGGTGAAGATGCTGGGCGAGGATGGAGCCGAGATCAACCGCGTGACCGGCGGGCGCATGGCGGACGTGGCGCGGATCGACGTGTCAGGGCTGGACCCGCGCGTGCGAGAAGCCACCTTCCGAGTGGCCTGCGACGTCGATAACCCACTGTTCGGCGAACGGGGCGCAGCCCACGTCTATGGGCCGCAGAAGGGGGCTACTCCGGAGATGGTCAGGGCACTGGACGACGGCCTGAGGCACTTCGCCGATCTGATGGCCCGGGACCTTGGATGTAACGTGGCCGAAGTCCCCGGGGCAGGAGCAGCAGGCGGACTCGGTGCGGGACTTATGGCATTCTGCGGGGCAAAGCTCGAGAGTGGTGTAAAGATCGTGGTCGAGGCCGTTGGTTTGCGTGAGAAAATGGCGGGATCGGAGCTTGTCATCACGGGAGAGGGTAGGATCGACTTCCAGACAGCTTTTGGCAAGACGCCAAGCGGCGTGGCGGATGTGGCGAAGGACCTTGGAATCCCCGTGGTGGCTATCGGCGGCGGGGTCGCTCTGAACGCCACAGAACTGCACTCGCGTGGCTTCCACGCCCTCTTCCCCATCGTGAACGAACCAATGACACTGGAGGAGGCCATGGAACCCGTCCGCGCACGGGACTTGCTGGCTTTCATTGCCGAGCAGGTGCTCCGAACATACCTCTTGGGCGTTGGGAGGAGGATGTAGGCAAAGGTGCGCGGAATCATGCAAGATGACGGAGGGGAAGTCATGCGGGCAGCGAACTTTGCCGCGGGATAGCGCTCGCGCAGCGTTTCTGATGACCCGCGAGCGAACCAGATCCGTGTTGGCCACTTTGCCAGTCACACCAGCAGGGCGCCAGGCTGCGCCATTCAGGGAGGACGAAGGACATGAAAGTCGGGATGCTGACCGCGCCGTTCAGTGGTGACGACCTCGACACCGTCATCAGTTTCGCCAAGTCCGCCGGTTTCGACGCCTGCGAGGTCCGCGTTGGAGCCAAACACTGCGACCTGTCCGGGAAGTTCGACGCTGCCAAGTTCAAGGCCGCCTTCGACGAAGCGGGTATCCAAGTCTCCAGTCTCGCCGCGTACATCAACATCACCGCAGGCGACGAGGCCGAGCGGAAGATGCATCAGGATACCCTCAATAAGGCCCTGAGTGTCTGCGAAAAGATCGGTGTCGACGTTCTGTGCACCATGGCGGGGCTCCCTCCGGCCGGGATGAGCAAGGAAGACTGCATCCGCGACATGGCCGCGCCGTTCTATCGCAAGTTCTGCAAGAAGGCCGCGGATAAAGGCGTCAAAATCGCCATGGAGAACTGGTATGCCACGAATATCCAGCATCTCGGGCAGTGGGACATGATCTTCGAGCTGGTGGATGCGGACAACTTCGGGCTGAACTTCGACCCATCCCACCTGTACTGGCAGGACATCGACTACCTGATGGCCGTGGAACGCTACGCCTCGCGCATTTTCCACACCCACGCCAAGGATACTGAAGTCGTGGCGCACAAGAAGGCCTTCGTAGGCTCCCAGGCCGGCGGCTGGTGGAGGTACGTTATTCCGGGCTTCGGCGATATCGACTGGGGCGTCTACTGCGCTCGCCTGCGCCGGAACGGGTTCAACGGCGTCCTGTCCATCGAGCACGAGGATAGTGCGCTGGGACGCGAGGAAGGTTTCCGGCTGGGACTCAATTTCCTGCGTCAGTTCGCCGACGGATCGTAGCAGCAGGGAGGCTCAGGATATGCCACGCATCAAAATCACTGCTGGTGACGTATCAGCCTATGCGCAACTGGGCGATGGGCCCACCGCGAAGAAGGTCTGGGAAGCGCTGCCCATCGAGGCATCCGCACAGACCTGGGGAGACGAGATCTACTTCGGCATCCCCGTGCAGGCCAATACGGAGCCGGATGCCAGGGCCGAGAGGGCGGTGGGAGACATTGCCTACTGGCCCCCCGGAAACGCATTCTGCATCTTCTTTGGCCCTACGCCCATGAGTTCGGGGGACGCCCCCGTTGCGGCCAGCCCGGTGAACACGTTGGGCACGGTTGAGGGAGATGCCACGGTGTTCAAGTCTGTTCGGTCGGGGGCGAAGGTGACCATCGAGGCTGCAGAGTAGCCTGCCGGTTCGGCCGGCGATCCATCGGAGGACAGAGCATGGCCTTCCTCATCGGCATCGACATCGGCACGTCGGGCACGAAAACGCTGCTCATCGACGAGACGGGGCGAGTGATAGCCAGCGCCAGCGCGGAATATCCTCTTCACACGCCGCGTCCGAACTGGGCTGAACAGGACCCAGCAGACTGGTGGAGGGCGACGGTGGAGACCATCCGAGCGGTACTCGCCAGGAGCGGCGTGGCTGCCTCGGACATCAAAGGCGTCGGGCTGTCCGGCCAGATGCACGGCTCGGTCTTCCTGGACGACGCCCACCAGGTCATACGCCCGGCCCTGCTCTGGTGCGATCAGCGCACAGCGGCCCAGTGCCGCTGGATTACCGATGCGGTCGGCGCACAGGATCTCGTCTCTGAGACGTGTAACCCGGTGCTGACGGGCTTTACGGCGCCGAAGATCATCTGGCTGCGTGATGAGGAGCCGGGCAACTTCGAGCGGCTCCGGAAAGTCCTGCTCCCGAAGGACTACATCAGATTCATGCTCACCGGCGAGTTCGCAACGGAGGTGAGCGATGCCTCCGGCACGGCGCTGCTGAATGTGCGTGAGCGCCGCTGGTCAAGCGTCGTGCTGGACCGTATCGGCCTGGCGACCGATTTGCTGCCCACGGTGTTCGAATCGCAGGAGATCAGCGGCCGGATAACCCAGGAAGTCGCAGCACTTACCGGTCTGGCTGCGGGCACGCCGGTTGTTGGCGGCGGCGGCGATCAGGCGGCGGGAGCTGTGGGCAACGGGATCGTAGAGCAAGGCATCGTGTCCTCCACGACGGGCACTTCGGGTGTGGTCTTCGCGCACCTCGACGAGCCTCTCATGGACCCCGAACTGCGGACACACACTTTCTGCCATGCGGTGCCGGGCAAGTGGCATGTCATGGGCGTTATGCTGTCCGCAGGTGGATCCCTCAGGTGGTTGCGGGACGCACTGTGCTCTGATGAACGTGCTGTTGCGGCGCTGACCGGCCGCGACCCGTATGAGTACATGACAGACGCCGCGGCGCAGGCTCCGTTGGGTTCGGAGGGGCTCGTCTTTCTCCCCTATCTCACCGGCGAACGCACCCCGTACCCGAACCCAAACGCAAAGGGCGTGTTTTTTGGCCTGCATCTGCGGCACGACAAACGCCACCTGACCCGCGCGGTTCTCGAGGGCGTGGCCTTCGGTCTGCGGGACTCCTTTGAGATCATCGAGGCAATGGGTGTCCGGATCGAGCAGGTCCGCGCATCCGGTGGTGGAGCGAGGAGCCCGCTGTGGCGGCAGATCCAGGCGGATGTGACCGGACGGCCGCACTGCACGATTAATGTCGACGAGGGGCCGGCCTACGGGGTCGCGCTACTCGCGGGGGTTGGCGCCGGTATCTGGTCCAGCGTGCCGGAAGCATGTCGGGAAACCATCCGCGTCATGGACCGGAGAGACCCGGATGCGGACAATAAGAGCGCCTACGACAGGTACTTTGGTCTGTATCGCCGCTTGTACCATCAGTTGGTGGGCTGTTTCGAGGAAGTACAGTCCCTTATCGGCTAAGGCGCGTGGTTCCCGGTCGGGGAGCAAAGAGCCGGCACTTGCGGGTTTGACACCCCCCACGGGTATTGCTATAATCGGCAAGTCCGCAAGCAATCCATCGGGACAGTCAGGTCACCCATCCTCTGAGGTGTCCTGGCGTGGCAGCCTGCGCGGCCTTAAGTGTGAGGAGGCCCCGTCACCAAATGGCGAAGACAATTCTGGTCGTTGACGACGAGCGCCATATTGTACGGCTGGTTGAGGTGAATCTCCAGCGAGCCGGCTACAATGTCGACACTGCCTACGACGGTGTCGAAGCGCTTGAAAAGGTCAGGGCCTCCAAGCCAGACATGATCGTGCTGGACGTGATGATGCCGCGCATGGATGGTTTTGAGGTGCTGCAGAATCTCCAGGCCAATCCGGACACGGCGGAGATTCCAGTGATCATGCTGACCGCGAAGGCTCAGGACGCGGACATCTTCAAAGGTTGGCAGCAGGGGGTCAGTTCATATCTGACCAAACCTTTCAACCCCCGCGAACTGCTCACCTTCGTGGAGCGCATCTTCCAGAGCCTTGAGGATAGCCGTGGCGGCGGATATGACTCCGCCGGCGGCAACGTCTGGGAAGTCTGAGTTCGCCTGGGCTTTCTGTATCTGAAACGGCCACCGAAATCGGGGGCCGTTTTCGATTCTTGCACGGGGCGCTGGCGCGAGAGCGTCCACTGTACTCGAGAGGCACTGCGATGGCTGTCGCCCACCTGAACTATTTCAACGGCCCGCTCCAGAAGGAAGTCGCGTTTCTGGCGCTTCTTCCTGACCGTCAGGACAAGCCCGGTCCCTATCCGGTCTTTTACCTGCTGCACGGCCTGTCCGACGACTACACGGCATGGCTGCGGTGGAGCAACATTGAGCGATACGTGCGCGAGTTGCCGATCATTGTTGTCCTCCCGGACGGCGACCGCCACTGGTACTCGGACGTTCCGGATGGGCCCGCGTATGAGAAGTCGCTCATTGAGGGCCTCCTTCCCTTTGTAGATCGCTATCTCCCTACTGTTGCCAGCCGGGATGGCCGGGTCATCGGTGGTCTGTCCATGGGCGGTTACGGGGCAATGAAACTGGCACTCAAGTACCCGCACCTGTTTTGCAGTGTAACCGCTCACAGCGGGGCTTTCGGGCTGCGCAATGATCCGACCCGCAAGCTCGACTATATCGACTGCTGCCTGGAGCTGGCTTCGGCTCTGGAGCCGGGCACTGCACCGGCGATCCGCTTCGACTGCGGGGTCGACGATTTCCTGATCGAGCATAATCGGGAGTTCCACCGACACCTCGACAGCCTGAACATCCCCCACGAATACGAGGAATTCCCGGGCGGGCACTCCTGGGACTACTGGGATGAGCACGTGCAGGAGGCAATCGCGTTCCATCGTAGAAAGTTGGGCATCTGAACCTGAACACTCGGGACGAGAGAGCAGTCTTGAGGAGGGCAAATGACCAAGAGAGAGCGTGTCCGTATCGCGATGAGCCGCGAGGTTCCGGACCGCGTCCCCAAGGCGGCCGCGTTCACCCCTGCGATCCAGCGGAAGTTCGAGGAGGCCACGGGACAGACCAATCCCAGCCAGTACTTCGACTACGACGTCGCCGGAGTTGGTTTCAAGGGGCCACAGACTGCGCAGGACTGGTCAGACTACTACCCTCAGGGTATGCCGGAGGGTACCACCTTTTCCGAGTACGGCACGGCTCACAAGCCCGGCACCTTCGAACACTTCTGGCAGCATGATTACCCCCTCCGCCACGCTCAGACGTTGAAGGAATTCGAGGAATTCCCCTGGCCTGACATCACCCCCGCGTACCGCCATGAGCACTTGGAAGATCAGGTCCGCCAGTTGCACGCCGATGGCTGGTATGTGCAGGGCGGCGTGGGTCACATTTGGGAGACTGCCTGGCAGATCACATCGATGGAGAATATCATGATGTTCTTCATCGAGAAGCCAGAACTCGCCGATTTTGTTCTCTCAAAACTTGCGGCGGATGCGGAATTCAAGGCCCGACGGTTTGCCGAAGCCGGATGCGACAGCATCCTGTGTGGCGATGACGTGGGCATGCAGCATAAGCTGATGATGCACCCGGACATGTGGCGGCAATGGCTCAAACCCTTGTGGGCCCGGGTCTGGCGTACGGTCCGGGACGTTGCGCCGGAAGTGCAGATTTTCTACCACTCAGACGGGAACATCGAGGAGATCATCCCGGACCTGATCGAGATCGGTCTGGATATTCTGAATCCTGTGCAGCCCGAGTGCATGGACCCCGAGAAGATCAAGGCCCAGTATGGCGACAGGCTGGCCTTTTGGGGTTGTGTCGGCACGCAGACCACATTTCCCTTCGGAACCCCGGAGGAGATGCGGCAGACGGTGAAGCACCTGATCGAGACGGTGGGGCGGGGCGGCGGGTTATTCCTGGCCCCCACGCATGTTCTTGAACCTGAAGTGCCGTGGGAAAACATCGAGGCGTTCTTCGAGGCGGTGGACAAATATGGTCGGTACTAGCCGGGTCATCCTCACGCTGATTGCAGTGGCAGCCCTGGCGAGTCTCATGACTGGTTGTTTCCGGGTGCGGGCCGATGTCCAGCTCAAGGTGGATGGGTCCGCCCAGACAGTGCTGGAAATCGGCATCAGCGACGCGCTGGCTTCTCTCGGTGAAGGGCCCGAGGGCGAGAACCCACTGGAAGAGATGAGGAAAAACCTGCCCGCGGGCGATTGGCAGGTAGAAGAGCTGCAGGAGGAGGGGTGGCGGGGCCTGATACTCAGGGGAACGTCTCCTGCCGGGGCCGCTTTCCTGCCGGTTCCCGAGGACGCGGGTGCCGATATTGATGTCAAGGTAGTGCAGCGGCTGTTCTCCACCGAATACACGATCCAGGGCGAGATCCCGCTGGAGCCCACATCACCGATGGGTGCGCCTTCCGAGGCATGGCTGCACTCAGGCGAGCGGATCGCCCAGGCCGATGGCGTGCCCGCCGACGATGCCAATGGAGGCGAGGAGGGATTCGACAGTGATGCGCTAATGGGGCTCATGGGCGCGATGGGCCAGCAGCCGAGCTTTTCGCTGACAATCCGCGCGCCTGGCCGCATCGTTGAGACCAATGGTCGCCCGACAGGCGCCGGCAGCGTGGAATGGGCAATCGACATGGCTTCGATGATGAGTAAGGGGCCGCAGCAAGGTATCTCCGTCTATCTTCGGACCCAGTTGCTCAATCAGCAGAGCATCGGGCGGCTCGCCGACAAGCTCGCGGCCGAGCGCAACATGCCGGATATGGCTGCACTGATCGCCGAGTATGTCTCGCGCGGCCTGCTTCCTAACCCGCCCAAGGAAGACCCGCTCAAGGCCGGCCTTGATACAGCGGCCTATGACAGCGCGATCAGCACCCTGGCGGCGCTTGAAAACGTGCTGGGCGGCGCAGTAGCCGAGCGTGTTGTCCGGGGCCTGAAGCTGAATGCGGATGACGTTACAGCCCGGCATCTCACGGGAACATGGCAGGCCCTGGCGGACATTGAGGAGGACGAGATCGTGGAAGTCGCCGGGCAGGCCGTGCTTCGACACATCAAGATGCGAGGCCGGTAGACACCTGGATGGGGTGCGGGGGACAATCGGCGTCAGCCGGCAATGTGCCCCTGCACCGCTGCCCGGGTGGCGGAACGGAGGTGACTGGGAAAGGCCCCGCCGAGGGTCTTGCAGGGGGTGAATTGCTTGACACCATATGGGGGGCGGCCTATAATTTGCCCTCGTTTGGTGGCGAACTTTGGCGTGCAGCATCCGTTGTTTGTAGGCATAACACCCACACTATGGGGGACGGTGACACGTCATGCGGTCCAGAGGTTTCACGCTCATCGAACTGCTCGTGGTCATTGCCATTATCGCCATCCTGGCGGCCATTCTTTTCCCGGTCTTCGCCAGGACCAAGGAGAAAGCACGGCAGGCGTCCTGCGCCAGCAATCTCCAACAGATGGGTCTTGCCTTCGCTTCGTATCGCGTTGATTATGACGGAAAACTGCCGGTCATGGCCTACATGGCCCAAAACCGCATTCCGTACCGCTGGATCCACTGCGTGTACCCGTACGTGAACAACGACCAGATCTTCGAGTGCCCAAGCAATGAGGTCGCGAAGGACGCCAATGACATTTCACGCCCCAACCGCAACTCTCCACTTCCGGAGACCAGCTATCTCTACACGCTGGGTTCCGTCATGGGGCAGCGGGGCGAAGTTCTGTCTGAGACTGCGGTCAAGGACCCGGCGGGCACCTTCATGGTCATGGATGGGTGGTATTTCGAGGGTTCGGCGGCAGCGGCCAGCTGGAACGCCTTCATGTTCTACTTCGTGGGCGAGGGAAGCACTCCGGTGCCCCAAACCTTCGCATCCTGGGTCAACAACCAGACCACGAGCTACGTCAACTCGCTCCAGGTTTTGGATCGCATGCACCGGCACAACGATGGCGTCAACGTTGCTTACTACGACGGTCACGTCAAGTTCCAGAAGACGGCAGCGGCCAGCGATTTCACTCCGGAACTGGACTAGACTGTACGTCTGCGCAGTCGGTATGGGCCGGGACGGTCGCCTGTCCCGGCCTTGCCGTGTTCAAACGAGATGACCGGAGTTCGCGCCGGGTATCGCCAGCGCGAACTTTTTTCCCCGGGCGGGAGTTCTCGAGTCACAGGGCTCCGCAGTTCGGGCCTGTCTCATGATATGACCGCTGATCGTGGTCGATGTCCAGAAGGGGAGTCTGTTCATGCAAGCACGGACCAGGCTGTGGCTGCTGATGCTCGTCCTCATAGCGGTGATCTCCTTTCTAATCGGCTTCCAGCCGATCCGCCGCCCGCCGGCTCCAGTCGCCCCCGAAGCGGCCTTCGAGTATCGCTTCGACAAACCCATCGCAGAAGCCAAGAGCGAGTATGAGGCCAAGGCGGACGAAGTCCTGCAGGCTCTCGTTGCCGGCGGCTTCAACGATGAGGACATTGAGGAAGTTACTCTCCTCGCGAACGATCTCGTGCGTGTGAAGACCTATGCGCTGGATGAAGAGCAGGCGAAGGCCGATGAGCAGAAGATCCTCGAGGCGCTGAAGGCCAAGTACTCGTCGGTTCAGTTGGTCGGGCGTGTGCAGCAGGAAGAGGTTGAGCAGCCCATCAGCCAACTTGGTGGCATCCTCGCCTTCTACCCGCCTTCCCCGAAAGTGAAGCTGGGTCTCGACCTTCAGGGCGGCCTGCATGTTGTCCTGCGCTGTCTTCCCTACGCGAGCATGGCTTTCGTGACCTCGGAAGAAGAGGGCCGTGCCGAACCGCTTTATTCGTCCCCGAGCGATGCACAGACGCCCGAGGCATCAGAATCTGGCGCGGCCCAAGCGCCCAAGATGACCCGCGCCGAGTTGGAAAAGCGCGTGGTCACCGAACTCGTGCGGGCCGGGCTTGCCGAGGCCGGAACGGTTGAGGCCAGTGCGGTCTCCCCGCACAGGCTGATCGTCAAGACCCACGCTGGCGATGAGCGGCTGGCCAAGCAGCAGCGAAGCCTTGTGTTGCGCACACTGCAGAGCATCTACCCCAACTACAAGACGATCAACCCTCCCGACGAAGAGTTCGAGGTCATCACCATTGCCGAGGATACGGCCGACAAGGTGAAGAACGTCATCGATCGCCGCCTGTACGCCATGGGCGAAATCCGCGAACCGGTGATACAGAAACAGGGCAGGGATCAGATCATCGTTGAAATCCCGGGCGTCAAGGACCCGGAACGCGTTACCTCGATCCTGAAGAGCACCGCGATGCTCGAATTCCGGCTCATCCCTCAGCAGTATGAGAACGCATCGCCTGGCGGCGAAATGTATGATGAGTGGCGCGACAAGCGCAGCGGCCAACTTGTGGGTTGGGACCGGGTGCTTGCAGAGTCGAAGGCGGAGTTCCGCGGTTCTGATCTTGTACCAACGTCCAGGGTTGTGCCCGGTGACGGCGCTGGTGAGTGGGAAGTCACCTTCGAGTTGAAGGCCAACAGAAAGAGAGCATTCCACGAGTTCACCCGGAAGAATGTCGGGCGCTTGATGGCGATCGTGCTCGATGACCAGTGCCAGATGGCCCCGGTAATCAAGAGCCCGATTCCCGGTGAGGGCGTCATCGAGGGCAACTTCAGCGCCGAAGAGGCCGGCGACCTTCGCCTGCTTCTGAACGCAGGCGCGCTGCCGGTGCCGCTGGAGATCGCGGAGAACCGGACCGTCAGCGCGACCCTCGGGCAGGACTCGGTTGAGCGCAGCGTCAAAGCAGGGATGCTCGGGCTGCTCCTGGTACTCGCGTTCATGGTGCTCTACTACAAGCTTCCCGGCCTGCTTGCGGATATCGCCCTGATAATCTACGTGTTGCTCGTGATCGCTGTCATGGCCGCGTCACAGGCCATCAAAGGGGTTGGCGGGATCACCCTGACGCTTCCGGGTATTGCCGGGATCATCCTGTCAATAGGCATGGCAGTGGACGCCAACGTGTTGATCTTTGAGCGTATGAAAGAGGAGCTGTGGGCCGGAAAGTCCCTGCGGGCTGCCGTCTCGGCCGGCTTCGACCGCGCCTGGACAGCAATCCTGGACTCCAACGTTACGACGCTCATCGTCACGGCAGTCCTGTACTTCCTCGGGACCAGCCTCATCAAGAGCTTCGCAACCGTGCTTGCGATCGGTATTCTCTGCTCGCTCTTCAGCGCGGTGACAGTCACCCGTTGGCTCGTGACCATGGTGGCCGAGTCCAGCCTCGGACGCAATCTGAAACTGTTTGGCGTCGATCGCGAGTAAGAGCAGCGACCAAAAACCGTCCACGATCTGGGCGCAGACAGCGTCTCTTTGCCGGGCCCAAGGAGGTTCTTGCGACGTGGAGTACTTCCGCACAAGACAGTGGGATATCATTGGCAAAACCAAGCTCTGGTTTTCTATCACGGGCTTTCTGATTCTGGCCGGCCTGATCGCCCTGGGTGTCCGCGGCCTCAACCTGGGCATCGACTTCACCGGCGGAAGCCTGCACCGGTACTCCTTTGAGCAGCCGCTCGCACAGAGCGAGTCGGATGTCCCGGCAACGCTCGCGAAGGTCCGTGGCATGCTGGCCGGCATCGGTCTGGAGAGCTCCCAGTTGCAGATCGTCGGCGACCAACAGGGTGCACTGACCGCCCTCTACCTGCGTGCCCCCGCCGTCGCCAATGACGAGGAAGCTGCGAAGCGCGACGCGCAGATCGTTGCAGGCCTCAAAGAGCTGTTTCCCGACAAAGGCCAGATCCGGGACCTGGGACGCGAGACGGTGGGTCCCGTGGTGGGTCGCGACCTACAGAATAATGCAATACTGGCGCTGGTGCTCGGCTGGGCCCTGATTCTGATCTATATCACGGTTCGCTACGAGTTCCGCTTCGCGGTGGCGGGTGTGATCGGCCTGGTTCACGATGCTTTCTTCACGATCGGCATGATGGCCCTGCTCCAGGTGGAACTGGACTCGTCTTTCGTGGCGGCAATTCTGACCATTCTCGGTTACTCCATCAACGATGCCGTCATCATCTTCGACCGCATCCGCGAGAACATGCGTCTGCGACGCCGCGCGAATTTCGCGGAGACGGTGAACTCAAGCCTTCTGCAGACGATGGCGCGCTCGATCAACACGACGTTGACTACTTTGCTACCCTTGATCTCCCTGTATTTCCTGGGTGGCCAGTCCATCGCCAGCTTCTCACTGGCACTGCTGTTCGGGATCACCGTTGGCGCCTACTCGTCGATCTTCATCAGCAGCCCGATCGTGGTCCTTTGGGAGGGGAAAGCAGCCCGTGAGCGGGCCCAGGCAGTCGCGGCGGCACGTGGGCGAACGGTCAGGTCCGCCGCCGGGAACGGGGGCTCGGATGTATCTGACGCGCCGCATGACTCTGGTGCTTCCAAGGTCAGCCAGGACAGCGTGATCGCGCGGCTCAAGCAGGAAGAGCAGGCGGAGCGTTCGCGTGAGGTGGACGAGGAGACGGCCCAGAAGCGTGAGGAACGCCGTGAGAAAAGGGCCAAGGAGAAGGCGCGGAAGAGCAAGAAGCGCCGGTTCTAGCGGCTTCTTCTCAAGCCTGGATGCGTACCAAGATAGCTGGGCGGTCGGCTCCTGGGCCACCGCCCAGTTTCGCAACCCGTCAACGCGAGGCGGAGGTGAGGAGCAGATGTCGTCAGAACAGGGGCCAGACGTCCGGGGCAGAGAGACGGGCCGTGCGGCCATGGTCTCAGTTCTGTCGAATAGCCTTCTAACCGGCGCCAAACTGACTATAGGCCTTCTCACCGGATCGGTGAGTGTTATCTCTGAAGCACTCCATTCGGGGAATGACCTTGTAGCCGCGCTACTTGCGCTGTTCAGCGTGCGCAAGGCCAGCCAGCCGGCAGACCGAAGACATGCCTTCGGTCACGGCAAGTTTGAGGCGCTCTCGGGAGCCATCGAGGCGGCACTGATAGTGGTGGCCGCCCTGGCGATAATCGCCACTGCCATACGCGACATGCTTCTGGGGCAGGGGCACGAGCTTGAGCACGGCCCGGCGATCGCGGTCATGGGCGTGTCTGCGCTCGCAAACATCGTGGTCTCAGCGCACCTGCGCCACGTCGCGAACCGCCACGAGTCAATCGCTCTGCACGCGGACGCGGCTCATCTGACAGCGGATGTCTGGACTTCTGCAGGGGTGTTTGTCGGCCTTTCGGTCGCTTACGGATTCGATCAGGCGGGGCGAGCCGTTCACTGGGTAGACCCTGCACTGGCCATACTGGTCGGGCTCTTGGTGATGGGTCAGGGCTGGAGGATCGCGTCGCAGTCACTTGCGCAACTGGTCGACCGCGCGCTGCCGACGGAGGAGATCGCACGCATCGAGGCGATCATCAGCGCGCATTCGGGGATGTTCGTGGAGTATCATGAGTTGCGGACTCGTCAGGCGGGACACGAGCGGCACATCGATCTGCATCTCGTGGTCTGCCGCGATGTGCCCGTCAGCACAGCCCATGCGCTGACCGACCATCTTGAGCAGGACATCAGGAGCGCATTCCCCAGCGCCCAGGTGATGATTCATGTTGAGCCTTGCCTCGATGGGGCGTGCCCCGAGGATTGCCCGGAGTCGAGCGCGCCGCCAGCGCCGTCTGCCAGATAGCTGACCCACTCGGGCCGGCACTTTCGGCCCCGCAGAGCATCATGGAGGTGACAGGTCTTGCGTGAGATACTCGAACTCCTCGAGAGCGATGCCCGTCTTTCGACGCAGGAGATCGCCGATCGGCTCGGGATCGATGTGAAGCAAGTCGAAGCGGCGATCGGTGAAGCCCAGTCGCGGAAGATACTGCTCGGGCACACGGCCGTTGTGAACTGGGAAAGCACCGACAACCCCAAGGTTTTCGCCTTCATCAATGTGGGTGCGAGCCCGGAGCACGGGACGGGCTTTGACAAGATCGCAGAGTACATCAGCCAGTTCGAAGAGGTCCACTCCGTGTATCTGATGTCTGGCGGCTTCGACCTGCACGTTGTGGTTGAAGGTGAGGACTTCCGCGAGATAGCGCGGTTCGTGGCTGAGAAGCTCGCACCGATACCTGGGGTGCGCAGCACGACTACTGCTTTCGTGCTGAAGACCTACAAGCTGGAAGGCATATCCATTGATGGCCGGCATGCCACCAACCGACTGGCGGTGAGCCCATGAACACCGGTCCGTGCCAGGCCTTGCGAATATCGCGGGCGGTTGAAGAGATGCCGCCGTCCGGCATCCGCGAGTTCTTCGACCTCGTCCTGGGGATGGATAACGTCATCAGCCTGGGCGTGGGCGAACCCGATTTTGCGACCCCGTGGAAGATATGCGACGCGGTGATCGACAGTCTTCGCAGGGGCATGACGTCCTACACCAGCAACTACGGGATGATCGAGCTGCGACGCGCAATCGCCGCTGACATCCAGTCTCGTTACGGCGTGGAGTACGATCCGGAGACCGAGATCGTCGTCACCATGGGCGTCAGCGAGGCCATGGACGCCGCGATGCGCGCCCTGCTCAACCCGGGCGATGAGGTGCTCGTGCCGGAGCCATGTTATGTCTCCTACCCGGCATGCGTTTCGATGGCCGGCGGGGTGCCAGTGACCATACCCACCACGATTGACACCGATTTCCGGCCTACGGCTGGCGACCTGAAAAGAGCGATCACGGAGCGAACCAGGGGGATCATCCTGGGTTACCCGAGCAACCCGACGGGGACCATCATGCCGCGGAAAGACTTGGCCGCGATTGCTGAACTGGCCGCCGCGCACGACCTGTTCGTCGTCTCAGATGAGATCTACTGCCACATGACCTACGTTGGCGAGCATACGTGTTTCCCGGCGCTGCCGGGAGCGCGCGAACGCACGCTGCTGATGAACGGCTTCTCAAAGGCCTACGCGATGACAGGTTGGCGCATCGGGTACGCATGTGGCCCAGCCCAGGTGATCGAGGGCATGGTGCGGCTCCACGCCTATACGGCCCTGTGCGCGCCAATCATGGGTCAGATCGGGGCGATCGAGGCGTTGACCAACTGCGAACGCGAAATGCAGGACATGGTACGCCAGTATGATCAGCGCAGGCGCGTCTTCATCAAAGGCCTCAATGACATTGGCCTGCCCTGCTTCGAGGCCAAAGGCGCGTTCTACGCCTTCCCGTCGATCTCTCACACGGGCCTGACGTCCAAACAGTTCTCACGGGCGCTGCTGTTCGAGGAGAACGTCGCAGCGGTCCCGGGCACCGCATTCGGCAAGTCGGGTGAAGGCTATCTTCGCTGCACCTACGCCACAAGCATGGAGAACCTGAAGGAGGCGCTCGTGCGGATGGAGCGCTTCCTCGACAAGCTCAAGGCTGGCAAGGTCAGGATCGAGGAGTGATGGCGCCCTGCGAGGGGCGACGCTAATGAACGAAGCCTCTCCCCTGCCCCGGTACATCAGCGTTCCCGCGCTAGTGGGGTATTCGATGATCTCAGCGGTACTGCTGATCCTGGCCTTCCCCCCGACCGACCTGGGACCGTTGGCCTGGGTCGCGCTCGTGCCGCTTTTCTTCGCGCTGAGCCAGACCCGCACAGTCCTGCAGGGGGGGCTGTGCGGCTTCGTCTTTGCGCTGGTGTTCTTTGGGCACTACGTTCAGTTCTTGCTGCCCTACGGAACCTTCCCTTGGGCGATTGCGGCCCTGTATCAGGCGTTCTTCGGGTTCATATTTGGTGTCGCGGCAGGGCCTGCCATGCGCCTGGTCCGGCCGGGCTGGAGGGTGTTAGGCGGCGCGACTGCCTGGACGCTATGCGCCTATCTGCGTGCCCACGCGATCCCGATCCCATTCACTGGCGGCGACCTCGCCTTCTCGCAATTCGACCAGATACCGATCCTTCAGGTGGTCAGCATTGTCGGCCAGTTCGGCTTGACTTTCGCGATCGCCTGCGTGAACGCGGCGCTCTCCCAGGCCCTGCTCGGTGTGCTGCCGATGCCCCTGCTGCGTGCCGACGCTCCCCTGAAGTGGTGGTCGCAAGCATCTGCGCGGGTGGCCGTAGCCTGCTACGTCCTGCTCATCCTCTCTTACATTTGGGGAGCTTTCACCATAAAGGTTCGGAGCCCTGAGGAGGGTCAGTCGCTGGAGGTGACGGTGGCCGAAGGCAACTGCTCGCCTCGCGCCAGCGTGACTGAGGAGGACATGGAGCGCTCCCGCCTAACCTACCTGCGGCTCTCGCAACTGGTGCCGGACGAGACCGACCTGACCGTTTGGCCCGAGGCCGCGCTTCCCAGCTACATCCAGCAGTGGCCCGAGTTGGATCTCGCAGCGCGCGATGCAGCCCGCGAGACTGGGGGCTACCTTCTGGCCGGCGCCTTGGAGGACATTGATGGCGTGTACTACAACGCCGCCATACTCTACGACCCGACTGGCCAGCGCGTCGATGAGTACTACAAAGTTGACCTTGTGGCTTTCGGGGAGTATGTGCCCTTCCGGGAGCATCTCCAGTTCCTGAACCGCTACCCGATCCGGCAGAGGGACTTTACCCCGGGACACGAGCGCACACTCATGGACGTCAAAGGCGTGAAGGTAGCGCCGCTCATCTGCTTCGAGGCGATGTTCCCGGACGCGAGCCGGGAGATCTGCGCTCTGGGCGCCCAGGCCATTGTCTTCATGACGGGTGATCCCTGGGAAGGGCAGACGATCGAACCCGCCCAGCACAGCCACACCGCGCCCATTCGAGCAGTCGAGAGCAGGCGGTATGTCTGCCGAGCCGCCACATCCGGGGAGAGCGCTATCTACGACCCCTACGGCGAGCAGATCGCCAGCGTGCCCGTTTTCACCGAGGGCATCGCGACCGAGACAATCTACGCGCGAGACGCGATCACTCCCTACCACCGCATGGGCGATCTGCCGCTGGTGCTGATCTGGGCTGCCCTCTACTGCCTGGCGTTCCTGCGAGGTAACCGCGCGCCATGAGACCCCTGATCGCCGTCTGCTGCTCCTACTCGTCGCCCGAGGGTTCGGCTGTTTCGGGCAGCGACACGGTTCCCCACGCATACGGCCGGTGCGTGACCCGGTCCGGCGGGGTACCGATCCTGATCCCTTGCATGGACGATCCAGCAGTCGCGGAGGATGCTCTGGGAGCGGTCGGGGGGCTGATCATTACGGGGGGCGTCGACCTGGACCCGGCACTGTACGGTCAGGAACCTGCGCGGGAACTGGGGCGCATCAGCCCGGAGCGGGACACACAGGATCGGGCCGTCGTTGAGTGGGTTTTGCAGCATCCTGAGGTCCCAGTGCTCGGGATTTGCCGGGGCATTCAGACACTGAATGTCTTCGCGGGAGGAACGTTGCACCAGGATATCCCCTCCTGCACCGGCAGCAAGCTGCAGCACTCGCAGCAGGCGCCCGGCTGGTACGGGACGCACGAGGTCCAGATCGAGGCTGACTGTGAGCTTGCCCGGACACTCGGTGCGACCACGATCCGCACCAACAGTTTTCATCACCAGGCGGTGGATTCTGTTGCATCGGGGTTCCGCGTGGTGGCAAGGGCCAGCGACGGCATCGTGGAGGCCATCGAGCGCCAGGATGCGCGCCTCTGCCTGGGTGTGCAGTTTCACCCGGAGCTCATGGCAGAGTGCGGCGGGCCAATGATGGCGCTGTTCCAACGCCTTGTTGAGGAGGCACGCGCCACGGCCTGACCCCGCCGGCAACGGCAGACTGCCCAAGTCACAGCTACGCCCGCCAATGGTGAAGGCGGGCGTTTGCGCGTCCGCGGAATTGTGCGACGAGGTTCTACGGATACCCGTCTTTCACGAGCTGGTAGAACAGATCGCCGAGCTTCTTCACGTAGTTACGAGTCTCGGGGATGTTGGGGATGCCGCCGTCCCGCTTGACGCGATTTGGGCCGGCGTTATAGGACGCGGCTGCGAGAGCGAACTGCTCGTATGGACTGCGGCCTTCCCAGATGTCGAGCATGTCCCGGAAATGCCGCACGCCCGCGCGGATCTGCTCCTGCACGTTCCACTTGTTCGAGACTTTGTAGTCGACAATGTTGCAGGGCATCAACTGCGTGAGGCCCACGGCCCCCGCGCTGGAAACGGCGAATGGGTTGAAGCTGGACTCGCACTTGATCATCGCGAATATCAGTCGGTGATCCACGCCGTACAGCCCGGAGTAGTAGGTCACCCAGCGAACGATCCAGTCCGCCTGCCAATCGTCAAGGTTTGAGTTCTGGCGTCGCACCCAGGCTTTCCAAGGCTCAAGAACAGCTGTCTCAACGATGGGGAAGCCTGCATTGCCGACCGGATCCCATGCGCCGTCCTTGCCGTCCCTGGGGTTCCCCACGACCCCAAGCGCGAAAGGTGCGAGACCGGGAACGCTTGGCGCCTGTCCACGCAATTCCGGGGGAAGTGCCATGCTGCCGTGGGTCGGCGCGCTCAACCCGGGAGTGAGTCGCGCCGTCGATGGTGGTCTGGTTACGGACGCAGAGCCTGCGGCGGCGGGCTGAGGAGCAGGGGCTACGGAAGGGAGGTCGAATTCGCTGATGATTGCGCGCAGACGGAAACGAGGGGGATCCCCAGCGGTCGTGGTGACGTCCAGGATCGCCCGCACCGGTTCACCGTCGTCCAGCCCGGAAAGCTCACTGGTCGAACTCGCGCACACCGTGGAGCCGTCACCCAGTTTCAGACGGACTATAACACTGGCGCGGGTGGAACCGGTGGCGTTGACCGCGATGCGCCCCGCCAGTTCGCCGGACAGCTCCAGCGCCTTCCCTGAGTAGTCCGACGGCGCGGGAGCCGGCCCTTTCCCCACGCCGGAGGCCGGGTTGAGAGCCTCACGGACCCGCGAGTACGCGGCGAGAGCCTGCCCTGGTTCGGTGGGATAGGACGAAAACAGGGGTAGGTCGGCGGCAAGAGCGACTGAGATGACCAACGCGAGGATGCCCGTGCAGACTCGGTGCATAGCGACTCCCATCGTCCCCCAGCCGTGGTGCGAGAAGGCGCTTGACCAGCATCCAAGCGCCCCGTACCGCGACAAAACACCAGCTGTAACAGCAAAGACCACGCCCATGCGTGGCCTTCAGGAATACTTCCCGCACGACCCGAGGGGCCGCGACCGGCAAGCATAGTGGACGATATTTGGTACGCCCACGGGGATTCGAACCCCGGCTAGCGGGCTGAGAACCCGCCGTCCTGACCGCTAGACTATGGGCGCACCGCTCACAACAGGCAGGATTATACTGCCGCCTTGCGAGGTTGTCAAGGCTACCCATCGCTTCGCGTTTACCTGGAGCAGGTGGCCTCGGTCGAGCCCAGTCCTTATCCCCATCGTCTGCTGTATCCCGAGACGCAGGATGCCCCTGCCGTTGTTTCATAGTCCCCGAAGCGAGGCGCAGCCCCAGGACACCGGGCCCCGGAAGACCACCCAAGAGCCCCCGGAAGGGGGGAACAACGGCACAGCATCTTGTACATTTCTGTCGCCCCCGTTGGGGGCTCAAGTGATCCGAGGTGCACCGGGTCCACGGGTTCCGTTCCGCTTCGCTCCACTCCACCCGTGGCTATAGGCTGCCGCCCGCTTCGCGGGCTGTGAGGCAAAAGGCCCAGCAGCGAGATGGCAACACGCTCGGCCAGTGGAGCCCCCGCCAAACAGGGAGAGCGCCTGGTTCGGGCAGGTCCAGACCCATCGCGCCGGCCGGTCTCGCGCCAAACACGCAGAGCGCCTGGTGCCAGCTGTTCGAGACACGCTTGGGCCCGCCGAAGTCATACCAAACAGGGAGACCGTCTGATTGCGGCAGGTCCAGACAGAATTGGGGCGCCGATCCGATGACGCGTTGATGCGTTCAGGGCCGAAACCCACCCTTCATGCCGTTGCGGACAGACCGCCAAGCCCGTTGCATTGCACGCCGAACAGACCCCGGCACAGGTGGGTGAACCGCGCCCTGCGTAGACGAGCACCACGCACAGATAGAAGGTATTGAGGTAGCGATGGACGAACGTGGCTGTGACCGAGGCTTCCAGTGGAACGGGTTTGCTGATGTAATCCCATTCCCACACGGGACCTCGGTTCGATTCCTGTCACAACAGGTAAGTGGCTGCGCGGCGGGCCCGAGGCGCTCGAAGGGGTCGTAGTTCTGCGCCGAAGACCGCTCCGTACCTGTGAATGGAGGCAAGACATGGGCAAGTACCGCGTGGGCCTCATCGGCTGCGGCAGAATCGGAAGCGAGTTCGAGGATCTCTTCCCTGAAAAGCCATCCAGTATCGCCGGGGCATTCACCATGCACCCCGACTGCGAGCTTGTGGCGGGCTGCAACCGCGGCGAAGAGCGCTTGCAGAGGTTCGGCAAGCGCTGGGGAGTGACCGCACTCTACCACGACCACCGGGCTATGCTGTCCCACGAGAACCTTGACATCGTGGGGATCGCGACGCCGCCTGGTGCGCATCGCGACCAGGTGATTGCGGCTGCCGAGGCCGGCGTCAAGGGCATCTTCTGCGAGAAGCCCATGGGGCTGAGCATCGGCGAATGTGACGACATGATCGCCGCCTGCAGGGCGTCGGGCGCGAAGCTTCTCATCAATTGCACCCGGCGCTGGATCGGGCAGTACGAGGCATTGCGGCGCGAGATCACCGCGGGAAGATGGGGCGAGCTCCTCCACATGGTGGGTTGCTGTCAGGGCTGCAAACCACTTCCCGACTGGGAAGCCGAGTTCGAGGGCCCAATGCTCCACGACGCCGTACATCTGTACGATCTCATGCGGTTTTTCGCCGGCGATGTGGAGTGGGTGATGGGCACCGCGTCGCGACGCAAGCGCCATGACCTGCGCGTGGAGGACACCAGCCTGGCGATACTCCAGTTTTCCAGCGGCGTGCAGGGCGTGACCATCGTGGACGAGCTTACCGAAGACTCCCGCTTCTGGCTGGAGCTTCACTTCGAACGCGGGTTGGTCAAAGTCGGCCCGGTGTTCGAAGCGCGCAAGTCCGTGCGCGCGGATACCGATGAGACCTGGTGGTACACGCTTGCCGAGGACGAGTTCCCGCCTCCGGTCTGGGACGGCACGGGGATACTCAATGCAGTGCGCGACCTGGTGACGTCCATGGAACTCGGCACCGAGACGCGCTCCACGGGAGAGGACGGCCGCGCTGCCATCGAAGTTATCATGGCGCTGTATGAATCCGAGCGGCGGGGGCACGAGAAGATACACCTCCCCTTCGAGGAGCCCCGGCGAATGCTGGACGTCCTGCGGGAAGAGGGGATCTATTGAATGACCTCGCGCGAGCGCGTCTTGGCCGCAATCGATCTGGGCAAGCCCGACCGCGTGCCTCTGGATATATGGGCCACCGGGGAAGTCTGGGCCAAGCTGCAGGCCCATTTCCAGACCGACGACATCGGGGCGATCCGCCGCGAACTGCACATCGACGGGTTCGCCGGCGTCGGTCCGGCCTACATAGGCCCGCCTGTGCCGACGTACTCAGACGGCACCATTGAGGACTACTGGGGCATCCGTTCGCGGCCCATCCAGTATGAGACCGGCACCTACTATGAGATGTGCCATCATCCGTTGGCATCGGCGAAGACCGTTGCTGATCTGGACGAGTACAACTGGCCCCGCGCCGACTGGTTCGACTTCAGCGGCGTCCGGGCCCAGTGCGAGGCAGTTTGCGAGACCGCGGTCATCGAGTCAGGCTACAGCGCGCCATTCTACTTTTTCAACAAGCTGCGCGGGCTCGAGCAGTCGCTGCTGGACTTGGCGCTGAACCCCGAGCTTTCTCACGAGATCATCCGCCGCCTGTGCGATTTCTTCTACGACTACTGCGAGCGTCTCTTCGAGGCCGGCGGCGGGCTCATCGACATGTCTCAGCTCACCGATGATTTCGGCTCGCAGACCGGGCTTATGATCTCCGCGTCCATGTTCGACGAGTACTTCCTGGAGGGCTACCAGCGCCTCGCGAAGCTCATGCAGGACCACGGAGTGCGTATCTTCCACCACGATGACGGGGCCATGTGGGAGCTGATCCCGCGGCTGCTCGACCTGGGGATGAATGTGCTCAACCCTGTGCAGTATGTCTGCGGGAACGTGGATCTGGACTGGTTGAAGAACACGTACGGCGATCGGCTCTGCTTCCACGGAGGCATCGAGAATCAGTCTATCCTGCCTTTCGGAACCGTGGACGAGGTGCGCGAGGAAGTGCGCCACTGCATCCGCACACTGGGCAGGGGCGGCGGGTACATCCTCGCCCCATGCCACAACATCCAGGCAGTCACGCCGGTGGAGAACATTATCGCCATGTATGAGACGGCCTGGGAAGAGGGCTGGTACTGAACGCGTAGGCCGACCGTCCCGGCGGGAATCTTCCGGTCCCGCGTAGGCCGACCGTCCCGGTTGGCTCCCTTGGCATATTGCCGTTCTCCGTCCAGCCCCGAAGGGGCGTAAGCCTTTTGCCACCAGCGTGAGCTGGTGGAACCAGGCCGCCATCGAGATTATAAGAGCCCCCGAAGGGGGCGGCAGAAAATCGGCGGCACCGGCCGGCGGGCGAGACGACGCCCCACGCGGATTGATGGGGAATGCGGTTTTCGCGTAGGCCGACCGTCCCGGCGGGAACCTTCCGGTCCCGCGTAGGCCGACCGTCCCGGTTGGCTCCCTTGGCATATTGCCGTTCTCCGTCCAGCCCCGAAGGGGCGTAAGCCTTTTGCCACCAGCGTGAGCTGGTGGAACCAGGCCGCCATCGAGATTATAAGAGCCCCCGAAGGGGGCGGCAGAAAATCGGCGGCACCGGCCGGCGGGCGAGACGACGCCCCACGCGGATTGATGGGGAATGCGGTTTTCGCGTAGGCCGACCGTCCCGGTCGGCCTCTTGTGACCGCCGAATCAGGAGACAACCCGTGAACCCATTCGTTGACCACTGCCGCGAAGTTGGAATCTCTATCCTGAAGCCCTCGCAGCGAGACCTGAACTACGGCCTCAAGCTCCACGAGGAGAGCCTGGTTTTCGACTCCTACGGTTTCGCGCCAAGAGCAGCCGTGGATTCCGAGGTCCTGAGTGAGGCCGCTGAAGCCGGCGCTTCCGACCTCGAACTGCAAGACCTTTCCGAGGACATGAGCTTGTCCCGCTGGGTGGAGGACGAGACCGAGAAGCAAGAGTACCGCAGGGCCTGGGAGTACGCCGGGGTCGACTGCATCTTCCAGAATGCGGGCGAGGAGAGCCAGTCGATCTCCCGGCTCCTCAAACGCCTCGCGCGGTTCACCTATGCAGCGGATTTCGGGCGCGACGTGCTTTCCCGGGCTTCCCTGCCGGAGGACGTGGAACAGGCGAAACGCGACGGCAAGCGGTGCCTGTACTTCTCCGGAAACGGCGTTCCACTGGCTGAAGACTGGAACTCGGTGCATGAGGAGCTGCGCTACATCCGGGTCTTCTTCCAGCTTGGCATCCGCATGATGCATCTGACCTACAACCGCCGGAACATGATCGGCGACGGGTGCGCTGAACCGGCCAATGCCGGCCTGAGCGATTTCGGCCGCGCGGTGATCGCCGAGATGAACCGCGTGGGCGTCATCGTAGACTGCGCCCACTCCGGCTGGCAGACCAGCCTTGAGGCCGCGCGGGCATCCTCGATGCCCATGGTATGCAGCCACTCGGGCTGCGCCGAACTCAACGCGCACCATCGCTGCAAGCCCGACGAGGTGATCCGCGCCATCTGCGACACGGGCGGGTACATTGGCATCTGCTGCATCCCGGCATTCCTGGGCGGCAGCGGGGACATCAATGCTTTTCTGAATCACATCGACCACGTTGTCAAGGTGTTCGGCGCGGACCACGTCACCATCGGCACCGACACCGCTTACTCTTCGCGCACCCCGGCAGCCCAGAAGGGCGGCGTGCCCCGGCACAAATCCCGCCCACGCTGGGAGAACTTCTGGCAGCCCAATGACCCTCTCTTCGACAGAAAGTGGCACGAGCCGCAGATGCAGGAGAGCCTCGCGTGGACCAACTGGCCGCTGTTCACCGTGGGCATGGTGCAGCGAGGCTACAGCGACGAGGACATCCGCAAGATTCTGGGGGGGAATGTGCTGCGGGTGGCGAAGGCGGTACTGCGCAGGTAGATCGGTCATCACAGACGGGACGGGCACTGTCATATTCTGCGAACCCGGCAACTCGCTCGCGATCCTTCTCGCCGGTTCGTTTCTCTTCGGCGCCACCACGCACTGCCCGGCTCAGGACGCAGCGTCGGCGGTGGACATGAGAACCATGCTCACCGGGGTTTCCATGCTGCCTCCAGCGTGGCGGCGAAGCGGACGTGATGGTGGAACAGCAGGCTAACGAGGGCGATCACGCGGGTCCCGACGGCTCCGGCGCAGACACAGTTCGTCCTCGCGAAACAGGAGGACGGCACGTGGCGCATGGACATCGCAAAGAGCATCACCCGGACCACCGGCAAACCGACCTCGTTCCTCATCGAGCAAGTCAAGCTGATGGGGGCTCGGCAGGTCGGCGGGAACCAGGACCGGCGCGAGCAGGACAGGGCGCGCCGTGGTAGAAGACGAGGCGGCAACCGGCAAATGGGGGACCGGCATCCAATTCCCAGCTCTACCGGAGGATGGTGCCTGTACCCATTTCAGGAGATAGCCTGCGCACTTCCTCAACCAGCCGATCAATCTCGGCCTCGTCATTGTAGAAATGGGGCGAAACACGCACGCCACCTGCCCGGGCGCAGACAACAATGTCCCGCTTCGCAAGCTGCTCCACCACCGTCTCCGGTGCCATCCCCGGCAGGCGGAAGCTGATGATGCCCGATGTTGCCCCTTCCCCGCGCGGAGAGAGAATCTCGCACCCCGCCCCCAGCAGGCCCTCCACCAGTCGCCCGGTGAGCTGCTGGATGCGCTCCCAGACGCGCTCCGGACCGACGTCAAGCAGCAACCCCGCCGATGCCCCCAGCGCATGGCCGCCCAGCATGTTGTGGGTGCCCTCCTCGAAGCGCCCGGCATCGTCCCGCAATTCCAGCCGGTACTCGCCGTAGTCCTGGGCACCTTTGACGCTCATCCAGCCCACATTCGCCGGCCGCATCTGCTCCATGGCGCGGTCCGACACATACAGCACCCCGCAGCCTTCCACCGAGAGCAACCACTTGTGCCCGTCCGCACACAGGAAATCGATGCCCAGGCTGTCCACGTCGATGGGGATCGCGCCCAGGCCCTGAATGGCGTCCACAACGAGCCACGCGCCGCGGTCCGCGCAGAGCTGGGAGAGGGAAGCGAGGTCGACGCGGAAGCCGTTGGAGTACTGCACCCAGCTCAGCGAGACCGCGCGGGTGTTCGCATCCATGGCGGCGGCCACATCGTCCAGCAGAATGCGTCCCTCACGCGGCTGGACCATGCGGGTCTCGACACCCTGTGCTTCCAGCGCCAGCCACGGGTACACGTTGGCCGGGAACTCGATGGAGGAAATGATCACATTGTCGCCGGGCTCGAAGGGAATGCCCTGGGTAGCGAGAATCAGGCCGCTGGTGGTGTTTTTCGTGAAGGCGATATTGCGCCGCTTCGTGCCCAGAAGCGCCGCGAGATTCCTCCGCGCTTCAGCCAGCCGTGCCACCCAGTCGCCATACTTCGAGTACACCTTGTCGCGCTGCTGGGCCGCCAGAAGGGCCACGGCATCCGCAGTGCAGGCGGGGATCGGCGCCACGGCGGCGTGGTTGAAGAACGCGCAGTGCTGCTTGATGGGGAACTGGGCGCGCAGGGCTTTGGGGGTCAGGTCCATTGGGGCGCACTCTCCGGGAATGATCTGGCGGCAGGTTACCACGCGTCAGAAAACCGCGCAACGAGCGGATCCGGCTGCGCGCATCTTGACTCAATGGATATATTCCCACATTATGTTGTCTACTCAACATCAAACCTACCGGCAGGCTCAACGCGCCGTGAGGAGCCCCTTCGGAATATGACTCGCAACTGGATCACCCTCGCCCTGGCGGCTCTGGCAATCAACTCCATCATCGCCCTTCATGCATCCGAGCAAGACGTCCGCCAGATCCTGGAGGGCGTCAAGCTCATCGACGCACCCGGACTGCCCGGTCCCGTCTCGGCTTTCGGCCCCAATGCCTTCGCGGTGGTCGTCGGTGGAGCGGACGGCGGCACGAAGCTTCCGTTGGTTGCCGCGACCCGTTTCGGCCAGGGCCGCGCGGTGCTCTTCGGCAAAGGCGAGTTCCTCGATGCCGGCACCATGGACCTGCATGACACAGGCCGCTTGCTTCGGAACGCGATCCGTTGGGCTTCGGGCAAGGAGGGCGAAATCGTCGCCGCAGTTCTTCGCCACGACGGTCTCACGCAGGCCCTCAGCCGTGATGGTATCCAGGCCCGGCAGACCGATCTCTCAAGTCTGGACGGCGTAGACGTCCTGGTGCTCAACCCGACGCATGCCCCGGCGGAAAAACTGCCCATGATCTCCGATTTCGTGAGGGCGGGCGGGGGCTTGGTTGCCGGGGACCTGGGTTGGGGCTGGCTGCAGATCAACCCCGGCAAGACGCTACCCCGGGACAATCACGCTAACTTGCTCCTCGCGCCCATGGGTCTAATCATACTCGACGGCATCCTTGACCGCACCGCCAAAGACGGGTACGTCGCCGGCGAGGTACCGAGCGAGCTCACCAATGCCGGCACCGCACTTGACCGCACCATCGCCCATGAGCGCGGCGAGGTCAAGCTCAGTAACGCAGAACTCGCCCAGGCCGGCGCGATCATCTCGAGCACGCTCCAGGCCATGCCGCCCAGCGACACAATCCTGCTGCCGCGCATTGAGGCGGTGGTCAGCGATGCCGCGCGCAACCTGGTGCCGACCCGCGAGAAGCCGATTCGCCAGGAGGATGTGCTGGACCGTCTGGCGATGACCGTCGCAATACGCAATGCCAAGAGCGCGCCGGCGGACCAAGTGAAAGCGCATCCGGCAGCCGCGACATTTCCCGGCGAAGTCCCGGCTGATGCTCCACGCGTGAGCCGCGAGGTGACCATCCATACATCCACCCCCGGCTGGCACAGCACCGGGCTGTACGCCGCGCCGGGCGAACTGCTCACCGTGAGCATTCCCGCGGACGCGACCGAGTTGAAGCTGGAAGCCCGCATCGGCTCTACCACCTGCCGCCTGTGGAACCATGCGAAATGGACCCGAGCGCCGGAAGTCGATCGGCAATTCGCCCTGAAGGACCCCGAAACACCGATTGCCAACGCCTTTGGCGGGTTGGTGTACATTGTCGTGCCGGACAAGTGTGAGCCGCGGGAGATCGCGGTCCGGATTGAGAATGCAGTTGAGGCGCCGTACTTCGTGGCGGGACAGACCACGCTGGAGCAGTGGAAGAGCACGGTGCGCAACCTTCCCGCTCCCCGAGCCGAGATCGCGTCGGACAAGGCTATCCTCACTGTTCCCTCCGCGGTGATCCGTACACTCGACAACCCCGCCAGCCTCCTGCGGGTCTGGGACCAGATTCTCGACCACTGTGCAGACCTGGCCGCCTTCCCCACGCGCGATCGCGTAAAGCCACAGCGGTACTGCGCCGATGCACAGATTTGCGCCGGGTACATGCACGCGGGCAACCCGATTATGATCCCCAACAGCGCCGCGCCGGACCTGGTGAACGTGGCGCATCTGGTGAACGAGGGCGACTGGGGGCTTTATCACGAGACCGGGCACATGCACCAGAACAGTGACTGGACCTTCGGCGGCACTGGCGAGGTGACCGTGAACCTGTTCACGCTCTACGTGCTGGACCGGCTGTGCGGAATGCGCCTGGCGGACACCCGGGTATCCGCGGACAAAACCCAGTCAATGGTCCTCAAGCACATCGCTTCGGGCTGCGACTTCGACCGCTGGAAGCGCGACCCGTTCCTGGCCTTGACCATGTACACCCAACTCATCGACGGGTTCGGCTGGGACGCTTTCAAGCAGGTGTTCGCGGTCTACCGAGATCTGCCCGAAGGCCAGCGGCCGAAGAGCGACGATGAGAAGCGCGACCAGTGGCTGACCCGCTTCAGCCGCCAGGTGGGACGCAACCTGGGACCGTTCTTTGTGGCCTGGGGAGTACCCACATCCGAAGACGCGCGCAGGTCCATCGAAGACCTGCCCGTATGGATGCCCGCCGACTTCCCACCCGAGAACCCCCGCGACAAGCGCAAGGCACCGAAGGCTACGGTGCTGCGGGTGTCCAGCGAGAACGAGGGGGATGGCGAGGCATCCAATGCGCTGGACGGCTTCGCGGACACCATCTGGCACACCCGCTGGCGAGGTGAGGTTCCGCAGTACCCGCATGAGCTCGTGGTGGACCTCGGCGAGGAGATGGCGCTCAAGGGTATCACCGTCCTGCCGCGCCAGAGCGGTGTGAACGGGTATATCGCGAAGTTCGCCCTGTACGCTTCGAATGACCCCGACCAGTGGGGATCGGCGGTCGCCGCGGGGACCTGGGACAAGACGCCAGAGCTGAAGACTGTGCAGTTCGCGGAAACGGTGAAGGCCCGTTACTTGAGGTTCGTGGCACAGGAGGCCTTCGACGGGCAACCCTGGGCATCCTTGGCGGAGCTTGATGTGATTCCGGCCGACTGAGGATTCGGGGGAGGGTGCTGCAAGCGCAAGGCGAACGGCGCGAGTGAAGATGATGCGTTGCGCCTGAAGAAGCTAGAGGCGCTCCTTGAACTCGGCGCGTACCTGTTCCACGTCGCGGGCAATCTGGCGCGCGAGGGCATCCGGGCTGTGGAATGTACGCACATCCCGCAACCGCGCCAGGAATAACAGCCGCAAGCGCCGGCCCACCAGGTCCAGGTCATTCCCCGCTAACAGATGTGCCTCGATGGTGCGCTCCTGGATGCCGAAGGTGCTCGGGGCGCCGATGCTCACCGCAGCGGGGACCCAGTCAGGCAGTTCCGCCGACCCATCGTCCACATACGCCGCGCAGGCATAGACTCCGTCACCCGGCACGAGCTTCTCGGGTGTCGGCTGCACGTTGGCCGTGGGGAAGCCAAGCTGCCGGCCAACGTGCCGCCCCTGTATCACCTCGCCGGACAGCTCGTAAGGCCGCCCCAGCCACGTATTCGACGTCTCCACGTCACCCGCCCACAACTGCCGCCGCACCTCGGTACTGTTGATCCTGCGATCATCCACCAGAATCGGCGGCAGCACGTGGACTTCGAAGCCGAACTCCATCCCGAGTTCGGTGATGCGTCTCACGTCGGCCTCGGCATTGCGGCCGAAGCTGTGGGTCTTGCTGGCCACCAGGGCGATGACGCCGAGGCGCTCCACCAGGATGTCCCGCGCGAACTCCACCGCTGAGATAGCCCGGAACTTCTGGTCGAAATCCACCACCAGTGCCGCGTCGATGCAATGCTTGGACAGCTCCCGGTCGCGTTCTTCGCGGGTGGTGAGGCGCACATTATTGGGCCCCGCGGGCCGGAACACCTGCGCCGGGATCGGCTCGAAGGTCATCACCGACGACTGCACGCCGTATTCGTGGGCAATGCGGCAGATGTGGTTGAGCAGCCGCTGGTGTCCGCGGTGGACGCCATCGAAGGCCCCTACCGCGAGAACGCGATCGGTGCGCGTGAGGGCAGGGTCATCGAGACCATTGTAGACAAGCATGGCTGAAAAGGCGCTTTCGAAGATACAGTCGAGATCCGGAAGCACGAAGGTCCCGGCAGAATTCGCGCTACTGAAAGACCCTCCGGGGCAGTAGCTGTTTCGCCGCACCCTCCCCGCTCACCTCGGCAAGGCAAACCGCGTTTTCGCCGCAGGTCACCATCGCCCATCCTCCCGGGCGCAGGTCGGGTCTAGCAGCGGCATCATCAGGCAAGGCAACCGGATTGCCGTTGGCGAGTACCCCAGCGGCTGCCAGGTCAACGCTCACCGCCGGAATCTGCGGCAGGGCCCGGACTAGGGGCACCACGCGCGCCGCAATGCTTTCCCGGTCGGAAAGCTCCTCGAGAGTGTTGCTGTCTTCGATGCGGTGGTCTCCCTGGGATGTGCGAAGCAGGAACCCAAGGCAGGCGCCGCAGCCCAGCCTATCCCCCACCATCTCGGCGAGACTGCGGATATACGTGCCCTTGGAGCAGTGGACTTCGCACAGCGCTCGGGCGCGGTGACCCGGAGCGAAGTCCAGCAGCTCAAAGCGGAAGACCTGAACCGTGCGCGCAGGACGCTCCACGTCCTGCCCCTGGCGCGCGAGATCGTATAGCTTCCGGCCTCCGTGGCGCACGGCGGAGAACATCGGCGGGATCATCTCAATCTCGCCCGTGAGAGTCCGAAGCACCTGCTCCACGTCTTCCCGTTGGACAGACGCGCTGGAAGTCTCACTCACTAGCTCGCCTTCGAGGTCCAACGAATCGGTGGACAGGCCCAGGATGAACTCGGCCCGGTACGTCTTGTCTTCCTGCAGAATGAACTCGCTCACGCGGGTAGCCCCGCCAAGAGCGAGGACGAGGACGCCGGCGGCCAGGGGGTCGAGTGTGCCCGTGTGCCCGACCTTCGCACCGCTTATTCGACGCACTCGGGCGACAACGTCGTGGGAAGTCATCCCCGGCGGCTTCAGAACATTGACGATCCCGCAGATGGACTGACTCATGGGAAAAGCTCGGCAAGGATCTCGCGCAATACTGACGCCGTGACTTCCTCGGGGCTCGCCTCGAGTTCGCAACCCGCCGCCAGTCGGTGCCCACCTCCGCCGAACTTGCGGCAGACGGTGGCGACGTCCGCATCCTGGGAGCGGAGGCTGACGCGCCAGGATCCGGGACGCTCTTCCCTCAAAAGCATGGTCACCCGGGCCTCCGAAATGCGCTTGAGGTCGTCGATGATCCCGTCGGTATGCTCGGGGAGTGCTTCCGCCGCCTGGAAGTCGTCGAGACTGAGCGTGGCGATCAGCACCACCCCCGCCTCGAGCCGCGCCGACGCCAGCGCGCGGCCGAGCAGGCGCGCCTTCGCAAGCGGCATTTCCTCTGCCGCCCGACGGGCGATCTCAGCGGGATTCGCCCCCGCTTCAAGGAGATCCGCCGCAGCCCGCAGGGCCTCCGAACTTGTATTCTGAAACCGGAAAACCCCGGTATCCGCAACAATCGCGCAGTACAGGCACGTGGCAATCGCGGCGTCGATGTCCACGCCCATCGCCCGTATCAGTTCGAGGACCATCAGGCCTGTAGCCGCTTTCGTGCCATCGCACCAGTTGACCTGCGCGAACTCATTCTCGGCCGCATGGTGATCAACGTTCAGGGTGAGGGGTGACGCGAAGAACGCCTGCTCCAGGTCCCCAAGCCGACCCGGTGCGTCGCAGTCCAGGGCTATGGCGCAATCGAAGGCTTGAGGCGGCGGCTCGGCCAGAATGGTTTCCGTTGCCGGGAGGAATCGGTAGCGTCTTGGGCAGCCCTGCGGCAGGACGCATACGGCATCACAGCCCAGCCGTGATAGCGCCAGACGCAGAGCCAGCATGCTGCCGATGCCGTCACCGTCGGGGTTCTCGTGGGTGGCAACGAGGACGCGCCGGCAACCCGCAAGCCGATCCGCGATAACCCGTGCGCCGGTGGGCTGGAGGCTTTCGGCGGGACTGCTCTCAGGGCTCTGGCTCATCTTTGCGGGAAAGCTCCTCGGCCGATTGTCTCAACAGTATCTCGATTCGCTGAGCCCGCTCGGCGGTTTCATCAAGGCGGAAGTTCAGTTCGGGGATGCTCTTGAGCGTGATGCGGTCCGCCAGCACCGCGCGGACATACTTGTGCCCACGCCGCAGAGCCTTCATCGTGGAATGCTTGGCCTCATCATCCCCCAGAACGCTGACGAACACTTTCGCGTGCTTCAGGTCCGGGGTCACCTCGACGCCGGTGATCGTTGCGAACCCGATCAGTGGATCCTGCAACTCGCGCTGCAAGATGTCGGCGATCTCTTCCTGCAGGAGCTTGTTGACGCGGAGTTGTCGCTGAGTGGGCATGGCGGTCAATCCTGTACGGGTGCGAATGGATCAGAAGACATCGATCTCGCTGTCCTCCACGACCGCCCGGGGATCACTCCGCACTGCGTCGAGCACCGCCTGGAGCATCTCGCGCACATGCCCGCCGTCATTTGAGACACAACTGAAACCCAGCTGTGCGCGGCGGCGGCTGTCGAGGCGGTCGACTTCGGCGGCCGAAACATTGAAGCGGGCCGCCAGGCGGTCCAGGAGACTGCGGACCACCTGCCGCTTGTCTTTCAGAGTGATCGAGTCCGTGACCGTGATGTCAACGGTCAGCAATCCCACACGGGCGGGCATTGGCTTTCACCTGGAGCGCGGGCAGGGTCACGCTCTCTCAGCGAGCCGACTCGTTCATAGGACGGAGTGGGAGCTTGCGTTCCTTCTCCACCTTGTCCCAGATCTCCACAATGTCGCCGCGCTCCCAGCCGCGGAACGCCGAAGTGGAGATACCGCACTCGTTGGGCGCGTCCAGCGACCGCACATCCTGGTCGAAGTGCTTGAGCGACTGAAGCGGTCCGCGGAAGATCTCCTCACCGCCCCGGATGACACGCATTTCAGCGCCGCGCCGTATAGTTCCGTCGGTGATGCGGCAACCCGCGATGACGCCGATGCGCGAGACCCGAAACAGTTCCAGGACCTGAGCTTTGCCAAGGAGAACGTCCTCGTACACCGGCTCAAGCAGTCCGAGAAGCGCGTGCTGAATGTCGTCGAGCACCTCGTAGATGACCTGGTACAGGCGGATCTCGACGCCCTCGCTCTGCGCGGTCTGGCGGGTATTCGCGTCCACATCCACATGGAAGCCGATGATGATAGCCTCGGAGGCCCTCGCAAGCATGACGTCGGATTCAGTGACGTCGCCGACTCCCGTGGCAACGACGTTGATGTCCAGCCCGTCAAGCCGCGCGTCGAACTCGGCCAGCTTGCTCTCCAGCGCCTGCACAGTGCCCCAGACGTCGCCCTTGACGATGACATTGAGTGCGGCGTGGGCTGCGCCTTCGGCGTCCTGGAACAGGTCGCGCAGGGAGATTCCGCTGACGCCGGCCATTTCCTGAGCGCGCAGGGCCTGCTCGCGCTCCTCGGCGATGCGACGGGCTTCCTTGGGGTTCTTGACGCGGATCATGACCTCGCCCGCTTCGGGCATTCCGGTGAGACCGATGACTTCCACCGGCGACCCAACGCCCATCTCCTTGACAGAGCGACCCGTCCAGGTGCGCAAGCGGCGGATTCGGCCGTGGGCGGTGCCGCAGACCACGGAATCACCCACCTTGAGCTCGCCCTTGCGGATGAGAACCGTGCAGATCGTTCCCTGGCTGCTGTCCATGCTGCTCTCGATGACGATCCCTGCAAAGTCGGCATTGGGCTCCACCCACAGGTCCTGGACTTCGGCGACGAGCAGGATCATGTCTACCAGCTCGTCGAGTCCTTCCCCGGTGAGTGCTGAAATCGGGACAACCACGGTGTCGCCGCCCCACTCTTCCGGCACCAGATCATGCTCGAGAAGCTGCTGCTTGGTGCGCTCCACATTGGCGCTGGGATGATCGATCTTGTTGATGGCGACAATGACCGGGACTTTGGCGGCTTTCACGTGCTTGATGGCTTCCACAGTCTGCGGCATGACGCCGTCATCGGCCGCCACGATCAGAATCGCGATGTCGGTGACCATGGCGCCACGGGCGCGCATGGCAGTGAACGCTTCGTGGCCCGGGGTGTCGATGAAGACAATGCGCTTGCCGTTCTCCGTCTCGATCTCGGATGCGCCGATGTGTTGGGTGATGCCGCCGCTTTCACCCGCAACGACGTTTGTCTTGCGAAGTGAATCAAGCAGGGTCGTCTTGCCGTGGTCAACGTGTCCGAGAACGGTCACAACGGGAGGCAACTCGATGGCATCCGGGGGCCGCTGGCCTGTAGACCGCCGCACCAATTCGGGCAGGGGTACCACTTCGCCCGCTTTCGCGCGCCGGGCACGCTCCTCTTCCTCCTGCTTTGCGAGTTCGGCCAACTGGCGCTCCAGTTCGGCGAGGCCATCCTGCTCGTCGTCAATCCGCGACTGTCCCCGGCGACGATAGTACTTCTCCGTCTCCTTGTCCTCGCGGGTGAGGACGTCCTCGTCTTCGTCCTCATCCTTCTTCGAGCCAGTCTCGACCACGACTTCCACCTCGGGCTCCACCAAGACTTCAGCCTGTGGCGAAGGGACCTCCAGGACGGCGCCGGCCGCCTCCTTCTGTTGGGCTGCAGCAGCGGCGGCTTCCCTGGCGGCGGCTTCTTCCGCCGCCTTCTGGCTCGCCTCACGCGCCGCGCGCGCCTGCTCGGCCAGAAGTTCCTGGACGGCTCGCGCGGTCTCCTCATCAATGGACGTAGCCGGACTAACCTTGGTCATGCCCAATTGTTGAAGAGCGGCCACGAGCGCCTGGCTCTGGAGCCCAAGTTGCGTTGCAAGTGCGAATACGCGAACCTTCGCCAAGATCGGACACCTCCGCGGAAACGTCCCGCTTACCTGTTGGCGCACAGGGCGCCGTGCGTCTGGATTGTCGTTTGTTGGTACGGCCTTGCTCCGCCAGAATCGGCAGGCCCTATATCACGTCATCGGGGTCCGGCGGCATATCATCGGACATGTGTGCCGGCGCGGAGACATCCGCTTCCAGGTCGATGAGCAGATCGCCGGTCTCCAGATCCTCGAGAGTTGCCTCGCCACCCAGGAGCATGTCGCGGATGCGCTCCGCCTGCTCGATATCGATGCTGCTGGCGTGGCTCGTGACCTCGATACCCTCCTCCTGGAGGATCTCCACCAGGTCCTTGCTCTCGACTTCAAGCTGTCGGGCCAACTCGTAGATCCGGATGCGACCTTCGGTCCCGCCCTCTATGGGCTTCTCTTCGGGCACGGGTCGGGTGGTCTCGATCGCCTCGACGATCTCTTCCGGCGCTTCGGCCCACTGAGTCTCGCTGCGGATGTCAATGCGCCAGCCGGTCAACTGCGCCGCGAGGCGCACGTTCTGTCCGCGTCGGCCGATGGCCAGGGAAAGCTGGTTGTCAGGGGCGATGACGATGGCTGCGCGCTCCGCCTTATTCACCATGACCTTGCTGACCTTGGCCGGCGACAGTGCGCTCCTGAGGTACTCCTCAACATTGTCATTGTAGCGAACAATGTCGATCTTCTCGCCGCGCAGTTCGTCGACGATTGCCTGCACCCGGGCTCCGCGATGCCCCACGCACGCACCGACTGGATCCACCTGCGGGTCACGGCTGAGGACCGCGACCTTGGAGCGGGCCCCGGACTCGCGGGCCACGGACTTGATCTCCACGATGCCGTCGTAGACTTCCGGCACCTCAAGTTCGAACAGTCTCACCACAAGATGCGGATGAGTGCGCGAGACGATGACCTGCGGGTTCTTCGTGGTGCGCTTGACGTCCAGCACGTACACCTTGACTCGATCGCCGAAACGGTACGGCTCGCCGGGTATCTGCTCGTGCGCCGGCAGGATCGCCTCGACCCCGTCCACAGCGATGTACACGTTTCGGGCGTCGCGCCTTTGGACCTCACCGGTCCGGACTTCGCCGACGCGACCACTGAAGACGTCGTACACGATTTCGCGTTCGGCCTCACGAATCCGCTGCATGACCACCTGCTTGGCGGTCTGGGCGGCGATGCGGCCGAACTCCTTGGTGTCGATCTCGTGCTCTTCGTAGCGGACTTCCTGCTGAGCGGCGAGGGCCTCCATGGTCTCCCCGCCCTCAAGTTCCACTTGCGGATAGATGGGCTTTCGGGCGATCATACGAACCGTCCCGCGGGCTTCATCAATATCCAGCCGCACTTCCTCAGTGGTGCCGAAATGCTTGCGGTAGGCGGACTGCATCGCCGCCTCAACCGTCTGGATCAGAGAGGCTTTCGGGATCCCTTTTGCCTTCTCCAACTGGTCCAGCGCCTCGAGGAACTCCCCGTTCATGTCAGTCAGTCAGCTCCCTGCGTGTTTACGTTGTCGCGAGCGCCATCCCGCCAAGAGTCGGCGTTCCGAGCCCTCGTACCAGCCGCACAAGCCCGACGATCACGCCAGGCAAAACGTTCCGGATCAGTCTTCCTCTGGGTCTTCGTCGTCTTCTTCGGGTTCCAGGTCGTCAATCTCATCCAGGTCTTCGACGTCAAACTGCACCTCTTCGCCGGCTTCTTCGTGGGCTCCAAGTTCGGCGTCCCAGTCGTAAACGAGGCGGGCGGACTCAATGTCGTCGGTGGCGATGCGCACCCCTTGACCCTCAATATCAAGCTCCACGTACTGACCGGCGAGCCCCTTGATCACGCCTGTGTCCGTGCGGCGCTTACCGTCCGGGCCAATGTGGCGCACCGCGGCTTTCTCGCCGGCGAACCGCTGGAAGTCCGCGTCCTTCACGAGAGGCCTCTCGACGCCGGGCGATGATACCACCAGCGTGTAGCGACCCTCAATCGGGTCAACCGCGTCCAGCAGCAACGACAGGCGGCTGGACATATACTGGCAGTCGGCAACTGTGACGCCTCCGGGCTTGTCCATGAGCACCGTTACGGTGCGGTTGCCCCTGCGCCCGCCGACCTTTAGATCAACCAGTTCGAAACCGAACACGGTGAGCGTCTGGTCGATCTCGCCAAAGATCTTGTCCTCGAGCGGGTTGGCCTTGCGCTTCATGCGTCCCTCATCCGTCCGCCCAAACAAAACGGAGTGGGCGTATCACCCACTCCCAGGAAACGGCGCCTGAGACTTTTGCTACTGGACCAGATTATACCCGCAAAGTCGCGCCCATGCAAGCGCAATTCGCCAAGAATCGCGCCAAAATGCCACTTCTGAGCGAGATTTCAGGGCTTCCTGGTGCGCGAAACGGGCCGCAGGGTACTACAGCGGGGAGGTATGCCCGCAGTCTGCACCGAAGTCTAGTAGTCCAACAGCATAGCCCTAACCACCGTGCCCGCTCCACGAAGCTTGAACAAGGGGGAGTGGTCCGTGTGCGAGCTGTGAGTCTTCCCGGCATTCTCGTTATTGCTGCCCTTGGCTTCTCTGTGGATGGCCTGCCGCAGACCGCCGTGACCGTCGAAGGCGACGCCCTAGATGGCGACTTGTGGCGCGTCCTGCGGGATGCGTGGACGGACTGACGCCCGGCCCCCAAGCCGGCCAAAACGCGAGGTGATTCCGCGATGTCGCGCGTGAATGTGCTGTTCGACAGGTACTTCGCCGAGCTCTGCCAAGCCCTGGAGAGCGGGGGAGCGCTCCTGGTCTCCCTGGACGAGGACAACCGGCCCAATCCGATGACCATCGGCTGGGCGCAGTTAGGGATCATCTGGGGCAAGCCCATCTGTACCGTGCTGGTGCGTCCGTCCCGCTATACTTACAACTGCTGCAATTCCACGGGTGACTTCACGGTCAACATCCCTTACCCCGCCCAGGCCGACGAGGTGCTCTTCTGTGGCAGCCGGTCGGGCCGCGACTACGACAAGTTCAAGGAATGCGGATTCACTGCTGTCCCCGCGCAGTCCAAGGAGGTCGCATCTCCGTACATTGCCGAGTGCGGGGTGGCCTGGGAGTGCCGAACGGTGGGCCACTCCGACCTTCTGCCCGACAATCTTGCGGCCGGCATCTGCGAGGGCTCCTACCCGAGGGGCGACTATCACCGAGTCTTCTTCGGCGAAGTGCTTGCCTGCCATGCCGACCCGGATTTCGAGGAGCGTTTCGCGCAGTAATAGTGACGAGGACCGGGCCATGCTCGGAGACAACCATTCCCCACAGGCGGTCACGGATCACGGTGTTCGGGGTCCGCGATCAGGGAGGCCCACCATGCTGCGCAGACTGGGTCTTGTGGCATTGCTGTTCAGCCTTTGCAGTCTCGCTGCGGCGGCCATACCGTACAGCGTCGACGGGAGCCGCATCACCTGCGGCCAGGCGCGTTTCACCGTCCTGTCCCCCACCTTGCTGCGCCTGGAATACTCACCGAAGGGCCAGTTCGTGGACCAGCCCACGGTCCTCGTGCTGGACCGCGATTTCCCCGAATGCCCTTTCGAAGTGGAGGAGCAGGACGAGTGGCTGGTAGTGAACACGGGACAGGCCGAACTGCGCTGGCTTGCGGGTGCCTGGCCCTGGAATGACACCAACCTCATGATCAGCTGGCATCACGGGGGCAATTCCGGAGCCTGGCGACCGGGAACGAAAGATACCGGCGACCTAGGGGGCACCCGCGGCGCACTGGACGGCGTGAACCGGACCAACCTGCCGCCAGTGGGCGACGGGCTGCTCAGCCGCGCAGGTTGGACACTGCTGGATGATTCCCAGCGCCCGCTGTGGCTGGGCGAGGAAGGCTGGCTCCAGGACCGCCCGGACTACGACTGCCGAGACTGGTACTTCTTCGCCTACGGCACCGATTACGGCCACATGCTGGCCGAGTACGTGCGCCTCTGCGGCCGCATCCCCATGTTGCCCCGCTATGCCTGGGGGCCCTGGTTTTCTCGATACTGGCAGTACACCGACAGCGAACTGAAGGCGATCGTGGAGCGCTTCCGCGAACTGGACATCCCGCTTGATGTACTCGTGGTGGACGTGGACTGGCACAAGTACGGTTGGGAGGGTTACGACTGGGAGGAGAAGTACTTCCCCGATCCCGAGGGCTTTCTCGCGTGGGTACATGACCAGGGCGCGTATGTGACCCTCAATAACCATCCGGGCAGCCCACTGCCTGTGGAGGACACTCACCACGCCGAAGCGGTCAGGGTTGCCGGGCTGGGCGACGAGGCGAAGGACAAGCCCCTGGCCTGGGACCTTGCGAACCAGAGCCTGAACCGCGCTTTCGTGGAAGCGGTGCATTGGCCGCTGGAGGCGATGGGTGTCGACTTCTGGTGGATCGACGGCAACCCGGCGGCCAACAAGCGCGGGCTGAATGCCACCATGTGGTGCGCGAAGACCTACTACGACGGCACCGGCAGGCGCACGGGGAAACGCTCGCTCACCTTCAGCCGGTACGGTGACCTTGGCCAGCACCGGTATCCCACTGGTTTCTCGGGCGATGTCTATTCGCAATGGGAAGTGCTGGACTACGAGGTGCCTTTCACTCTCAGAGCCGGGAACGTGGCCTTCCCGTACTGGTCCCACGACATCGGCGGATTCATGGGCAACCGTCTGGACCCCGAACTTTACGTGCGCTGGTGCCAGTTCGGCGCCCTGAGCCCCGTCCTGCGGTTGCACAGCAATCATGGTGTCCGCGAGCCCTGGGAATACGGGGACGAGGCGCTCAAGATTGTGGGAGACTTCTTTCGCCTGCGCCACCGGATGTACCCCTACCTGAACACCTGCCAGCGCGAAGTGTACGAGACGGGGATGCCGCTCTGCCGTGCGATGTACATGCACTGGCCACGTGCGCAGGAGGCCTACCGGTTCATGGGCCAGTATATGCTGGGGCCAAACCTCCTGGTCGCGCCCATCACGGAACCAGGCCGGGACGGTGTAGCGACGAAACAGATCTGGCTCCCCGAAGGCCTGTGGTGGGACTTCTGGACCGGCGAACCCATGCAGGGCCCCCGGATAGTGGCATACCAGGCGCCCCTCGACCGTTGCCCCATCTTCGCCCGCGCCGGCGCGATTGTCCCCATGCAGCCTGATATGGATTACATGGGCCAGAAGCCGGCCGACCCCATCACCGTCCACATCTGGCCGGGCGGGAACGGGTCGCTGGACCTATACGAAGATGACGGCATGAGCATGGGCTACACTGGCGAGGCGTTCACTCGAACACGGATTTCCGTATCCCAGTCGTATGGCGACCTTGCTGCCGAGATTGCGCCACGGACCGGGGCATTCGAGGGCGCTCCAGGCCCACGGTGCTACCGGCTGGTGTTCCATGGGGTCGAAGAGCCTGGGCTGGTCACAGCAGACGGCGAGATCGTCGCGGTCCGGACCGGTGCCGGAAGCGACTCCCACGCCGAACAGGCCTGGGCGCGGTATTCCGCACAAGACGCCCTGCTCACCATCAACCTTCCGGCTGTGGACCCGGCGAAGGGCCTGAAAGTCGCAGTGACCGGGGCCGCCGATGAGAAATCCCAGGTCAGGCGCGCCAGGCTCAAGGGTCTTCTCACTTGCGCCGAGGACGCCGAGCGCGTTGCGCGAGACAACGGACTGCCGCGAAATCTGGCGGCCCGCATTGTGGGCGTTGTCGAAGACACCCGCAAAGCGATGGCCCGGGACCTGGACGAGGAAGCTCCCAGCCGCTCACTGCGCGAGGCTTGGCAGGCGCTGGCTGCTGCCACCGGCCAGGAGGATGCGAGGCACGCAGCGATGTCCGCCCTCATCGGGCTCAATTCCCACGCAGGAATCAGCCCCGGGCAGGACGCCGGCACTCGCCGGGTGCACGTCGCGGTGAGCAGCAGTATCAACCTTCCCGGGTCGGAACTGGCGCTGACGCCGGTGCTTCCGCCGGGATGGACGTTGGCCGGGCAGGCTGACCAGTCGTTAGCATTTTTCGAACGTGGGGCCGGGGGAACGGTGGAGTTTGTCGCAGTTGCTCCGCGGACAGAGCAGAACCCGCCCGTGGGTCTGCTGGAACTGGGCGCCGAGGGCGGCGTCTCGTGGGCTGGTGCGTCGCTGCCGGTCCGGGTCGTCGCAGGTCTTGACTGCACGTTCGTGCAGCAATGGCGAATCGTCGGTCCTTTCAGCAACCGCGACGGAAAGGGCCTGGAGACTGTCTATGAACCAGAGACCGTCCTGGACGTGACCCGCAGCTATTCGGGAATGGACGGCCAGGCGAAGTGGGTCGAGACCCGCTGGCGGCTTCCGGAAGCCAGTGGAAACGCGCCGATGTTTGTCAATCTCGAGCCGCTCATCACGCCCAAGGACCAGGCCATTGCGTATGCCGTGACATATCTTGTCGCGGAACAGGACACGGATGCCGTGCTCTGGGTCGGCACGGACGATGGCTGCAAGGTGTGGCTCAACGGAGACCTGGTGCTCTCCCATCCTGAACCGCGGCCGCCGGACCCCGGCCAGGACCAGGTGCCGGTGCGCCTGAAAAGGGGGAAGAACACCGTGCTGTACAAGGTCGCCAATGAGTTCGGGCAGTGGGGACTGTACTTGCAAGTACTCGGGCCCGATGGCGCGCCGCTCGACGGACTGAGCAACACCATCGACGCTGACGGATGATCCCAGGGAGGAGCGGGGGCACACTTGTCACTCACCGCCAAGATGGTGGCAATTCTGACCGCGCTGGTTCTGGTGCAGGCCGCGATTGACTATGTGGCCCAACAGCGGCTCATCATGCCCCATTTCCACGAGCTGGAGCGGGACTGGGCCCGGGCCGACATGGCTCGCTGCATCAACATCATGGACGAGGAATTACGGCAGCTCGGAATCCTGTGCGAGGACTGGGCCGCCTGGGATAGCACCTACGACTACGTAGTGACCGGGGACCCGAAGTACGTTCGTACGAACCTGGTCGAGTCCACCTTCATCGACAGCCATCTGGACCTGATATTCATCTGCGATGTCAGCGGGAAGGTGGTCTACGGGCGCGCTCTCGCCCCTGGATCGACCAACGCAATCGTCCTGCCCGAGTTCCCGCCCATTCAGCTGCCAAGAGACCATCCCGCCCTGCTCGGGGGGACCAGGGGGCGAACCCTGTCCGGAGTGATGATGACCGCACAGGGCCCCATGCTTCTCGTGGCAAGAACGATCCGCCGCAGCGACACAAGCGGCCCGTCGCGCGGGACACTGATCATGGGACGCTACCTGACGGCCAGCGTGGCTGATCGCTGGTCCCGGCAAGCGGGAACCCAGCTGCGAATATCCGTCCTGGACGGGCATCCCCTGGACCCCCAGTCGCGCTGGGCGCTGGCAAACCTGCAGTCGCAACCTGAATTCATCACAGTGGCCAACAGCGGCGACCACTTGCATACATTCCGCACTGTCGCCGACCTCGAAGGCAAACCGGCTCTGCTCGTGCGAGCAAGCATCCCCCGGACCATCACGCAACGCGGGCATTACGTGGGCAGGTATGCTATTCTCACGGCGATGTACCGCGGTCTGCTGGTCCTGGGCGCGGTGGTCGTTCTCATGCGATACATCGTCATCGCCCCAATTCAGGCGCTGGGGCGGCAGGTCCGCAGTGTTCGGGAGACAGGCGACCTCATGCTGCGCAGCGGCACATCGCGCACCGATGAGCTCGGGTTTCTCGCCCGGGAGTTCGACCAGATGCTCTCGCAACTCGCAGACGCCCAACAGGCGCTGGCCGCACGCTCGCGGGAACTCCAGGTGGCCAACAGCTTGCTGGAACAGGATATTGAGCGTCGCAAGGAGACGGAGGAGCGGCTGATCGCCTATCAGTCTCAACTCAGAATCCTGGCCGCGGACCTTGCCACCACCGAAGATCGGGAACGCCGCGAATTGGCAGACGTATTGCACGACGGCGTCTCGCAATTGGTCGCGACTGCCAAAATGCGCGTGGAAGCCCTGGAGTCCGGAGACACGGGCGCGGATCTCGCCGACGACCTCCACCAGATCAGCCGCCTTCTCGAGCAGGCCATCCGCGAGGCGCGCTCCCTCACCTTCGAACTGAGCCCGCCGGTGCTTCGCGAACTGGGCCTTTCCGCCGCAATTTCGTGGCTGATTGATACGCCCCTCTGCCAGGGGCTGACCTGCCGACTGCGGGATGACGGCACACCGAAACCCCTGGACGATGACGTGGCTGCCGTGGTCTTCAAAGCGGTGCGGGAGCTGCTCACCAACGCAGTCAAGCACGCCCAGGCCAATACCGTCACCATCGACCTGAAGACCGATGGCCCCAACGTACGGGTGGAGGTTGCCGACGACGGCATAGGCCTGCCGGAAGGAGTCAGACCGGTGGAGCAAGCGACCGGGTTCGGTCTCCTGAGCATCAACGAGCGGATCCGCCGCGCGGGTGGTTCGCTGGAGATCACCAGCGCGCCGGGCCAGGGAGTGCGGGCTATCTTGACGGCGCCCCTGAAAGCGGAGCAGAATGGATCAGGTGAGCCAAACGATGATCCGGGTCATGCTTGCTGACGACCATAAGATTTTCCGCGAAGGCCTGTCCTCACTGCTTGAGAAGGCGAAGGACATCCAGGTGGTGGGCCATGCCGAAAACGGGCGTCAGGCAGTGGCGCTGGCCGCTGAACTGCACCCCGATGTGATCATCATGGATGTCGCGATGCCCGATCTCAACGGCATCGAGGCCACGGAACAGATACTCGCCGACAACGCGCGGGTGGGTGTGGTCGCCCTGTCCATGCACGCCGACCAGCGTTTTGTGAGCGCGATGCTCCGCGCTGGCGCGTCGGGCTATCTCCTCAAGGACTGCGCCTTTCAGGAACTGGTCCAGGCGGTCCAGACTGTGGCTGCCGGTGAGAAGTACCTCAGCCCCTCCATCGCTTCCCTAGTCATCGACGAGTACGTGCGCGCCGCCGATGCCGGCGAGGAATCCTCGCGCGACCTGCTCACCCCCCGTGAGCGCGAGGTTCTCCAACTCATCGCCGAGGGCTGCGCAACGAAACAGATTGCCGGGCGCCTGAGCGTGAGCATCAAGACCATCGAAACCTACCGCCGCCAGATCATGGAAAAGCTCGGTATCGACACGGTTGCCGGCCTTACAAAGTACGCGATCCGCGAGGGCTTGACGTCCCTCGAGCACTAAAGACCGCGACAGAACTGGTAAGGTATTTCGAACCCCCCCCTCAGGATTCCCCTGAGTGTCAACTTCCCCTGCTCAAGGTAGCATCATAGCAGGCTCAGATCGCTGGCGCGAGACAGGCCTTGGGCCCAGCCCCACGGCCCACTTTAGCGCCTGAAGTGCCCGTCGGGGCTGGGGGACGGATCTGATCGGGGGCGGTAAGCAGTGGCCCGCGTCAACCTGGCAGACATAAACCGCAAAATGCACGCGCGACGAGGTGCCGTCGTCGCGACGATGATTCTCGGCATGGCTGTCATAGTGGCCTTCGCCGGATTCACCCTTGACATCGGTCTCGCGGCCCTGGGGGCTCAGGAGTGCCAGAAGATTGCTGACGCCGGGGCTCTTGCCGGGGCCCAGGAGATCAGGACACCAGACTACGCCCAGTATGTGGCCTGGGTCACTGCATGGGCCAATGTGCCCCGGCAAACCGACAGCACCGGGGCCAGGTACTGGACCAGCGTGACCTTCGTGCCGGAAGGCGGCGCACTTGGCGACGGTCGGACGGCGCCTCGCAACGGAGCGCTCAAGGTCACGTCAAGCAAGTGGGTGCCGTACAACTTCCTCCGCGTTATCGGCGTGAACGGCATCACGGTGCGCAGGGAAGCCATCGCGACCGCCTATCTTGGCGGAATGTGCATCGCGCCCATCTGGATCTGGTACACCACGCCCGTGACGTACGGGCAGCAAGTGCAGCTTCTCATGGCGGATGCACCACACTGCGGCATTCCCGGCAGCTTCGGGTTCCTGCAGCCCCAGGGTGGCGTGGACTTCCAGGCGGCGCTCAAGGGCACGATTTCACTGGAACAGGAAGAACTCCAGCGGGCTGAAGAGGGGGACATCGTCTGGGCGAAGACCGGTCTCGCTGTAGACCAATGGCGGGGCCCGCTCAAGAACGACTGGGATTCACGCTTGAAGCGCGGCACCCAGGGCATCTACGCCTCGGATACTTTCGGCATCGGCGATTTCCACGTGGACAACCCGCGGATCCTGATCGTGCCCTTCGTGGAGTATCTGGACGGGACAGGGAGCGGAGCGCGATTCAGGATCCACAAGTTTGGCGCATTCTGGCTCGAGGACGTCATCACCAACGGTACCGACCGCTACATCCAGGGCCGATTCATCGACTTCATGAAGCCCGGCGGCAAAGTTCTCGGTATCAAGCCCGGCCAGCTGATGATGTAGTCAACCAACCAAATCCAACGTTTTGCCGGATGGCGGCGCGGAAGCCCCCCCCGCGCTGCTGTCCGGCATTTTTCTTTGCCCGCATCTTGCGGATCAGCGGCCCCCGTGCAGGATACACCGGAGCGCATCGGCGTCTGTCACCGGTGAGTGGCACGCGAAGTCCTCGCAGACGTAGGCCGTCGGCTTGCCTTCGACCTGACTCAGGGCCCTGATCCCCGGCACAATGCCCAAGATTTCGTCGTCCTCGCGCCGGGGATCAATGCGCAGGACGGCCGTGTGGGGGGCGAAGAACCCACGGGTCGCAGCCACCATCGCTTGGGTCTCCGGCGCGTCCGGGTCGCCGACGACCACGATCTCCCGGTGCTTGTTCAGCGCAAGGTCCAGGGCGATCAGCAACTGTGCGTGAGCCGAAGGCATGGCGTTGGCAGACTGCCCTGTTGACCTGATGATCCCTTGTGCTGCTTGCGCGAATTCCGATCGTCCGGTGATGTGCGACAGTCGCAGCAGATTGAGCGCGGCCACCGAGTTGCCGGAAGGTATGGCGCCGTCATAGTACTCCTTGCGCCGGGCGAGCACAGTTTCGGTGTCCTCCGCCGTGAAGTAGAGCCCCCCGCCATCCGGATCGCTGAACTTCGCCAGCATCTGCTCCGTGAACTGGAGTGCGTACTGCAGATAACGGGTCTTGAAGCTTGCTTGATACAGTTCAATGAGCCCCCAGCTCAGGAAGGCAAAGTCGTCCAGGTTTGCATCCACGGCGGCTTCGCCTTCGCGGAAACGGTGCAGCAATCGTCCTCCGGGGACGCGCAGGTTGTGCACGACGAAGCTGAAGGCCCGCTCGGCGGCGACGATCCAGGATGGTTCGTCCAGCGCCCGGCCGGCAATCGACAGCGCGGCGATCATCAGCCCGTTCCAGTCGGTGAGGACCTTGTCGTCGCACAACGGCCTGACGCGCCTGCCCCGGGCTTCCAGGAGACGCTGCCGGACTGCCTCCAGCTCCCGCGCCAGGTCTTCCGGGGCCATGCCCAGGTCTCGCGCAAGCTCCTCCGGCTCGTCCGTGAGGTGCAGTATGTTGCGTCCCGTCTGCCTGCCCGAGGCTTCATCCGTATAGTTCCCGGCGCGGGTCACCCCGTATGCGCGCCGAGCAAGCTGGTACTGCTCCGTGGACAGCACCTCGCGCAATTCCGCATCCGTCCAGAGGTAGAAGCGCCCCTCTTCGCCCTCGCTATCCGCGTCTTCTGCCGAGTAGAAGGCCCCATCCGGGCTGGTCATGTCGCGCCGGACGTACTCCACGATCTCCCGCGCCATTTGTGCAAAGCGCGGGTCTCCCGTGACCTGATAGGTCTCGGCACAGGCGATGAGGAGCATGGCCTGGTCGTACAGCATCTTCTCAAAATGCGGAACCAGCCACTCGCGGTCCGTTGAATAGCGGTGGAAGCCCAGGCCGACTTGATCGAAGATTCCGCCCTTTCGCATGGCCAGGAGGGTTCCCTCCACCATCTCCCGGGCATGCACCTCGCCCGTCCGCTCCGCATAACGCAGCAGGAAGGAAAGGGTGTGGGGTGACGGAAACTTGGGGGCTCTGCCGAACCCGCCATGAACCGGGTCGTAGCGCTCCGCAAACTCGCGGTATGCCTCGTCAAGCGCGCCTTCGCCGACCTCATCACCGGCACTGGACCGCTCCGCTCTGAGCGCCCCGGCGATCTCATCCCCTATCGCCAGCAGCTTCTCTCGGTCCCGGTGCCATAGCTGCTTGATGCGTGGAATCAGCTCCAACATCCCGATTCGCCCGAAAAGCGTCGCCCGGGGGATGTACGTACCCGCGTAGAACGGCCGCATGTCGGGAGACATGATGATAGTCAGTGGCCAGCCCCCGCCACCGGTCATCATCTGGCAGACCGCCATGAACACATTGTCGATGTCCGGACGTTCCTCGCGGTCTACCTTGATGGACACGAAAGCCTCGTTCATCAACTCAGCCACACGCGGGTCCTCGAAGGACTCGCGCTCCATGACGTGACACCAGTGGCACGTGGAGTAGCCAATTGACAGGAAGATGGGTTTGTTTTCACGGCGCGCTTTCTCAAAGGCCTCATCGCCCCATGGATACCAGTCGACGGGATTGAGGACGTGCTGGAGCAGGTATGGGCTCTTCTCACCTGCAAGGTGATTCGGCTGGGACGGCTGGTGACCGGCATGTCCCGAGTCCGTCATATGACCCACTCCTGTGCTGTGTACCTGCGGTTGCGCCTGCACCCCGGCGAGCCCGCGAATGCACAAACGCATCACTATATAATTAGATTATACACAGAAGGGAACTGTCCAACCTCAAGTTTATATGGGGAATCAGAAGATCCGGCGGGAAGGGGGCAGCAGGGGGGTGAAGCGCAGACCAGGCAATCGGGGGGGAGGTCGGGGCGCCACGTCAGGCCCCGCCAGGTGGGTTGGGGTGAGAGCACTGCCGAGGAGGACAGCGCCCTCACCACATGCAGGTTACACGTCAGTCTCCGCCGGTTTCCGCCCGGAAGACCTCCTTGATTCGATAGTAAGCGGGCTTCGGGTTGCCCTCGAAGTCGATGATCGAGTTGTTCACGGCGCAAGGGAAGCAGTCATGCCCGTGCCAGATGATGAACCCGCCGCAGCGGGGGAATCGCTCCTTACAGCGCGCCGCAGCCCAGGCATAGGCTTCGCCCTGCATCTCCTGGGTCTGCCGGACATACTCGGCCAGAGCCTGATGGGGCCGCAGTTGACCAAGATGTCCGTAAGTCTCCCACATGAGCCACCACAGCGAGGAGTGCGCCCAGGTGTCATTGGTCGGCGGCCACCACGCGCCTTCAGGATAGTACCGACGGATCAGCGCCTCATCGCTTGCTCCCGGGACCCCGACCTCGGCCCGGAAGAGGGCATCGTCGCGGTTCCAGTAGTCCTTGAAGCCGTCCATGTTCCCGTCGAATCCCCAGGGACCATGCACCTCGTGGTGGATGCCCTTGCCGAAGTTCTCCGGGTTTGCGTAGAAAGTGGGACCGCTGGCGGAGGTGTGCAGGAACCGGCGGGTGGGGTCAAGGCGCGCCACCACCTCGCCCAGCGCGGCGAGACACGGGTGGTCCGGTGGCGCAGGCAGGCCACACCCGGTCTTCCCCCCGTCCGGGGTGCCCTGAAGCTCGTTGCCCCCGCACCACATGAACAGCGACGGGTGATGGGCCCGGCGGTTGATGTATGACTCGGCGATGCCCGTGATGTCCCGGATAACCTGCTCATCTTCCGGCGGCCAATTGTCAATCCCGGAAGAAGACAGCGGGAACTCCTGCCAGACCAGAATCCCGGCGGCGTCGCACAGGTCATAGAAAGTCTCCGTCTCCAGGTACGCGCCGCCCCAGACCCGGAGGATGGTGCAGCCCATCTCCTTGTACAGGTCCACCCGCCGCTTGTACTCTTCAGGGGTGGTGTCCGCCCAGGCCATGCGGATGGGCGACCAGTTGACGCCCTGCAGGAAGTTGGGGCGTCCGTTGACCTCGCAGATCCACGGCATGGCGTCCTCAGGCGCATTCTCATTGGCAATCCAGCGTATGCGCCGGAACCCGATGTTGCGACGGTCTTCCCAGCGCACAGCGCCGGAGTCATCGCGGACCTGCGATAGTAGCGCGTAGGTCTTCTGCGGGCCGTGGAGATTGGGCCACCAGGGCTCGACCACGAGATCCTCCATGCGTACCTGTCGCTCGCCTTGCTCCAGTGGGACCACCAGGGTGCCCACAGGTGCATCGCCGTCCAGGACGGTGAACTGCACGGACCAGCCTGCCGGAGCCGCATCGTCCAGAGCGAGGGTGACATTCACGGTTCCTGCGCTCAGGTCACCCGCAAGGTCCGTCCAGGCGCGCACCAGTCGGAAGCTCGCGTCCAGATCCGTGCGCAACTCCAGGCAGCCCACAGTCCCGATGGGCACAAACCGGGGGCACCAGTCCCAACTGTAGTTGTACCGTGGCTTGAAGTACCGGGACTTCGAGGTGAACCCGATCTGCCCCTGTTCCGGCGGCGGAGTGTCGAAGATGATGCGCAGGCGGTGATCTTCCCCGTCGGCCAATTGCTCTGTCAGATCGATCTCCGTGGGCTTCAGGACCCCGGCGAACTCCGCCACCTGCTCGCCATCTATGAATACCCAGCCTGAGTAATCAAGGCCCCCCGCATGAAGCACGATTCTCTCGGCGTCAGCTGCAACAGCCCCGGGTAAGACCGTCGTGAGCTCCCAGTGACGGTGCTCCACCCACTCACACGCCAGCGAGTTCATGCCCACATGCCAGTCGGGGAGCAGGTCGGCCCGGAACAGTGCTTCCTGAAGGGTTCCGGGCACCACAGCGGGAACAGGGCCGATATCATTGTGCAGGCGGCGTCCCGTCTCCATAGATGTGAAGAGTTTCCAGGTCCACGGACGCCAGCCCAGCCAATGCCAGTCCAGTTGTGAAAGGTCGAAGGTTGCCATCTGTGGTCTCCCGTTAGGCCGTGATGCCGGGCAATTCACCGTCGCGGCCCGGAGTCCTGCAATCTGTACAGGCCCCGATCCACAGGAGGCGCGCATGTCGAAGGCAGGATCGCTGTCATTCATGATCACCGTCTACATCCTTGCTGCGAGTGTGGGCTTCGGCTCAGACTGGCCCCACTGGCGCGGGCTCGACAGGGATGGCAGCGTCGACGAGCCATCGGGATGGGACGGCACCCGGTGGCCGATAGAGCAACGCTGGGAGGCTTCCGTCGGCGTCGGTGCAAGTTCACCCATCATCGCGGGAGGGAAGCTCTTCGCAACAGGGTGGCGCGACGGGAGGGACACCATTCACTGCCTGGACGCCGCTACGGGCGAGGTCGTCTGGCAGCAGAGCAGCCCGTCTGCAGAGTACGGCCGCTATCACCGGGGCGACGAGGTCTTCTACAAGGGGCCGTCGTCCACGCCCACCCTTGATATCAACTCGGGCCTGCTGTTCACCCTCAGCATCGACGGCGACCTCCAGTGCCGGGCCGCTGAGGATGGCAGGCTTATCTGGCGCGTGAATCTGTACGAAGAATATGAGGTTCCCATGCGGCCCGACGTCGGAGGCGGCCAGCGGGACTATGGCTACACGTCATCCCCGTTAGTTTTGGGCGAAGAGTTGCTGGTCGAAGTGGGCTGCGGTCAGGGCAACCTGGTCAGCTTCGAAAAGCACACCGGCCAACCTCTCTGGTACTCGGAATGCAAAGACCCAGCGGGCCACAGCGGCAGCCCGGTGCCCATCATCGTCGAAGGCATCCCCTGCGTGGTGGTGCTGACCCTTCACAACGTGCTCGTGACGCGCCTTGACCCCGGCAATGAGGGCAAGACGCTGGCCACATACCCTTGGCAGACGCACTTCGCCAACGGCATCGCTACCCCGCTGGTGGTGGGGGATTCGGTGGTGGTGACGTCCGGATACAACATAAGCCGCATCGCCCGGCTGCACGTGAGTGCGGGCGGCATCCGCGAAGTCTGGTCAGTGCCCCAATACAGCAAAGTCTGCAGCCCGGTGTTCCGCGAAGGCCGCGTGTACCACGCCTGGCAGAAGCTCTGGTGCCTGGACTGGGAGACAGGCGAGCCGATCTGGTCCGGCGGGAGGTTCGGCGACGACAGTTCGTGCGTGGTCACCTCCGACGGCCGACTCGTCGTGCTGGGCCGCGGGCGGTTGGTGTTGGTGGACGTCTCGCGCGCGTGGGAGTCTTACCGGGAGCTTGCCTCGCAGAACGGCCTGCTCAAGGGCTATTGCTGGCCCCATGTCACCATCGCCAACGGATGCCTGTATGCGAAGAATTCGGAGGGGCGCCTGGTCTGCCTGGGGCCGGGTACTCAGGCCGCACCGGGGGGCACTCCTCTTCCCTGCTCACCGACCCGGGGATCCAGCCATGCCCAACTGGGGTTCGCCCGCCTTGTGCGCGCTCATCCTGAGCCCTTTGCCTTTCCCCCATACCGACCTCGGCGTCGACGGGAGGATCGCGCGCATGATCGCCACATCACTGCAGTGGGCCGCGCACGGTATGAGACCGCGCAGACGGTAACCTCGGGCTTGAGGTAGCCGCGAACTTCCTTGCGAGGCAGGGGCAAACCTACTGCCCGGAGTAGATGCGCACGTTGTCGAACTCGCCTTCACCCCAGGCGATGAGACCCGGCATGTCGGGGTCTGTGAGCGGTTTCGGGTCCCTGTACTCCAGCGCGAGTTCGCCATCTACGATGAGCTGCACGCGATCCCCGATCACCTGGGCGATGATGTGGTGCCACTTTCCCGGCGTCGCGTTGGGCCTTTCGTTGGAGACCACATCTTCACCCAGCCGCAGGATCTTGTTGGCTGTGTTTCCGTTGGAAGCGAACCCAATGAAGTATCCGCCCTGGTAGCCGTCTCGCTCCGTACCCCAGAAGGCGGTCAGGTCTCCCGGGTGCTGGGAGCGCGCGTCGTACTCGATGCGCACCGGAGCCTTGACCTTCCTCGCAAGCCCCAGGAAAGACACGTCCTTACACTGCACCGTGCCGTTGACGACGGTCCACTTGCCGCGCAGTGTCTTCCAGTCGGCCCCAATGTCGGCGCGCTCGAAATCGTCGGCCACGACCAGCTTCCAGTTGACGCCGCCGGCTGAGACGATCTCGGTGGCGAAGCGCTTCGATAGCTCCTCGGCCGCCGCGCGCTCCTTCTCGCGGCGTTCAGCGTCCTGCGCAGCCTGGGTCTTGAGGGACTCATACTGGGCTGCGATCTCTTCGGGCGACAGGATGCGCGACCAGACGCGCACCTCGTCGATGAGCCCGCGGAAGTTCCCGGACTCTCCTGCTTTACTCTCCGGACCGCCCCAGTTTTCGTAACCGATGGTGAGAATGTCGTCGGTCTCCACAAGTTTCCCGGTCACTTGCTTCTCGCCCACCAGTTGTCCGTTGCAGTAAACGCGGATGCCCACGCCTTCCTCGCAGGTAACCGCCACGTGGTTCCATGCGTTCGGCGTAATGACCGGCTTCGTGGTCATGTTGTACGACCACTTGCCCTCGGTGTCGGTGGCCTCGAAGCTGATCCCGCCTTCGCGCAGAGCCAGCACATAGGGCGCGGCGGAACCCCGGCTGCGTTTGGCCAGCACCCCCCAGCGGCCCTTGATCTGGTCCGGCCAGACCCACGCGGACAGCGTGATGCGCGGGAACTTGAGCATCTGCCGATCGCGCACCATGAAGTACGCCGAGCCGTCGAAACGCGGCGCCTTCCCGGACAGGCTGGCCTCATACTCGATAGTCCCGGTGGGCACTGCCGAGAAGTTGTGCCCCGACTGGTCGGGCACACTGCCGCCCGCGGTCTCGTCGAAATTCAGCACCAGCACCGGGTCCTGCAGATCGATGAGCGCGGCCCGCTGGGCTTGCAGCTTCGCCGCGATCATCGCCGGGGTAACGAGTTCATCGGCGACATTGGTGAAAGTGTTCTCCCGCAGGAGCACGCCCCGGCAACCGTCGTCCATGAAGATCCCGCGTGGCGAGTTTTCGATGAGATTGTGTTCGGCCACCGCGTCTCGCAGGCCTGGGAAGTCTCTGCTGACGCCGATGAACCGCAGTTCCGCGTTGTTCAGAAGCTGGTTGCGGCGGTGCACACTGCACAGAGCCAGCGGCGCCTGCCCACCCTGGGATTGCAGGCCCTCCGAACCGATGAATGAGAGCCCGGAGTTCGTGGAGTTGTTGGGCCCGAAGCGATAGCAGTTGCCCTCGTCGATCATATTATCGAGAAACTGGCAGTACCAGCTTGGCTGGAAGTGGCGGTACCAGCGACCGGAATTGTAGAATCCGCCGCCGCGGGTGCATGTATTGCCTGAGGCCACGTGGTCGATGGAAGTCCCGTAGTACTGGAGCGCAATGCCCACGTCCTCGAAGCTATTGTTCACGAACAGGTACCGGTGCTGGAGCATGGTGATCGTGATGGTTGAACTCGTGTCCGGAGCCACATCCCACGGACGATCCAGCTCCACCCGGCGGCCCTCGTACTTCGCAATCTGCCGGTACTGGCCCATGCCCTTGCCGTCGAGAATGAATACGCCGCCACCGGTCCAGTCCTTCTTGCGGCGCCATTCCGGGTCATTGTCCAAGACCAGCCAGTCCGGGCCGACTTCCACCGCCTTCCCGAAAAACGCGCCGTATCCCGCGTCCGAAGTCATTGCCTCGCGATCCCATCCATGGGCGCGCTCCAGGCGATTGCGGGCATACCAAACATTCTGCGACCGCGCGGTGGTGTAGCAGTTGAGGCTGCCGCCGGTGGACATGAGGTCCGCGCTGGTGATGACGTTGTCTTCGAGGATCAGACCATCCGAGCCGTCCAGGCAGTACCAGCCCCAGCGGCCATTGTAGAAGACATTGTTGGATACCCGGGCGCCCCTGGCCGCTAGCAGGTAAAGCGAGCGCCCGGAGCCGTACAAGTCGCAGCCGATGATCTCCACGTTCTCACCGCCGAGACGCACCGTGTCGCCACCGCCTGTGGACAGGCGCATGGCTGCGCGCATCCGGTCTGCCACCTGCTCCTGGGTGAGATGCCCCCGGTACATGTCTGCGCGAACAGTCACTCGCCTCAAGAAGGTGTGGCCGGCCTCAGGTGTCCCTATTTCGCCGGCGATGCAGTGGAGATGATTGCTGGCGTAGAGCGTGAGGTCCTCCAGGCCGAAATGGTGGGTCCCCTGCACCAGCGTGTACGCCTCATCGCTGTCCGGCCAGAAGAGGCAGGACAGCTTCGCCGCTTCACCCCGGAGAACCGTGCGAGTGGGGATGTTGAGTGTCCCCATGATGTAGTAGCGCCCACGCGGGAAGTACACCACGCCGCCACCGTTCTTCTCGGCCTCCTTCAGTGCCGCGCGCACCGCGCCATCGTCCTGGGGCTGGCCGTCGCCGGAGGCGCCGAAGTCCATGACGTTGAAGACCTGCTCGGGCCAGACCTCAGGGACCCGGACGCTGATGCGCAAGAGCTCCCTGCCGCGAGCTGCCGAACCGTGACCGCTATTCAGCTCAAGCGTGTACTCTCCCGGGCGCGTGTCTTCGGGAATCTGCGCGGTGACGTCCCACTGGGAGTGGGTTGGCACCACCTTCAGAGGCTTGCCGAGGGCGCCACCTTGAAGCGTGACAGTGGGTTCGTCGGGGGGCTTGCTGATGCACCGACCGAAAATGCGCACCCAACCACCGGGGGATGCGCTGGTGCCCTGGTCGCCCTGTACCCAGTACACCGTCGGCAGATTCAGCGGCCAGGGAGCCGAGGGCCCGTCCGGCCCGATCACCCGGAATGCGTAGACGGGACCGGCGAGGTCAGCCGGGATGACAAACTTCAGGGTCTGGTCGGAGGGGTGGATGACCTCGGGTCTGACCGTATCCGCGGGCCAGCTAGCGCCGAGAGACCCCGGAGACAGCAGGCGCTCAAACCCCCGCAGTTCGACCACCGGCGCCTCGCCGAAACCATCTCCGCAAACCAGGACCGTATCGTCCGGTCCCACGGGGTCGGAGGCCCAGAAGATGGTGGGTGCGGCGAGCCCGCAGAAGGTGACAGTGGCCAGATAAAGCACTATGCACAGGCGCATGTGAGTGCCTCCGTTGAGGATTGCAGGCGGAGTCTTTGCTCACTACTCGACACCCGCCGCCCATGTCGGTCGCTGACCCAGGCACGGATTTCCGGGTGCTACTTCGCTTCAGCCAATTCCGTGAGCGCATCCAGGACCTCGAGCCTCACGCGGTCCATCACGCCGCGGTCCTTGTCCTCGCCCCAGCCGAGAGTGCCGATCTTGATGTCGTCGATCACCCGGCGCGGCCCCGTCTCCAACAGCGCCTTCGCAGCCTCGAGCTGCGGTCCCTGCCTGCCTGCAGCCTCGAGCTCTTCCACCCGCGCACGGAGCATGACGAAATACTGGAAGTCCTGGGCGCCCTCGCGGATCGCTTCCATCTGCTTACCGTCGGTGATGCTGGTGGGAGTGATGAACAGCGGCGAGTACTGGTTCCGCGTGGCCAGATAGGCGTTCCAGGAGTTGCCGGACTGCGCCTCGTCACCGAAGGCCCAGTAGTGCGAGCCCTTCGCATCGTACTCGACCGCCCACCAGAACTGCCCGCGGTAGTAGGAATACGGGTCTAGCAGCCGCGCCGGCCCCGAGCATGAGTAGAACCACAGTTCACGGCCGGCGGCCTGCTGGTCCACGTAAAATTGCCGGGCCTCCTCAGTACCACTCATGAACATCGGCAGATTGGGGCACATGACGTCCATCGTCTCGAACATCTCCATATCCGCCTCGCGCGGGTCCTTGTAGGTCGGATCCTCCCAGATGACGACCTCGGGCGTAGCGGCCTGGATCGCCTTCGCCCACGCGATGATGGTCTCCACCTGGGACGCCTGGTGGGGCTCGTCCACCAGCAGCACCGCCAGCTTGCCCGGGTCAATGTCCAAGTCGGCCATGTGCGAAGTCCACACCTGGAAGTAGTCGCCGACCATGCGGTTGAACCTGTCGGTGCCCATCTTCTCCCCGTGGAACGAGTCGCCGACGGACATGAATACGCAGTAGTAGCGAGCATCCGGCCAGCGTTCCACCCAGGCGTCAAAGGCGGCGAAGTCCAATTCCGAAGTCAGCCGGCCCTCGGCGTCGAACTCAGCCTGGGAGGGCATGACACCGGCGTTTGCCCAGGGCGTATTGACGAAGTGCTCCCGCAGATTGTTGATGAACATGGGCATGTTGCCGGGGGTCACATCGTAAGCCCCCATGCCGTTGGTGTAGTCCCAGCCGCCGACAGCGATGTCCACCTCTTCCGGGAAGTCGAAGGGGGCGATCTCCAGGGACAGCGGTAGCTCCGCGGTCACGTTCTCGAGCACCTTCTCCCCGGTCCGCATACCACTGTCTACCATGGCCGACAGCTTGACGGTTCCCGCATACTCACCCGGGTCCACATCGCGCGGGTTGAAGGACAGCCAGACCTGCTTTGAGCAGCCGGCGTTCACGGTCACCTTGTAGCCGCTCTCGGTGCGGGCGGCATCAGGAAGCGCAGCGGCGACAGGTCGGCGATCGCGTGTGTCCGTGAAGAGTACCTCGCGGACGCTGATGTAATCGGGGTTCGACCCGCCCGGAAGCCCCTCGATCGAGAAGTTCAGGTCGAAATCGCTGTCCGAGGCATTGGTGACATTGAAGGTCTCGGCCCGGTACTCGCCCCGCATCATCTTGACCGACAGTGCGGGCGTCTGTGCGATTTCGAGGGCATCCGGCGCGTCGGTGGGTGCCAGCATGTCCCAGCGGTTGCGTTGCCAGACCGAGAAGCGCGGCAGGCCGCGTGACCGCAGGACAGGAGCGTTGAGCGCATAGGTCCGGGCATGCAACGGGTTCAGCGGAAGGACGGTGGTGAAGTCGGATGGCAGATCCTGCACCACCGCAGGCATCTCTGCCGCGATCTTGTCAGCCTCCTGCAAGAGCGTCGCCTTCTCATCTGCCGGTAGGTCGGACTTCTCTACGGCATCACGCGCCGCTGCAAGATCCGCCCGCATCCGCCAGGTGTATGCCGACCGCACGCGCATTTCGGTGAAATGTTCCTTCGGATTGGCGACCACCGGCCCCGTAAGCTCCGCGGTCATCAGCTCGTCAGGTCCCAGGTAGACCTCGACTTCATCCACGAAGCAGTACGGCGCCGAGTCGACGACCAGCGCAACATACCGGCCCCGGGTCCTGAGGTCGCCCGTTGCGAAGCGGAACTGACGGTAGCCGTCGCTGGGGGGAGCGCCATTGCGTGTGCCCATCTCCACCAGGTCGCCTACCCGCCGCCACTGGGCCTGGTCATCGCTGACAAGGACCCCGATGCTCGCCGGCCAGGTGACCCCTGCCACCCCTGCAGCGGTGCTGTAGGAGAGCCCGGCAATAGGCAATATCTCCCCAAGGTCGATAGTGATGATCGCCGGCACCGCGTTGGACCATCCAACAGTGGTCTTTTGGGTCCAGAAGTAGCCCACCGTGTAGATCCCGTCCGTGAGCTGAACGCGGTCATCCGGATCGGTCGAATAGCCATAGTTGGGGGCCGGCGAGAGGGTGTAGCTCTTCCCCAGCGCCACATTGGGACCCGGCGGCTCGAACAGGTCGGCGGGGCGCATCTCCGCTGGGGCGTCCGCCGCCAGGTAGATCTGGACGTCGTCCACACCGGACCTGCCCGGAACAGATGTGCCGGTGCTCGCCATCTCGCGGTCGCCGAAGACGCGCACCACGAGGCCACGCGCCTCGCCGCTGTTGAAGCGGGCCGAGAAAATCTTCCAGGTCGTGGTGCCGTCGGAGATCACCCCGGCGGCGCGGTTGGTGGTGCCCTCCACCAGCGCCTCCACGAAGGGCTTCACCTTGCCGTCGCTTTTCAGCGCGGCGGTGAGGACGTAGTCGGTATTCGGCTCGACCGCCACCGTCTGCGTCACAAGGCCGGCAGGCGCGGCGTTCAAGGATTCATAGCGGATTGAGAAAGATCCGCTGTGCCCGTCATCATTGGGGTTCGAGTAGAGCGCCCGGGCAGCGGCATCCATGTTCCAGTGGGCAGGCAGCTTTCCCGCTGCGTCCTGCTCCGAAAAGTCGGAATTGCGTACGAGGCCCTCCCCAAACCCGGGCATGCTCAAGCTCAGGCTGCACAGTATTGCGACGATGATGAAAGCGTTCAGGCGCATAGTCGGACCACGTCTCCCGGTGGCGAAATCTGCTGTCTGTGGTGACAGAACCAATTGCCATTAGTATGCACTAATTCGCTGGTCGGTCTCATTTGCCCTCCGCATCCGCATCACGTGCAGGAATCGGACGCCTGCTATCGAAGTAGATACTGCGCTCTGTGCACCCGCGGGAGTACCTGCGTCTGTAGTTCAACAGAGGCGGTTCGCCGTGAATGAGGACGATGCGCTGTTTTGCTCGAGGATGCTTCGGCACGCCGCACTGGGCGCCCTTGTCGGAGGGCCGGTAGCCGCAGGAGCCATCTGGCTGCTGCTGGACAGAAGCGAACTGCTGGACACCGTCAGCCTCGGGGCAGACCGCAGCACACTCACGGTCATCGGGCTCATCGCTGCCCTGCTCATAGGTATCTGGATAGGCGCCATGGTGTCCTGCATGTTCGTGCGCAAGACCACCACTGAAGAACGATGCTATGGCGGCACTCTGGGCTGTCTCATAAACCTGCTGGGCGGCGCTCTCGGCTGGCTCCTGGGCACCCGGTTGTTCGACAGCCAGTTGCATCCCGTACTGCTCTTTCTGATCGGCGCCTTCGCCCTGTCGGCGGTAGCCTTCGGCTTCACGCTCTACTGCCCGCGGGCGCGTCAGTTGTGCCGCACAGACTCCGAGCCCCGGGACGGCTCGGTGTGACGCAGCATCTTGACTTCCGCAGTCCACACGGAGGGCCTCCCCAATGCTCGGGCGAAGCAATGGTCGGCTGATATGCCCCCGGAGACCCGCGTGAAGCTCACCACACACAGCCCGCAAGTCCTGAGCGAGGACGAGATCAGGCGCATCTGGGACACTGCCCTGATGGTGTGGGCCGAGGTGCCCCTGCGCGCTCCCGGTCCCGATGACTTCATGCAGGCCCTGCGCGAGTACGGCTGCGACGTGCGCGGCGACAGGATCCACTTCACGCAGGCCGTGCGCGACAAGGTCTTGGCGCGGATTGAGACGGAGCGCCAGAGGAATGGGCCCTACGGTCCGGCAATTGTCGACGCCGAGACGATTAGCTTCCAGACCAACGGACAAGGCTTTCACTGCTGCGACACGCGAACCGGTTCCCTCAGGCCCGCAACAACAGAAGATCTCGCTGAGTGGTCGCGCCTGTGTGACGCCATTCCGGGGCTCCAGCGTGGCCACCCGACATACATCCCGCAGGACGTGCCCGTGGCGACCTGCGATGTGCATTCCTTCGCCACCATCATCCTCAACAGCCGCGTGCCCTGCCGCGTCTCGGTCTACGACGCCGACCTGATCCCGTTCTTCATCGCTCTGCAGGCGGTGGTGGACGGCTCCGAAGAACAGGTCCGCAAAGCGCCGGTTTTCAACACTACGTGCTATGTAAACTCGCCCTTCATGATCTCCCGCGAGGCTATTGACATCGCCATGCGCGCGCGGGAGCTGATGGGCCTGCCTTTCCGTGTCTTTGCCATGCCGGTCGCAGGGGCTACCGCCCCCGGAACTCTCGCTGGGGCCCTGGTGCAGAGCGTGGCCGAGTGCCTTGCGCTGAACACCGTGACCCTCGCACTGGATGACCGGGTGACTGGCTGGACGGAATCCATGCTGGGCTTCGACATGCGCGCCGGAACCCCGGTGGCCAACTCTCCTGACGGCCAGATTCTGAGCCTCATGGCAAGGCAGATGGGTGCATGGGTCTTCGGGGGCACCTACACCGCCGTGGGCGCCCTGTCCACCACCGCAAAAACCCCGGGTGCCCAGTCCTGTATGGAAAAGGCGCTGGACGCCATGTGGGCTTTCGCGTCGGGCGTGCGCAGCTTCGCTTCGCTGGGTGTCCTGGCGGCCAGTGATGCCGCGAGCGCGACCCAGCTCATGCTTGACCTCGAACTCGTGCACACTCTCGAGCGACTTGCGCGCGGTGCCCGGGTGGATGAGCATACACTGGCCGCCGGCGTAATCGGCGAAATCGCGCCACAGGGAGCGAAGTACCTGGTTCACGAGCATACGGCGCTGCATTTCCGGGACGAACTCTGGGCGGCCGAACTCATGGACCGGCGCTTCCCCAGCGCCTGGATGCAGGACGAGCGCACCATGCTGGATCGCGCCCGTGAGAAGGCCTTGCGCCTGTGCGAGTCCGCCGAGAATCAGTGCCCGCTCACCGAAGAGCAGCGAAAGCAAGTGGTGGGGATCGTGGCCGAGGCGGATGCCTTCGTGGCGAAGCGGAAGCCCAGGCAGGCAGATTGAGTGCCGACTGGCAAAGTGTGGGGGCCCGGCGCGAATCATCAGCGCTACCGGAACCAGCTCCTGCATGACCGGCATCAAGGAGAACTCACCATGCAGACGACACTCCGCGCCGGCGCGTGGAAAACGGACATCACCGCTCCGCTGCATGTGCCGTACCTGGGCTTCGACCCGCGACAGGCGCTGTTCGAAGGCATTCATGACCCGCTTTTCGCGCGGGCCGCCGTTCTGGCCACGGACGACGGAGCGGTGGGCATACTCAGCGTCGATGCTCTCGGTCTTTCGCGCGACTTACTGGGACCGGAGCGAGACTTCATCGATCGCATCCGCACCCGCGTGGCTCACGAGACCGGCCTGCCGCACGAGTGCATCCTGCTGGCCGCGACCCATGCGCACTCCACGCCTGAGACCTACGGCATCACCCGCATCTGGGAGCGCGATGACTGCCGGGCGTGGTTGGAGACTTTCGCCGACAAGCTCGCCGATACTCTGGTTCTCGCCTGGCGCGACATGCGGCCGGCCACTCTGCGCGCCGGTTCGGCGCAACTTGTGGGCCTCGGCAGCAATCGGCGCATGAAAGACACACTGGGCCGGCTTTTTTCGGCGAAGCGCAAGCCCGAGGACGCCGAGATCGTGGACCCAGGCCCGGTGGACACGGAGCTGGCTGCGCTCGTCCTGGAATGTGACGGTTCCGGGCCCATCGTAATCGCGAACTACGCTTGTCACCCGGTCACGGTACAGGTACAACCGCTGGTCTCCGCTGACTTCCCTGGACGTGCCACGCAGATCGTTGAAGACGCGCTGGGTAGTCAGTCCCGCTGCTTGTTCCTGCAAGGGGCATCCGGGGACATCAACCCCATCGGCGACGCTTCCGGGGACTGGCGCGATGTGGAGACCTACGGCCTGATGCTCGCTGGAGGCATCCTGGAAGCTGTCGGTAATGCGCGCATAGCCGAAGGCCAGTGCGAGCCGGCGCTCAAGGGCAGCCTGCAGTCGATCCGGGTCGACGCGCGCCCCGCGCCAACGATCGATGATGCGCGCGCTGCCTTGGAAGCCGCTGAACTGCGCCTTTCCGCGACGCCCCGCGACTCAGCTGATTATGCGACCGCGTACGGAAACGCCCGGCGCTGGCGGGAGACATACCGGCTGTCTCTCTTCGGCCAGGACCCCGTCGCCGTTGAGCTGCAGGCTCTGCGGATAGGAGACACGGCCCTTGCGGCATTTCCGGGCGAACTGTTCTGCGGCCTCGGGCTGCAGACAAAAGCGGAATCACCCGCCCGGCACACAATGATCGCCGAGTGCGCAAATGGCTGCGTGGGGTATCTCGCGCCGGAGAGCGCGTGGGATGACGGCGGGTACGAGGTGAGCGAAGGCGCGTGGTGTCGCGTGGGTCGAGGCGGTCCGGAGAAGATGGTCGCTTGTGTTCTGGAACAACTGCGGGGTGTATTCGAATGATTCCGTGGGCACCAATCCCCGTGTTTGTCCGCAGGACCTGCTGATGCCAACGCAATTGCATGGCGGACTCCAGGAGTACTACGCCGGCGAGACGGGGCAGATCGAGGTGCGCTTCGGCCGATACCGGCTCGACGTGCTGCGGGACGGCGTGGCGTACGAGATACAGACCGGCAGCTTCTTCAAGATCAGCGACAAAGTGGACAAGCTCGCCGATCAGATGCCCGTCGTGGTGGTCTGGCCGGTTCCGCGGACGAAAGTGATTGTGCGCGTGGACCCGGAGACCGGCGCGGAAATCTCGGCCCGCCGCTCTCCGAAGGAGGGTCGCATCAGCGAGATATTCCCGGAACTGGGGCGGATGGCGAAGGTGCTGGCGAAGGACACGGTGAGTCTCGAGGTGGTCTGGACCGTCGAACGCGAACTGCGCACACCGGAGACCCGGCGTGGTCGGTATCACAGGCGCGCATCGCTCATTGGCCGCGAACTGGTGGAAGTCCTTGAAGTGCAGCGCTTCGCGGAGCCAGAGGATTACCTGGCGCTCCTGCCCGCCAACCTGCCTAGCCCGTTCACTGTGGCTGATCTTGCCCAAGCCCAGGGAGTGAACCGGTGGCTGGCGGGGCAGATCGCGTATGGCCTGCACAGTCTGGGGGCCATTGTCCGGGTGGGCAAGCGCGGCAACGCGTATCTGCACGAAACGGTGAAGCCGCTGGAAACCACGGAAGACGGGGGCGGCTGGATCCCGGTCAGCTGCGCCGCCTGCGGCACGGTGGGGCTCGACGCCAGGCCAGGGAGCAGCGTGCGCTGGCGCTGTCCCGGCTGCCGCTCACTGCAGGTGTGGTCTGCTGAGGACCTCAGCGACTGAAACGGATCTGCAAGATGTCTCCGTCCTGTACCACGTAGTCCTTGCCCTCAACGCGGGTGTATCCCTGCGCCTTGCAGTCGTGCATTGACCCCACCTGCTCGAAGTGCTTGAAAGCGGTCACTTCAGCGCGGATGAACCCGTGCTCAAGGTCGGAGTGGATCCTCCCGGCGGCCTGGGGTGCGAGCGTGCCGCGAGGCAGTGTCCACGCCCGGGCTTCGTTGTTATTGGTGGTAAAGAACGTGATGAGGTCGAGAATTTCGAAACAGGCACGCAGGAAGCGGTCGCGCGCAGAGGACTCCAGCCCGTAGTCCGCCAGGAAAGCCGCCTGGTCCTCAGCCGACAGTTCTGCGATCTCTTCCTCAAGCTCGGCGCAGAACTCGATATGTGGCAGGCCGAGAGCTTCGGCCTGCTCGCCCACGCAACGGGCGCGACCGCCTTTCAGGTCATCCTCCGCTACATTGCATACGACGAGAAGCGGCATCATCGTGAGCGGCGCGAAACCCTTCAGGTACCTGGCGTCTTCGGAACCCATCTCCAGGTGGCGCAGGCTTCCTCCAGCGCTGAGATGGTCCCGGCAGCGCTGCAGCAGGTCCATTACCTGGGGCTTGCGGTCGGTCTTCGGCCCCTTGCTGAGACGGTCGAGTGCGCCCTCGATGACCTTCAGGTCGCTCAGCGCCATTTCGAGCAAGATCGTCTCAAAATCCGCGCCCGGATCCAGCGGCTCCCCACGAGAGTCCAAGTCCCCGAAGCACTGAATGACCAGCGCAAGGGCATCCACTTCGGAAGCCAGCTGCCGGTCCACGGCATGTTGCCCCTCGAAATCCACGAAAGTGACGTCCGCGTAGCTGACCTTCTTCGGGTTCTCCGACTGCGCGATTCTGTCCAGCCGCGGGTCGGGAATGGGCACGCTGGCGATTGCGGCGCCGTGGTGTGTGTCCGCCGGGCGCTGTCCGCTGAGCACCCGGAAACAGGTGGTCTTCCCACTGCCGGGCAATCCCGTTATCCCGATGCGCATAGCAGTCCTCCCTGTGTCTGCGATCTTTCCCCGGCGGTCAGTCCGGGGCAGGGCCAAGCACGCCGGCAATCTCCTCCTCACTCAGGGCGCCCTGCCTGAGTACAGCCCACCGGGGCCCGGTGACGTCCACCACCGTCGAGGGCACGCCTCCAGGACATTGTCCCCCAGCGATGATCAACTCGACCATCCCACTGAAAGCCGCGATGACCTGCTTCTCATCGGTTGCCGGGGCCTGTCCGGAAGCGTTCGCGCTGCTCACGGCCACTGGGAAAGGGCAGGCTGCCAGCACTGCCCGCGCGGCGAAATGATCCGGCACACGAATGCCAACGGTCTTCTTCCCGGCGGTGACACGGTCGTTGATCTCCGGCGCCTTCGGCACCACGAGGGTGAGCGGACCTGGCCAGAAATGCTCGGCTAAGACCAGCGCAGCCTCGGGCACCAGAGAGCAGACGCGGCCGATGGACTGCGCGTCGGGGATGAGAATCGGCAGAGGATTGGTCTCCGGGCGGCCCTTGACCTCGAACAAACGCAGCACGGCCCGGTCGTCGTCGGCGCGCACCGCCAGTCCATACACGGTGTCGGTGGGGATCGCCACCAGTCCGCAATCCACCAGGACTTCCAGCGCTTCCGCGGCAGCGTGGGCGGAGTTCTCGGGCGTCACATGGATGAGTCGGGTCTGCATCGGTCCTCTCACGCATATGAAGGTCAAAGCGCAGCAGCCGGCCAACATTCCCACCAGACCGCACCAGCTCCGCCGGGTCGTCAAGCCACGGGAGGGCCCAGCATGCTGACGAACATCGACTACGGTGTGATCGGTGTCTACTTCATGGGCGTGGCGCTCATCGGGTTCTTCGCCCGTCGAATGATCCACGGCCTGGATGACTACTTCGCGGGCGGCCACCGGATTCCTTGGTGGCTCGCGGCACTCAGCCACCACGTCTCCGGATACAGCGCCTTCGCCTTCGTGGGTTACGCCAGCGTCGGGTACAAGCTGGGCTTCAACGTCTGGACCATCTTCGCGCTGCCCTGTTTCCTGGCGATGGTCACCGGCGCGTATGTCTGGGCGCCGCGCTGGGTCAGGCTCGCGGTCATGACACCGGTCCAGTATCTCGAGGAGCGCTTCAACAACACGGTCCGACAGTGCATCGCCTGGAGCGGCATCGCACTGAAGTTTGTGGACGAGGGGACGAAACTCTACTCCCTGGCCAAAGTCATCAACGCCTGCACCGGACTGTCAATCTCCGGGACGATCATCGGCTGTGGAGTGCTCACCGTCAGTTACGTTCTCATCGGCGGCCTGTGGGCTGAGCTGATGACCGACTTCGCCCAGTTCGTGGTGCAGTTCGGGATCACTCTCGCGCTGGTCCCTGTCGTCCTTGCGGCAGTCGGCGGCTGGCACGGCCTTTGGAACAGCCCGAAGTCCCTGCCCTTTACGCTCTTCAGCAAACAGTGGCCCGCGTATCGTCTGGTGGTCTACTTCTTCGTGATCATGCTCAGCTATAACGGCGGGGCGTGGGGGCTTGCCCAGCGGTTCTACTCCATGGGCAAGCCCGACGAGGCGAAAAAGGCGGCGCTTCTGTCCGCCTTCTTATACCTGCTCTACCCGATCGCCTTGTACATACCGGTCTGGGCGGCCCCGATGCTGGTTGGTGACCTCGTCGACCCGGAGCAGGCCTACATCGCGGTGGCCCAGCAACAGCTGCCAAGCATCATGCCCGGCCTTCTGGGGCTCATGGTCGCTGCAATGTTCGCGGCGACCATGTCTATGGTGGACTCCGACATCAACGCCCTCGCGGCTGTTTTCACCAAGGATATCTACGGGCGAGTCATCAACCGCACGGCGAGTGACGAAAAGCTGCTGAAGATTGGCCTGATCGCCACCGGCGTGTTCGGGGCGATCACCATCGCCTGCGGGCTCGCCACGGAAAGCCTGGGCGGCGCCTTCGATGCAATGGTGAACTGGTACGCGGCGGTTCTCGGGCCAGTGTCGATCCCTCTCCTGTTCGGGATGCTGGTTCCCTGGACGACCTGGCGCGGAGCACTGCTATCGTGGCTCGGGGGTTTTGTCACCTTCGTGGTGGTCAAGTACTGGGGCGCCACGGCGCTGGGAATGGCGCTGTGGGGAGATGCGCCGCCGGAGGCCCTCGCGTGGACCATGAGCACCGGGGCCGAGCTACTGGTCGCCTTCGCGATCTTTATGGGCGAGGGCGCGATCAGTCGCATGACCGCCGACGAGCAGGCGCGAGTGGACGGCCTGTTCCGACGTCTCAACCCGCCGAAAAGTGAGGCGTGAAACCACACTGCTCCCCTGTCAGTGGGTGAACATCCAGAAGGTGCGGTCTTCCACCGGCAGCGTCACCCTGGCGCCGCCGCGTTTGTGGGACTCCACCACTGCGAAAGCGATTTCCGCCGTCATCGCCGCCTTGCGCACCCCCTGCTGGGTCTCGCCGCCGGTCTCCATGGCCTGCACGAGGTCGCGGATGAGACGCACCGTGGAGCTTTCCCGCTCGTACTCCGGGAACGGGTGCGCCTCATAGTGTCGGTACCTGGTGCCCTGGGCCATCTTCCACAGATCCCACTGCTCGCAGTCGTTCACGGTGCGGATAGCTCCCGCGTCGCAGACCACCTCGTACTGCGCCCAGAGCGGCGAGTTCATGAGGTATCCGGTCACGCCACTGGCGAACTGTATGATCGCGGTTCCACCCAAGTCGTTGTCGCTGCGCGTCGCGGTGGGTTCCAAGTTCCCCGATATATTCCCCTGCACCCACTCCACCGGGGCGTCGTCGGCGAAGTAGAGAATCATGTCGATAAAATGGCTGGCGCTGTGCAGCAGTGAGCCGCAACTGTAGCTGATGACGCTGTTGACGGCGCCGATTTCTCCGTCGTCGATGAGCTGCTTCGCCCGGTTCGCCCCGGAGTTCCAGCGGCGCAGTGTGCCCATGTTGTACTTCACGCCATTGCGCTCCACCGCTTCCACCACCCGATCGGCTTCCTCCAGGGAGCACGCGAAGGCTTTCTCGCAGTAGATGCCCCGTGCACCGTTTTCGGCCGCGAACACCGCGATCTCGGCGTGCGTGGTGCCGGGCGTGGTGACGCTCACGATGTCCGGCTTCTCGGTGACGATCATCTCGCGGTAATCGGTGTATGCGCGGGGGATGCCGTAACGGTGTTGCAGGCTTGCGGTCTTTGCGGGGTCGATATCGGCAATGGCCACGAGTTCGATGTCCGGGAACTCGGCATATCCCGCGGCATGGGAATACGGGAGCGTCCAGTCCAGTTCGCCCCGCACCTCATCGTCGATGGTTCCAGCCATGCGTCCGGCTCCGACGATCACGGCCTTGAGCTTGCTCATTCGCGGGCCTCCGGTGGTGTTGATGTGCGGCCGATGAGCTGTTCCGGGAGTCAGTCGGCGCCCTCCAACACACTGGCGCGCCAGGTGTGGTGGTGGCCTGTGTCGTAGTCCTCGCGCAAGCGGACGTCGGCTTCGGTCAGCTCGCCAGGGCCGGACGGCCCCGGGTCATCCTGGGCCCGGCGAATCTCCCACCAGCACAGTCCCGCGTGGTTGTGGTCGTGGTGAATCACGAACCCCGCGCGATCCATGATGGGCTTGATCCAGCCCATGCAGTGGTCGCAGTAGTCGTGGTAGTAGGCATACCCGTGCTTGAGGTTGTATCCCTTGGACGGGCACGCGTACATGTCGATGCGGTAATACCCCGCGTCTTCATCATAACAGCAGGTGTAGCCGGCCTCTTCCTCGGCGAGTGTATGCCCCCAGTACTCCACCATGCCCGCGATGCCCTTCGGGATGATGAGTTCCTGCGCGTGGGTCTGGGAATCGCGGTAGATCGCTTCCTCCCAGTACCTGCGTACTGCCTGTTCGCCGTAGTTACGTCGCAGCCATTCGAAGGTCCAGTCATAGTACCCGCAGAATTCGGAGCACCCGATCATGGGGGTTCCTCCCGGTTTCGATCCCGTCAGTCGGCTCCTGCACCGACGCGAAGGTTCGTCATGTCCGCTAGTTGCTGCCGGGCTTTAGCCATCTCTTCGGCGGGAGCGATCAGGGCGATCTGCCCGCCGGCGCCAGGCGCGAAGCTGAGTGTCCTGCTGAGTGCGACCGGATCCGAATCCGCCAGTCCCGGCGTCACGCGCATAACCTGCATCGCGGCTTCGCCTGCCACTGTCCCCAGTCTGATCTGGTCGCACCGGTGCGGGAGAACCAGGACTTGCCGGGAATCCCGCAAGTCCTTGCCGTCCAGGGCGCAGATTCCGAAATACCCGCTCGCTTCGGCCAACAGCTCATCCCCGATGCTCAACGCGCCCTGGCTCTCGGCGGCGATGAGCTCTCCCTGCGCGCCGATGATCACGAAGGCGCTGCCGCCCTGCGCCAGCTCAATGGTCACGCTCGCCGCGGTCAGGGTGATGCGCAGGCGGTCCTCCGCTCCGCCGGTCCGAGCAACCATGAACACCCGGCCGCCGCCGGCAGTTGGCACTGATTGCGCCCGGACCGGGGCATCGGCGGGTTCGATGGCGATTGGCTCGATCCCCGCCATTTCCAGCGCTCGGGCATACAGGCCGAACAGTCCTTCGGAGCCCCGCAATTCTGCCGGGTATGGCGCGAAGAGCACCTTGCCTCGACCTGCCGCGCCCTCAATCAAGTCGCGCTTCCACGCCTGATCCGGGGTCTCGAAGGGCTTGACGGGCTCCTCCTGTGGAAGACCAAGAGCGGTGTAACGCTCGGAGCGGTTGGGCTTGCGAGTGCGGTCGAAACCGATTCCGCCGGTGAAGCATAGCGTCCCGCCTGCTTCCACCCACTGCCGCACTATCTCGAAAGTCGCGTCATCCGGGCAGTACGGCAAGGGCCAGAAGATCACCCGCGCGGTCTCGGGCAGCCCCTCGATGTCTTCCTCATTGATGACGCCGAAGTCCACCCGCTGGTCCAGCAGCCCGGCCACGCAGTTCTGAAGCGCGCCATGCAGATCATTGAAACGCGGGCCGATGCGGTGGCTGTCGGGTGCGAGGATGAACACGCTCGGGGACTCATACTCCAGTTCGCTCGTCGCCAGAAGCAGGCTGGCTTGCTGCAGCGTGTTGAGCCACGGCTTGGCGAGATTCGTGCCGTGGTGCATGAGCCCCCAGGGGAAGACACACTCGTCGAAGTCCTTCCAATCCCAGTTGGCCATGAAGGCCGCGCCCATTCCCGCGGCGTAGTGGATGTACGATTGGAACCGCTGCACCGAGGCATCCACGGGCACCCCGTAATTGCCATTGACCCGAGCATCGTGGGCCTCCTGCGCCCCGAACTCACCCAGACTGAAACCCTTGCCCACGAAGCGCCGGTCGATGGGCTTGAGCTCAAGCGGCATGCGGTCGGTGGCACCGTAGTAGTGCATGTTCGAAAAGTCCGTGTGCCGCACGCCCAGGATCTTGTCTGCGGGGGGCATGCTGGGCAGGTAGCCCACGCAGACGATGGCGTCCGGGTCGCCCTCGCGTATCCCCTCCACATTCACCTTCACCCAGCGATTCAGCAGCTCGGCCTCAAACCGTTTGCGGTCGGCTGCCCGGACATCGTCCCACTCGCCACTGGCCTTCCCAATGGGGACATTGGGCAGGTCGGCCTCCGGCGGGCTGATGGTCCAGGCCGCCCGAAGCGCCTCGCTGGACCCGTAACGCTCCTGCAGGAAGGCGTTCCACAGAGCCACCACGTCCGGCCGGTCGGGCACATCCACCGACGGCTCATTCTGCACATCGTAGAAGATCCCCGGGACGCTCTTGTAGCGCTCGGTCCAGAATCGGTTCCAGTCTCGCTGGGCGGCCAGTTCCTGGTCGGTGAGGGTAACGCCCATCCAGTCGTGCAGCGAAAGGAAGATAGCAACCCGGTGTTTCTGGGCGAGCTGCACGATTGCGTCCATCTGCCGCACCAGTCGCAGAGGTCGCTCCGTCAGATCCAACGGGTTATTCGTGGGCCGTCCCTCGTATCCGCCCTTGGAGTAGGGCGAGAAATGCAGGATGCGCATGATATGAAAGTTCCGCTCAGCCATGGACCGAAAATCCCGGTCCCAGATAGCCGGGGTCTCGTTGGCCGAGAAGTACATCATGCCCGTCTGGTTGGTGCCCACCAGGAAGTTCGCCCGGCCGTCCACGGTGAGGTAGTTCCCCTTCCAGGCGACCTTCGGCCCGCTTGCCAGGATTGCCTCGTTCCGGACGCAGAATGCGGTTTCGAACCGGTCGGCGATGCGCCCACCTTCGGACAGAACGGCGGCGCAAGGCACCAGGTCCAGACCGCCCAGGTCATCCACCGGCACGCTGACTTCCACGGTCACGCTCGCGCCAGGCTCTATTGCCAGGTCGCTCTCAAGAACTGTGGCATTGCCTACCTCAACGGCCAGCTTCCGGTTCGCGGCGCGCTTACCGAAGTTCACAACGGTCGCGGTGAGCTTCGCGGTCTCGCCGGGCTCATAGCAGGCAAGGTCGGACGCCAGCGCCTGAACGTACACCTTTTCGGTGATGTCCTTCAGCACTCGCCCCAGGAGCGCGCGGCGGTTCGCATCGGCCAGGAAGATATCCTGCCCGGATGTGATCCCGCTGAAAGCCCAACTGGAACCCTTGTAGTGCCCCGAGAAGTTGTGCATGATCGACAGCGCCGTGCCCCGCACCACACCCGACCTGCTCTCCACGGCCTCCAGCACCGGAATCCAGCGCCGGTAGACTTCCGGGAAGACCGGGCTGTTCACGCCCGTCAGCCCGGAGGCTGAAAACCCTTGCACCGGCTCCGCGAAATGGTACGTTGGAGTGTCCCCCGTCTGCGCATAGCAGCCCGTTGTACGGAACTGATCGGCGTGCTGCAGCGGATACTGGGGGTCGAAGACCCCGATCTGGTCGGGCTCAAGGCTCATGGCATCGCCCGGCTTGCCCACGCGGGTATTCAGGCGGCGCAGAGCGGGCTTATCCGCGGTGCTGTCCATCTCAGCGGCGGTCACTTCGGTGCCGATCGCTGTCCAGCCGCGTTCGGTGAGGAAAAGCAACTGGTCCAGCGCGTAGCCGTCGGTTGACAGGAAACTGCCTCCCGCCCGCAGGTAGGCGGCGAACGCATCGGCTGCTTCAGCCGGAAAGTACGGGCCGCAGGGGAGGAGCACCGCGTCGAAGTTGTCCGGCGTGAGGGTCACCGGATCTGCGAGGTCTCCGGCCTTGAGAACTGTCCCGCCGAAGCCCAGGTCAGCCAGCGCGGACGCGAGCTCACTCGGGCTGTGCGCCGGGACGAATCCGTCGGGCAGCCCGCCGCCCATGTCCAGGACGCCCACGCTCCCCGCGTCGCCCTCTTTGATCGTCAGGTTCTCTGTTCGCGGCAGTGGCAGTGGTTCGCCACCCGGTCCGGTCTCCCAGATCATGCTGTCCACAGTGACCTCCAGATCGCCGTAATTGCACCCGATCAGCATCCGGTTGACGCTGAGCATCTCCCGGTTCCGCCTTCCCCGCGGATCAAACCGGAAGCCTGCCACGGGTAGCCGCGCGAGATGCCAGCCTTCGGGAAGCTCCACCAGGTCTTTTCCGCCGGGGAACACCTTCTGCAGCCAGGCGTCACCGTCGGGCTCGAACAGCCAGATGTGCATTGCCGCGGAGGGTTCGCACGAGTGCTTGTAGACCCAGAAACGCAATGCCCGGGCTTCAGGGGGGACGGTGCACGGGCCCGTGAGATTGCCCCAGTGGGGCGGGGCATCGGTGTACTTGATGCGCATTCCCTGGCCCTCGTGCATGTAGCCGGTGTCTGCGTCGATCGCGGGCGCATTGCCGCCGTCGCGGTTGTCGGCCCACTGGGTGATGTCCTCAAAGCCCTGCAGTGCCACGTCAGCCCAGGTGGCAGGCGAAATGGCCACTACCGCGGTCATGGCCAGCAGCGCGAGTCTCATGCGAATGTCTCCTCGTTGCGAATGCCCGCCCGGAGAGAACACGGGTGCGGGCGTCATGTCGTGCCGATCAGGGCCACCAGGCTGAGGGCGGCCAGAGCCACCAACGCCACCAGTGCGCCGAACCCGACCGCCCGCCGGCCGAACATCAGCGCGTACACGCCTTTGGCGACGTTGTTCCCGGCCATGGCGAGAAGGATCGCCACTACTGCGACGTGCAGCGCAGGCCCACTGGTGCTGCCTGCGGTCTGGGTGAGGCTCAGGATCATGGCGTCCACGTCTGTCACGCCCGTGAGCAGCGCAAGCGCGTACAGGCCCGCCTTGCCGACGCTTTCAGTGACCAGGCGCGTAGCGACCGTAACCACTGTGAACAGCACTGCAAAAGTCACCGCAGCCCAGATCTCCAGCGGGTTGCGCACAGGCCCCTCATCCGCTTCCGCTCGCTGGGCGGGGGTCTCCCGCCGGAAGGTGGCGAGACCATACCCGACCGCACTGCCGATGAGGGCGAGAATGGCAAGCTGCATGGACAGCGCCCAGGCAAGTTCAGCGTTGAACAGGGCAAGCAGAATCGCCACCCGCAGATACATGACGGAACTCGCGAGGGTGATGGCTCCCACGTATAGCCGGGTGTCGTCGCTGGTGTGGGAGCGCTTCGCAAGGACAACGGTGGTGGCGGTGCTGGAGTATGTGCCGCCCAGCACCGCGGACAGAAGTTCACTCCTGCGCCCACGCATCAAGCGCTGGATGACATAACTCACATACGAGATCCCGCTCACTACCACCACAACAAGCCAGGTGGTGAAGGGGTTGAGGTCGAAGCGGGTGTACTCCTCGTTGGGCAGCGCCGGCAGGATGACCACGGCGAGGAGCAAGAACTGGACCAGGGTGGCGATCTCGCGCCGGTCGATCCCGGTCGCGAGGTTCTCCAGCGGCGCCTTTGCGTGCAGGAGAAGCACGGTTGCCACGGTCAGGGACGCCGCGACCCAGATCAGCCCGGAACCCACCAGAACTCCGACGACGTATACCAGCAGCGCGGCAAGCTCGGTGGTGCCGCCATGGTCGGCGTCTCGCAGCTTGTGCAGGTATGAGACCAGCAGAAACGCGGACACAGCGGCAAGCCCCACCGCAGGCCCGATCGGGTTCCCCTCGGAGACAAGAGTGATTCCATACCCGATTAGCCCGATGATCGGGAATGTGCGCACCCCGCCGATGATGTAGACCTTGTCGGTGGCCCGATTCTCTTCGCGCTCCCACCCGATGAGCAGGCACAAGATGATGGTACTCACCAAACCAAGCACCTGTTCAGGCTCGAGACCGATCTGATCGGTCATCCTCTTCGTACCCCGGTCTGCGAGATTTGCGAAGCCGACCTTGTCCTATTCTCCAGCGGCCTGCCCCATCCTGCTCCCGCGGGTCCCTTCAGACCACGCCAAGCAGGTCGATAACGGATGCGCAGGCCTTCCCGCTCCCACTGGAAGTCCAGATCGCCGTCCGGTCGTCGGGTGCGAAACACGGGTGCGGGTGGGGGCCACCGGGCGCGAGTTCCGACCGGCTGAGTGTCACAAGCTGAACCTCTTCACCCAGCAGGAGCAGGCGTACCTCCCCGGCGTGGGTGTCGTGAATGATCGAGCTCCCGTCAGCCGTGGGGCCCGGATGCCAGGCGCGAGGAGCGTCCAGAGCGCGGTAGTCCGTGTTATCCGGCCGAATCATGCCCATCCCGTCCGGGTGTTGCACAAACACCACCCATTCGCCATTGCGGGTGAATGTCTCGTGAGTCACCCACGGGTGGCCGGGATGGTAGAAGAGCGCTCCGGGATGTCTGCCGTCCACCCGGGCCAGCCACATGCGCTGAGGCGATGATCCGCCGGTCTCGTGGCAATACATGACCAGGTCCGGGTCGGTGGTCGAGAACTGTACGTGGCCGATCTGGAAAGGTCTGTCAATGATGACCCGCGCCGGGCCGCCGTCCGTGGGGATCGCCCACACCCGGCCTTCTCTGGCACCGCTGGCGTGCTCACGGTTCGCGGCCAGCGCGATCAGGCTCCCGTCCACATTGCGGTGGACGCAACGCAGACAGACGTACCCGTTTTCGGCGGGCAGGTCCCGCAGCCGCGCTTCAGCCCCGGTCTCCACATCCACCGACCAGAGGGCTTGATCGCGGGTGAAGTACAGGGTGCGAGCATCCGGCGCCAGGTCCGCTGTATGCACATTGGCCCCGCCTTTGGTGAGGCGCCACGCCTTCGCCTCATCCATCCGCACCACGACGGCCTCAGGGGTCCCCTCGAAGGTCCCCTGACAGATGAAGCTTCGACTATCGGCGGTGAAGAAGCGCTGGTGGAAGTACGGGCAGATCAGCTCGGTGTCCGGCGACGCGAAGTCGGTGATTTCCAGCCCCGGGACAAGAGACGGGCGCTTGTAGACCTCAAGAGCGACAGGCTCGAACATAACGGACTCCCTCGTTGTTTAGTGTCTCCGCGTTCCCCTCTCCCCGGCCCCCGACCTTCAACCGCAAATGACGCGCAGGAGACCGGGCTGTGTCGCGCGAACAGGAGTCATGACAGAGTAAACCGAACCGAGGTGCTGAATATGAAACCAGGGCTTGCCCTCTGTGCGCTGATTGCCGCAACAGCGGCCTTTGCCCAGCCCGTCACGCTCTACGTTGCCCCGAACGGGAACGATGCCTGGACCGGCAGCATTCCCGCCCCCAACGAAGCGGGAACCGACGGTCCGCTGGCGACCATCTTCGCAGCCCGGGATCGCCTGCGCGCCATGCCCGCGAGGAATGAGCCGGCCCGGGTGCTCATGCGGGCCGGCCGATACGAGTTGTCCGAGCCCTTCGTCCTTACACCGCTGGACTCGGGGTCCGAGCAGGCTCCCATCACCTATGCCGCCTATCCGGGCGAGAAGCCGGTGCTCAGCGGTGGCACGCAGATCACTGGCTGGCAGCGGGGCGAAGGCGGTGTGTGGCAGGCGCTTGTGCCCGGGGTTGCAGAGGGTCGCTGGTACCCGAAGCAGCTCTTCGTAAATGGCACGCGCCGCACCCGAGCGCGCACCCCCAACGAGGGCTACTTCTACACCGCCGGCACCGTCCTGCCACCGGGGGCGAGCGCGCCGTCGAATGTCGCCTTCCGCTTCGTTCCAGGTGACATCGAGACCTGGGACGGCTTGGAGGACGTGAACGTGGTGGTCTTCCACTCCTGGGATGTCTCCCGGCTCTTCATCAAGAGCATCAACGAGGAGAGTTCCGAGGTCACTTTCACCGGCCCGGCCGCCTGGCCCTTCGAGAGATGGGGACCGAAGCAGCGGTATTTCGCCGAGAACTCCCCGGAGTTCCTGGATCAACCGGGAGAATGGTATCTCGACCGGCAGAGCGGGGTTCTCAGGTATATCCCAATGCCCGGCGAGGACATGGCGCGGGCGCAGGTCATCGCCCCACGGCTGGCAACGCTGGTAGCACTGCGGGGCGAACCCGATCTGGGCTTGGCTGTGTGCAATGTGACCTTCTCCGGCATCACCTTCGAGCACCAGGACTGGACCATCGACCCGAGGGGGCACAGTGACGCCCAGGCATGCTTCACGGTGCCCGCGGCGATCATGGCTGACGGCGCTTCAGGTTGCGCTTTCGAGGGGTGTGAACTGGCCCACGTTGGCGGCTACGGGATCTGGCTGCGGCGGGGCTGCCGGGACAATGTAATCCGGCAGTGTATCGTGCGGGACCTGGGTGCGGGAGCGGTGCGGATCGGGGAAACCGTCAGAGCGCCCGAAGATGCCGGAGAATCTGCCGGAAACGTCCTGGACAACTGCCACCTGTATGATGGTGGGCACGTCTACGCTTCGGGAGTGGGCATCTGGGTGGCGCAAAGCAGCCGCAACGTAATCTCGCATAATGAAGTCCACGATTTCAACTACTCCGGCATGTCCATCGGCTGGAACTGGGACGACGCGCCCAACCGCACCCGCGACAATATCATCGAGTTCAACCATGTCCACCATGTGATGAACGGGATGCTCAATGACGGCGGGGCCATCTACACCCTGGGGACCTCGCCGGGCAGTGTTATCCGCAATAATGTCTTTCACGACGTGTGGCCCTACAGCGCTATCGGTTGGGGCATCTACCTGGACGCCACCACCAACGGTTATCTCGTGGAAAACAACGTGGTTTACAACACTCTCAGCGGGGGCCTGATGAAGCACAACGGCGGGCATGCGAACATCATCCAGAACAACGTGTTCGCCTTCTCCGCGCAACAGATGCTCTGGCCCTGCTGGCCCGCCGTGGAGCCCAATGTCTTCCGCCGCAATATAATCTACATCACCCAGGGCGATCTGTTCATCCCCATGGCTGAGACCCGGCTGCGCGAGCGCCTGACTCGCAACGAACCCATCGGCGAGTGGGACTACAACTGCTATTGGAACCCGACTGACCCCGACATCCGCTTCTTCGGCCACAGGTGGGCGAAGTGGCAAGAGATGGGGCTGGACACCCATTCCATCATCGCCGACCCGAAGTTTGTTGACGCCGGCGCATACGACTTCCGGCTCCGGGAGGACTCGCCGGCGCCGGCACTGGGGATCAAGTCCATCGACACATCGACGGTGGGCCTGTATGGCGACCCTCAGTGGGTCGCCCGTGCGCAACTGGTCCAGCACTCGCCGACGAAGCTACCCGAGCCGCCTCCACCGCCCAAACCGCTGACGGTGGCGGATGGCTTCGAAGACACGCCCGTGGGCGCGCGTCCGGCGAACTCCTTCGTCTCGGGGGAACAGGGCGGCGCATCGATCCGGGTGACCGACGAGAAAGCAGCAGAAGGCGCACGTAGTCTGAAGATCACCGACCGCCCCGGCCTGAGCAATGATTGGGAGCCCCACTTCTTCTACCAGCCGCGCTACACCGACGGAACCGCCCGTCTGAGCTTCGACGTGTACCTGGGCGGCGAGGGCGCTCTGCTGGTGGAACTGCGCGACCAAACCGGTTATCCCGCCTGCATCGGCCCGAGCATCACCTTCGAGGCCGACGGGGATATTCTGGCAGGCCAACGCCGGCTGACCACGCTGCCCCTGGAGAGCTGGACACGGGTGGAACTCGTCTGCCCGCTGGGCGAAGACGCGGCGCGGTCGTATTCCCTTTCGTTGACCCCGCTCGGAAAGGAGACTCAGCGGTGGACGGACCTGCCTTTCGCGGGCAATCAGTTCCAGCAACTGCACTGGCTGGGATTCGTGACCAGCCTGGCTACACAGGCCACATGGTACGTGGACAATGTCATCATCACCCAGGAGGTGGAGTAGCCGCGATCCGGAACATCGTGGTTTGGCGGAGAGCGCCCGGTGCGAGAATAATGTAATGGCATGTTGTGGGGCTAACAGGCGTCTATCTGAGTGAGAGGGGAAGTGAGAACGATGCGTAAAGTCCACCCAACTGCTTCGATGGTTACGCTCTTCGTGCTGCTGGTCGCATCCGTCTCGTGGGGCCAGGGTACGCCACGTCAACTTCCGGGAGCCCGAGCCCTGGAAAGCATCAAGCTCCCTGCCGTGCAGTTGTCCCTGCAACCAGAGGCTGAGTTCTCGGCGCTGCTCAAGGCGCAGAACATGCCCGAAGCCACGATGCAAAAGGACCTGGCCGCATTCAGGAAGCTCCCGCTTCCTGTTCAGGAGGAACTTGTCAGGCAGATCGAGCCGGCCGACAAGGTTCAGCGTCTGGAACCTGGGACTCGAGCGCTGAGGCCCAGTCCCTGGGCTCGGATTGACCCGGAGAAAATCAAGCTGCTCCTGCCTCCAGTGCTCCGCGCCGTCTCGCCGCCTGACGGAGCCAAGGGCGAGTACGGATTGGCTATCGGAGACAACTTCCGGTCGACCTCCAAAGTCTACCTGAACAACGTGGAACTGAGCACAACACCGATCTTGTTCTGGGGCGACGCCAGCCCGCGCTTCCTTTGCTTCCAGTTGCCGACCACAGGGGTGACCGTGGGCGCGACCTATCCGATGCAGGTGCGCACTGGTGACAGCTCCAGTGGGAGCATCAACTTCCAGATTGTCTCGCCTCGCGGCTACCGGGGCAAATGGGGCTGGAAGGTCGCCAACCGGGGCGGCCCCACAATTCCCTGGGCGATATACCGGAACTACTTCGGGGCGTCCGCGGTAGAGTTCGCAGACGGAACCCACCGGCCTGCAGCGCAGAGCTGGTATGACTCCCGCTACAAAGGTATCGGTGGTGGCGGCAACTGCTACGGCATGAGCCTGTCGAGCCTGCGCGTGAAGCACGGCAACCTGACCGGACTTCTGCACAGCGCGTGGTTCATCGCCAATCCCAAACGGTGGGTATGGGACTACGATACCAACCGCAACCTGGATGAAGTCTGGCAGACCGTCATGGAAATGCAAGGAAGCCAGCTGTCCGAGCCGCAGCACACGCTCCTTTGGGATCGCATCGACAACCAGACTCCGAACCAGGCGTGGGTCTTCGCGCGGGACCATGTAGACCTGCCCGCGCCCCACGGAGTGGTCATGGGCATCACCGGCGGCGGCGGCCATGCGGTGGTCGTCTATGACGTCGGGCCCGATGAAGCCAGCCGCCGGTTCATGCTCTACGACAACAACACCCCCTACACCATTACTGAGACCGGCGGCCCCGACAGGAGCATTGCCACGACAAACAAGGCTGCCAATACCTTCTCCTACGGTTCGTACAACAGGGTGGGTACTTATGACCTGCCAGAGCTTCTCGTTGCGCCGAACCTTCCCACGGAGGCCGGCGGTCCGGGCATGGGTGCAGCGGCCGACAGCAGCTACCTGTCGGTCACACCCCCCGCCCGGGTGGCGCAGATCTCGGACCCCCAGGGGAATACCTACTACGTGGGCGGGAACCAGAATACCGGAGCCAATCGCATACCGGGGGTCATACGCACCTTCCCGCTGGGCAATCCGCCGGCTCCGGACTACCCGGAAACGTGGCTGCTCATGAACTCCCGCGGACGCGAGTACACCATCGAGATCGAGAACCCGACCCGCGCGGCCACCACCATCAACTTCACCCAGAAGGGCCTGGTGACCGATCTCGTCGCAACGGGAGCCCAGATCAGGCTTGGCAGCTCGGCAGTGAACACGAACCAACCTGTGCTGCGCCTGCTGAATCCCAGCGCGATGAACCTGCAGTCGCTCAAGCTCATCGGCATCACGGGCCCGGCGGAGGAGCGGACCTTCGACATACGCGGGCTGCAGGGAGCCGGAGCGGACCCTGTTGAGGTGAGCCTCGAAACGGGCAACAGTGCCCTGCGCATGGTGAACCGCGGAGGGGCAGCACTCAACACCCAGGTTCGCCTGGCCGTCGATGGGCCGAATCTGCATTCAGCAACCGGCCTGGTGGGGATGAGGATAGAGCCGACCCAGACCGGTATTCTGCGTCCCGGCAACTGGCGCAATATACAGGGGCAGAGCCTGCAGCTGGATCGCCTCAACTTGGCTGGAGCGCGGCTGCGGACCGAACAGATCAGACCCTAGCGTACGCGTGTGGCCGAGAGGCTGCAGAGCACTGATGTGAACCAGCAGCGGGGACCGGCACTTCTCCCGAGACACCACGGGGAGGGCCGGTCCCCGCGCTTCGCATCTGGTTTCCGCCGAGGTACTCGGGCAAGCCGCGGCGAACTTGGCCAGTAGCGAGGTAGACACACACGGTTGGCCGGGCAACATCCGGCGGAGGCCCCCCTATGTCCTTGCTCACAGGTACCCAGCTGTACGGATGGGGACAGGTATACGCGCGTGACGGACAGCGGATCGAGGACCACTACCACGAGGTGCTTGCGACGGTGCGTGACATCGGGATGGGCACCGCAGAGCGAGTGCTGGGCGACCTGGATGCCGCCGGTGTGCGCGCCTGGGCCGACCTGCTGCGCGCCAACGATCTCACACCCGTAAGCCTCTACGCCGGTGGCGCACTGCACGAGATCGAGGCCGCGCGGAACACCTGCGATCACCTGCTCGCACTCGCTCCCACTCTGGCGGAACAGGGGTTCCGCGTCCTCAACATGAACCCGGATCCCATCGGACGCGAGAAAACCGTCGATGAGCTGACAGTCCAGGCGGCAGCGATCCAGCGGCTGGGTGAGGGCCTGCGGTCGGTGGGGATCGCCCTGGGGTTGCACAATCACACTCCGGAGATGGTGAACGGCGCCCGGGAGTTCCACCACAACCTGCGCAATACATCCCCCGACGCCGTGGGGCTCTGTATGGACTGGCACTGGTGCTGGCGCGGAGGCTCGGACCCGTGGGAACTATGGGAACTGTACGGCGACCGCGTGGTCTCTTTCCACCTGCGGCAGTCCCGGGACGGCATCTGGACCGAGGCCTTTGAAGATGGCGACCTGGACTACCGCCCGCTGATCCATCAGCTCGTTCAGCGGGATTTCAGCGGCCCGGTCCTGCTCGAACTGGCCCTGGAAGAAGGGACGCCGCAGACACGGACTGCCGCCGAAAACCACCGGCTGAGTTTCGAGTACCTGAAATCGCTGCTGCCGTGACACTGTGAGCCGGGGGCTGACGAGAATATACAAACACCCCAACCGTCCGTCCCCGGACCAGAGCTTCGATCTCGGCGACGGCAAATGGGTACGGTCTAGTCGGTCGACCCACGGCACACCGCGTTCTTACTGAGTGATGGGACGAAGCGCACGATGCCCAACGCGTGGCTGACGCGCACCCATTTCCACCGGGGCCCGACCCCGCCGCAGAATCAGGAGGTCGCAAAGTGACGTTGCTCTTCGCTCTCGGTCTCTGCGTTGCCATCATGCTGGTACTGTGCGTTTCCTTAGGTGCGGCCAATGGTGACAGTGACGCGACCACAGTTGACGTGCCGTGGCATATTTACCGCCATTTCCCCGCGGACTTCTCCCGCTGGGACTCGGCCGCCGCGGGTTTCAAAGGCTGGGACAGCGAGGTGCGTCCGCTCAACCTGAAGCGCACCTGCCTGGTCCTCATGCACCTGCCCTCCACGGGCCTGACCCCAGACACCGAGTTCGGCCCCGACTGCCGGACGCCCAACAGTCTCGGCACCGTCGAGTGGGTGCCGCGTACGATGGACCTCGTCGCCTTTCGCCTGCCAAGGCTGGTGGAGGCAGCGCGGGCGGCTGGGCTCCAGGTGGCCCATGTCTGGGGCGCACCCGGGGACGGACCGGTCTGGGAGGCGTCTCTGAAGGAAGCCGGCGAGGCTCCCCCGCCGGATGAAGATGTGATCCCACGGGACGAAACCCGCTGGGCTCGCCACATGCGGGATGTCTTTGACCTGCCCCGACCGGATGAGCCCGCCATCGATGCTTCCGCGCCCAACCTGCCCTGGAAGCTGGAGGGCAGCGTTATCGAGCCCCGGGAGGGAGACATCTGCGCCGCATACTCCTGGCAGTTGCATCGGCTCTGCAAGAACCGGGGCATTGACCACCTCATCTACTGCGGTTGGGCGCTCAACTGGTGCCTGTGGTTCTCTCCCGGCGGCATGTGCGACATGAGCCGCAAGGGCTACCTGTGTTCGGCGGTGCGCGGTGGTTGCGTGGCTATAGAGAACCGGGAATCCGCAGTGGGTGAACAGAACCTCGAGTACGCGTACTGGAAGACCAGCACCATGTTCGGCTACATTTTCGATCTGCACGAGATGACCACGGCCCTGCGGCGCGCAGTGGTCCGGAAGCCTGAAGGAGACGGACAATGAGTCTGTGGACACTCTTTGCGCCTGCTCTGGCGGCCCTGTGCCTGAGTGCTTCGGCGGCCCAGGTCATTACGGAAAACTTTGGCTCCGAGAAGACCGGGCCGTTTGTCCAGATCACCGGAGACGCCAAGATCGCGGACGGCGTCCTGGTCACCACTCCACTGCCCAACTGGCAGCGCAGCGGCGTCAACGTTGGCCCGCTGCCCGTGGGTGACGGGACGTGGACGGTCCAGTATGACTTCCAGCAGATTGCTCCCGGCAACCAGTGCCAGTCCTTCGTCTCGCAGACCCCGAGCAGCCACCACTATATGGTGTATGTGCATCCGGGAGGCGGCATGAACCTTCACCTGCGGCATGAAGGCGCATGGAAGCAGCGCGCCTCCTGGGCCGGGCCGATCAGGCCGGATACATGGTACACCGCCCGGGCGACGCTGACGCGCACGTCATTCCAGTTCACGGTCCGAGAGAAGGGCGCAGATCAGGACCTGTGGGACACCGGCATTCTCCCCATGGACGACGTGGGCCAGGAGACCACCTGCGCCCTCGTAGACGAAGCACCCACGAACCAGGGCGGCACGCGTTGGGACAACCTGACCGTGGACACCGACCGCGAAGACGTCATGGTGGCCATGCAGGAACAGGCGCGGCGCATTGCTGAAGAGCGCCGGCTGGCTGAACAGCAGGCCGAAGCATGCGCGAAGTTGGCCGAACTCGGCATCGCGCTGATCCCTTTCCCCCAGCGGGTGACACTTGGCGAGGGAGCCTTCGATTTCGCTCCAGACACCGTCATTATCCCGGACCCCAATCACCCGGACAGGATGCGGGACGTGGAAATCGTCCGTGCTGTCCTCAAGGAGCGACTGGACCTGGAACTGGGCGTGGGCACTGACGGGCCCGCCGGCGCTCTGATTCTCAGCCGTCCCACCGCTGAGCGCCCGGCGGACTGGCATGGCGACCAGGGCTACCGGATCGAGGTGCTCGGCAACAGCGCGGAGATCATCGCCGACTCGCCGAGGGGCTTCTTCTACGGCGCCCAAACCCTCTGCCAGCTTGCGTCGGCAGGCCGGAAGCTTCCGCAGTGCACCATTACCGACTGGCCGGCCATCGAAAGCCGCCTGGTCATGATCGCCGTGAGCCAGGGGGCGTTCAAGGTCATCGACGTCGAGTACTGGAAGCGGGTGATCCGCGAACTGGCCGCGGTGAAGATCAGCCACATCATGCCCTACTTCGAGGGCGGCACCTTCTACTACGAGAAGTACCCCTTCCTGGGACTCAAGGGCCGGGACGGCTTCACCATCGAGAAGGGCAAGGAACTCAGCGACTATGCCAAAGAGCATTTCATCAGCCTTGTCCCGCAACAGGAGGCCCTCGGGCACTCCGGAAATGTGCTGGCCCACGAGGAGCTCAAGGACCTGCGCGAGAGCGGCGGGGTCTTCTGTTCATCCAACCCGCGCACCTTCGAGTTCCTGGGCGACCTGTTCGATGAACTCATTCAGGCTTTCCCTCACGCCGAAGCCATTCACGTGGGCGGGGACGAGTTCCTCCACGGGTTCGCGAAGTGCGACCAGTGCAAGGCCCGGGCGGCGGAGATCGGCCCCGAAGGGCTGTACGCCGAACACCTGGAGAAGCTGCGTGAGATGCTGGCGGCGCGCAATAGGAAGATGATGATCTGGTGGCACGAGGAGGGCTTCACGGAGAAGGCAGGAGACAGGCTCTCCAAGGATATCGCGGTTTTCGACTGGCACTACGGGAACCAGGCCAGTTATCCGTCGCTCAAGCGCCTGCAGGACCTGGGGTTCCCGACCTGGGCCACGCCGGCGGTGACGCGCTACTACGACGGCGGAAACGACTGGCGCAACACCTTCGGTAACATCCGGGGCTTCCTGACAGAGGGCGCACGGCGCAGGGTGCCGGGCGAATGCACCTGCACCTGGGTCCACGGTATCTGGGGCGGACGCAACCTGTTCGAGCTGAACCTGTACGGCGTGGTGTTCAGCGCAAACTGCGCCTGGAATCCGCTGGCGGCGGAAACGGAAGACTTCGCATGGCGCTTTGGGCGGCAATGGTTCGGGCTGGACGACCCCGATCTGGGCCAGCAGGTGATGGACGCCATCCACGCCCCCTACGGCGCTCCCGGCAAGCAGGGCTTCTGGGCCAACAACCGGGCACTGGAGGAGATCCTCGGGCAGCCCCTGTCGAAACTCGCTGAGACCCTCGCCGAGAAGCCGGAGATGGTGTCCCAGGCGCAGGAGCTTGAGGGGCACTGCCGCAAGGCTCGGAGCACCCTGGAGCACTGGCTCGCCACAGCACCCCGAAATGTGGTCACAGCCGAGTTCTACCTGCATGACGTACACATTCACGAGACTGTTGCGCGGCTGATCCTGGCGGTGGATAGCCTTGTGAAATCTTACGCCCAGGCGCGGCAGCTTGGGTTCGCGGAGCTCCCGGATCAGCTCGCGCCCGAGCTTCAGAAGTTCCGGCGTCTGGCGAAAGACCTGGAGACCATCGAAGCCATGTACCAGCGTTCCATCCTGGAAGCCGGCGGTGGACCATGCGGCTGGGGTGGCTGGTTCCCGTATGTTGCCGGCGGCGGAGTTCAGTTTCGAGCGCCCCAGGCCAAGGCGCAGGTGGAAGCGCTGATCAAGCATCTTGAGCGGCTGATCAACACGGGCAAGCTGCCGGAGCAGCCCTGGGCGCCCTGATATCATGGCGCTCATGGAAACCACCCACGTCCGTGGACAGGTCGTGCGCGTCGAGAAATCCCGCATCTTGCCGCTCCGGGCGAGAGCGACTAAACTGTGGCAAATGCGACAACCAAGAGGGGGCCTGGGAGTGGCCAATGTCGGAGTGGGCCGATGTACGGGGACTGTGCGAGACGATCCCGCACGCCGCGCTCTTGCTGGATAGCGATTCCCGGATAGCGTATGCCAACCCGGCTGCCCGGGAACTCTTCGGTTTCTGCAACGGGTCGGGAGAGGTGTCGTGGCTGGAGCTCTCGCTGGACGGAAGGGCTCCCGAAGCGACGGGGCCGTCTGGCCGCGCCTGCGGCTTCCGAACGCCCGGGGGCGAGCTAGCGGCGCATGTGGTGATCGCGTCCCTTGCAAACGGCGGGTGGATAGTTGTGATCTCCCCGTCGGACAGCGGCACCGACCGCATTTTCCGGCGCATCATTGACGCAACCCAGGACCTAGTGTTCATCATCGGGCGCGACGACCAGATCGAATACGTCAATGAGGTCGCGGCCAACGTCCTGGGACGCACGGCCGCAGACCTGATTGGCCAGCCGCGTTCCTCCCTCTTCCCGCAGAGCGTCGCGGCGAGCCAGCGGGCGGCTCTCGCGGAGGCCTTCGAAACCGGCAGATCCGTTTCCCGTGAAAGCTGCATCGACCTGGGCACACGTCACATCTGGCTGGACACTCGTCTCGTGCCCCTGTTGAATGAATCAGGGAACGTCGTCTCTGTCCTGGGAGTCTCGCGAGACGTATCGGCCCGTCGCGAGGCCGAGGCAGCCCTTCGCGCCAGCGAGGATACAGCGTGGGCTCTCCTCAACGCCAGCAACGATCTGGCGATTCTCGTCGATCCAGATTGGCGGATCCTTGCAATCAACGATGCCTGCGCACGGACCTTCGGAAAGCGCGTCGAAGACCTTGTCGGAACTGAGGTCTATGAGCACATGGATGCGTCGGTGGTCCAGCTGCGCCGCCAGCGCGGCGAGATGGTCCTGCGTACCAGGCAACCGGCGCGTTTCGAGGAGACGCGCGGCGATAGCCGTTTCCTGACTTCGATCTACCCTGTCCTGAGCGAGGACGGCACTGTCACGCGGCTTGCCGTCTACGTCCATGACATCACCGAACGCAGGCAGGCCGAACAGCGCCAGCGTCTCATGGCCAGCGGTCTGCGATCACTGGTGGCGATTGCGGATGAGTTGCTCCAGTGTGATGAGATGGACGCACTTCTGCGCAAAGCCGTAGAGCTCCCGCGCGAGGCCCTTGGTCTCGACCGCTGCTCCGTGTATCTGACGGAAGGCGATCATTTGCGCGGGACTTATGGCACTCACCTCGACGGGTCCACCAGCGATGAGCGCGAACTGCGCATCCCCGCGGACATCCGGTCCGAAGCTGCAGGATTGCGCGAGCCGGGACAGCCCCGCTGGACTGCGTCCCAGGGGGCCCTCGTAGAGTGGGATGGGCGAGAGATGCGCGACATCGGTCCCGGATGGACGGCCCGGACCCAGATCCGCGCCGCCGACCGGGTGGTGGGAATCTTCTACAACGACAATGCCCGCCAGCGCCGACCGCTAGACCCGGTGACCCAGGAGTTGGTCGCTGTCTATTGCTCCTTCCTGGGGAACATTATTGAGCGTAAGCGCGCGGAACAGGCATTGCGCAGCTCCGAAGAGCGACTCCGGAAAATGGCCGAGCTCATGCCCGCCGTTTTCTGGATGAGTTCGGTTGATGGCCGCCGCCTGGAGTACATTAGCCCAGCTTTCGAGAGGCTGACCGGCAGGCCGGCTGCGGATTTTCTGAACCGGGAGGATGCCTGGCTGGAACTGGTGCACCCAGCGGACCGGCGGATTGCGGAGTACGTGCTGAACGCGGAAAGCGCCGATGAGCTCGACTTCTCGTACCGCATCATCCGTGCCAACGGCGAAGTGCGGATGGTGAATACCAAGGCCGCCAACGTTCATGACGAGACTGGGCGCGCTGTGCAGGTGATCGGCTTCACGGTCGACATCACGGACAGACAACTTGCCGAGGACGCGCTGAGGGCTTCCGAGCAACGCTTCCGATCCCTTTTCGATGCCACCAATGAAGGGCTTCTGGCGGTGGGCATCGCAACGGAACGGATATTGACAGCAAACCCTGCGTTCAGCGAGATGATCGGGTATACCACCGATGAACTCCTGACCATGGGCATCCGCGACATCCATCCGCCGGAATCCTTCGAAGATGTCAGGCGCCAGTTCCACGCCATGGCCAGCGGCGAGTTGAGCGTGGTCAAGGACGTGCCCGTTCTGCGGCGCGACAGGAGCGTCTTCTATGCGGACATTAGCGCGAGACGGGTTGAGCTGGATGGGATCAGCGCACTGCTTGGGGTCTTCCACGATGTCACAGAGCGCCGACGCATCGCCGACGCACAACGTCTGGCGGCCATCGGGCAGCTCGCGGCTGGGGTCGCCCACGAGTTCAATAATCTGCTGGCGAGCATGATGCTGGCCGCCGAACTCGCCGAGGACCGGCGTGACCCCGAGGGGTTCAGCCGGCTCACCGAGGTCGTGCTTGAGTCGACCGCACGAGGGGCCGAGATCTGTCACAATCTCGTGACCTTCGCGCGGCCGCGCGAGCCAATGCGAATACCGGTGACGCTGGAACAGGCCATCGATGCCGCCCTGAGCGTGGCGTCGCGCCAACTGGAAATCAGCGATGTTACGGTGGTCCGGGACTACCGCAGCGGCGGGGTCACAGTCATGGCGGACCCGGGGCAACTGGAGCAGGTATTCCTCAATCTCATCATCAACGCATGCCACGCCATGCCGGTCGGTGGCGTCGTGACCCTCCGCACCCGAAGCGAGGTAGACGGGGGCGGTGGTCGGGTGGCGGTCGCAGACGTGGTTGACACCGGCACCGGGATCAAGCCCGAGCACATGCCCCACATCTTCGAGCCGTTCTTCACGACTAAGGGCGTCCGGGGAGACAGCCGTCTGCCCGGCAGTGGTCTCGGGCTCTCGGTTTCTCTCGGCATCATGCGGGGCCACGGCGGGACGCTCGAGGCCAGCAGCACGTGGGGCAGGGGCAGCACTTTCACCCTGCGCATTCCCGCTTGCACCGACGAAGAGGCCCGTTCCTCACGCCCCGGCAGAACCGTGCAGCAAAGCGGCGCCCCGGTCTCGGGTCTTCGGGTGCTGGTCGCCGAGGACGAGCCAGGCCTGCGGGAACTGATCACCGACGTACTTACCCAGCGCGGGCACGTGGTGGTCACAGTGGCGTCCGGCGACGCGGCCGCAGAGTCCCTGCGCAGCTACCCATTCGACGCGCTGGTGACCGATCTCGTCATGCCTGGCGGCGGTGGTGTTGCGGCGCTGCAGGCCTTGAGGGATCTGGACCCGCGCCCCATCGCAATCGTCGTCACGGGCCGCATCGAGCCCGACGAGGAGGCCATGAGTGGTCTGGCCGACGTCCTGCTCGCCAAACCGTTCAGCGTTGCGGACCTGGTGAAAAGGCTCGAGGACTGTGCTGCCCGACGACAGGCCGAGCCCGGCGAATGACCTGTCTATCGGCACTGCGGCCTCAGCCGGCACAGATCCCACAAGACTGATGGTCCCGCAAAGTTTCTGCTTCAATTGACGACGCCGGGCATGTCTGTTATAGTTACCCCGCTTTGCGACGCAGGATCAGAAAGTGAGGCTGGACAGACGTGGCACAAGACAGACGTCGTGGCGGGCAGCGCCGACCGCGCCCCTTCCGCAGGCGCAGGAAGAAGCCGTGCGCGATGTGCGCAAATCCCGCAGTAAACATCGTGGACTACAAGAACCTCGAGTTGCTCCGGCAATACGTTGACGAGCATGGCCGAGTGCGCAAGGCCCGGCAAACTGGCAGTTGCCGCAAGCATCAGAGCCAGGTTGCCAAGGCCATCAAGCTCGCACGGGTCATGGCCCTGCTGCCCTACGTCGTCGACTAGCGGACACTTATTGCACCCGCGCGGTCGCCTCTCAACGGCAGGCCGCGCGGGTTCGCCGTGTTGGCCGTCGCCGGAGGCCCCCAGCGATCTCCTCTCAGCCGCGCGCGTTCCGTCTGCGCGGCGTGTGTGATTCTAGCGGCAGGCTCGTTCGCGCGCACCCGCCGGTCCCGGACGGATCTTCGTAAGAAGACTGCCTGAGTCCACTCATCATCCCCCCCGATTGCCGCGATCCCGGGTCCTCACGGCATGCCTCTGTTCCGCGGCGCGTCTGGTGTGTCTCCCCTACCCCTTCACTGCCCCGAGTTGGATGCCACGGACGAAGAAGCGCTGGCCCACCACAAACAGCACGATCAGCGGAATCATTGCCATCACCGACGCCGCCATGAGTAGGGTGGTCTCGCGGCCGTAGGTGCTGTCGAAGTACAGCAAGCCGATGGGCAGGGTGCGCAGGAAGTCGTCCTTGATCATGACCAGCGGCCAGAAGAATGACTGATAGTTGCCCATGAAGGTGAAGATCGCCAGCACAATCAAGCCAGGGCGCGCAAGGGGCATCACCACGTCCCAGAAGATCTGCCAGTGGCTGGCGCCGTCGATCTCCGCCGCCTCGTCCAGGCTAGTGGGGATGGTCAGCATGAACTGTCGCAGCAGGAAGGTGCCGTATGCGCTGAAACACGCCGGCAGGATCAGGACCGTGTAAGTATTGATGAGCTTCAATGTGGTCAGGACCCAATAGTTCGGGATGAGCGTGACCAGGCCCGGGACCATGAGTGTGGCGAGATACAGCAAGAAGACCTGGTCCCGCATCTTCCACCGCAGACGGCTGAAGGCATAAGCCGCAGCGGCGCTGGTCAGCACCTGCCCCCAAGTCACCCACGCGGCCACAAAGACGCTGTTGAAGTAGTAGCGCCCGAAGGGGATGGTCCGAATGACCTCGGCATAATTGGCGAATCGCCATTCCATGGGCAGGAAATGGCCCGACTGTACCTCGGATAGTGGCTTGAGGCTGGTCGCGACCATCCACAGGAATGGGTACATCATGGTCAGCGCCGTGGCGGTAAGAAGAACATAGCCGCCAATCGTGACCACCGCCTGCAGGGGCGTGCGCTTGCGGAACCCCTGCGCGGTTCGCGTTTCCTTCTCGTCCAGGTAGTCGTGTGCCGCCATTGGGCGTCCTCGTGTATCGCGAGTAGTGATGACCGGCCAGACACCTCGGGGCCGTATCCCAAACCCTTCGGGGTCCGGTGCCCGGACTCCGTCTGCTTCACACGTCCATATCGAAGGCGCTCTTGCCGAACTTCCAGTTGATCAGGGTCATCACGAAGATCAGCAGGAACATGACCCAGGCGATTGCTGAAGCATATCCGAGCTGGTACTCCTCGAAGCCCTTCATGTAGATGTAGTAGCCGAGGGTGACCGTTGACTCCGCCGGGCCGCCACGTGTCATGACCCGGGCTTGCTCAAAGCCGCCCTGCAGACCGCCAATCGCACTCATGACGACGATGAAGAACGTGGTGGGCGCAAGCTGCGGCCAGGTGACGTGCCGGAACATCGCCCAGCGGCCGGCCCCGTCAATCTCCGCGGCCTCGTAGAGTTCCGGCGGAATATTGCTGATCCCCGCCAGGTAAAGGAGCATGTTCGTGCCACCGATGGCTGTCCAGATGCCCATGATCATGATGGCGGGCTTCGCCCAAGCGATGGAAAGGAGCCAGTCGGGGGGATCGGCCTGGATGCCGAACAGGTCGAACAATCCACCCAGCATGGTGTTCAGCGGACCGAATTCCGGGTTGTAGATGGCTTTCCACAGGATGAACAGGGCGACTCCGCTGGTGATGGTGGGCAGGTAGAACATGGTGCGGAACAAGACCACGCCACGCAGGCGCGCACTGAGAACCACCGCGAGGACGAGCGACCCGGCGATGCTCAGCGGAATGCCCATCATCAGATAGACCGTATTGCCGAAGAACTGCCAGAAACGGCGATCTGTGAGGAGATCCTTGAAGTTGTCGATACCCACGAACTCCAGGGGCGCCGTGGCGGTCATCTGCCAGTTGGTGAAGGCCATCACCAGGCTGAAGACGATCGGCAACAGCATGAATGCCAGGAAACCCAGGAAATTGGGCGCCAGGAAGAGCAGCGCCGTGGGCCAGTTGTTCTCGCGTCGTGTCATGGATTTCCCCCTGCAAGGGATGGGTGGAGCAGAGACGGTCAGCGCGCTTCTGTCAGTCTCCTGTACTCTGCCTGAAGCTCCGGAAACTTCGCGACGTGCTCCTCGATCGACTCGTTGATCTCTTTCGCCGCCGCAGTCATTGCGTCGACGGGAGTCATCTCTTTGTTTCGCATCAGGTCGATGTAGCGCCTGAAGATGCGGTCCACCACGAAAGGATTCGAGAACTTGCTCAGTTCCACGCTCCTGGCGCAGGCCATCTCGTCGCGGAAAACCTCGTTATAGTCCTCCTGCGGGTATTGCGGGTTGTGCAGAAAGCGGTCCAGGTAGCAGAGTCTCTTTACCGGAGCGAGGTTGTCGGCGCTGTCATTGATCTGGTTGCCGTAATCCTCGCTGGCCAGGAACTTCATGAAGTTGAAGGCTTCCCGTTTGTACGGGCTCTTCTTGTTGAGGACGCTGATGCGGGTCACGAAGGTGGTCGCCTTCTGCTTCTTGTAAGGCAGAGGGCAGACGCCAATGCGCAGCTTCGGGTTCTTGCGCCAGACGATGAGCCCCCAGCGGCCGTAACGGATCATTCCCAGGCGGCCCGCATCGAAGAGGGTGATGATGCCCTGCCCCCAACCGCCGGCCGCAGCCATGGCCTCTTCTTCGCTGGGGCTGGGCGCACAACCATGCACGAACTGCAGATCCATGAGCCACTGGGCCGCCTCGATTGCCTCGGGCGAATCCAGAACGCAGCGGGTGCCGTCCTTGTTGTACAGGCTCCCGCCGTTCTGCCAGATCGCCTCCATGATGTCATAGCCCATGATTCCGTACGTGGTATTGCGGCGGCTGCCCGGCTCCTTGAGGGTCAGCTTCTTCGCCACGTCCACGAACTCGTCCCAGGTCCAGTCTCCGCTTGGGTACGGCACGCCAGCCTTATCGAAGATGTCCTTGTTGTAGAAGATGACCCACGGTCCGGGGTTGGTGGGGAAGCCGTACTGGCGACCTTCGATCATCATATTCTCCCGGGCCGCTTCCCAGCAGATGTCCGGCGTGGTTCCAGCTTCCTTCGCCCAGTCGGTAATGTCCTCGAGAATCCCGGCCTGGTAGTAGGTGTAAAGCTGCATCCGGTTGTAGCAGTCGATGACATCGGGCCCGATCCCGGCCATCGTCTGGACGATGATCTTGCTCATGTCATTGTTCGCGGGGTCGATGGTGAGCTTCAGGTGCGGGAACTGCTGATCGAAGATGCTAATCTGGGCCTGCCGCGCAGGGTTGTCGTCGGTGGTCCAGATAATCCGCGTCCGCCCGGCGAACTCGCGGCTGGGTTTGGTCACCTGCGCCACCACCGAGAGGATCGCAAGCACGACGAACATCGCCAGGAAGAGCTGCTTCATGAACGTGGCTCCAGAGGAATAGCGGCCCGGCGCAACGCTCCCGGTCCGTATGCACAATGTCTGTTTCGCACGGCAGGCGCCGTTCTCCTCCTGACACTCGTGGAAGGACGCGACGAGGCTACGGCGAAAGAACGGACGGGTCAGAAATGTCCGAACCCGTGAAGAGGTGCTCCCAATGTCCGTGGAATACGCCGTGCTGTTGGCATTGTTGATCCTCGCCGCCTTGCCCGCTATCGGGGAGCCGGAGGCCGTCGCGTTGCCGCCGGGTGAGACCGCATTGTCGGACATCGGGGTATATCAGGTCTCGTACCGATCCTACGAGGGCGACCAGGTAGACATGCCGCCATCGTGGACCGGGCATTTCGAGCCCACCAGCGGCATCTCATACTCCCCTGCGGAGTGGCTCCTGGGCCGCCCGGCGATCCTGCTGCACTGCCCGTGGCGCGTGCCGACTGGCCCCGCCTGGGTCGACTACCTTCTGCAGCTTCCCGACCAGCGCCCGATCACCCTCAGATTCGGGATTGCGATGCTTCCAGACGTCGCCGTGCCCGGCAAGAGCGACGGCGTGACCTTCAGCGCCACGGTGATCCAGCAGGATAACCGGGAGGAACTCCTGCGGGTTCACTACGACAAGGGCGAATGGAGGGACTACAATTTTGATTTGTCGCGCTATGCGGGTGAGCGGATCACGCTCCGCCTGCAGACCGAACCAGGCCCGAAGAATAGCCCTTCTTTCGACTACTCGTACTTCGGCGACGCAACGATCACTTGCGGCGCTGGCGCTGATGCTCAGTCGGTCCTGCTGGAACGGATCGTCAACAGTCGCGCTTATAAGGCAACTGCCGATGTCAGTCTGGTGCGTCTGAGCAATGCATCAGGCCAAGGGATCGCGCCGTCAAATCTCCTGGACTGCCAGAACGCCGTGCGGAGGGCAGGCGACGGGTTCGAGTTCGTTTACCAGGCTGCAGATGCGGACATTACCTACATTTACGAGCCACGGACCGGGACGCTTGACGATCTCCGGGTGTCTGTTGACGCAGGCAAACCTTTCCAACCTGCCGGCGGAGGGGCTATCAACTTTGGGGACACAGGAAAGGACGCGAAGGCCAGGCTCGTCTCGGCTGGTGTCGACGCAGGCAAGGTGCGGGTGGTCTGGGAATACGCCCTTCCGGGCGGTCCCGTGCGGGCGACCTGGAAGTTCGGCATCCAGGCCAAAGCCCTCACAGTGGAAGTCTCCTGCGATGAACCGGTGGCGGAGGGTTTCTCGCTGGGTAACGTGGCCGGAGCTCCCTTGCGCCGGACCATCACCATCCCCTACCTTCCCGCGGACTGGAGCCGAGGCTCGGTGGAGTGGCTCCCAGCCGACCTGCTGTTCGTGGGCAGGTACCTTGACTGGACGAAGACTAATGCCTCGCGCTGCCCACAGGGCGCTTCCGTGTACGAGCCGAAAACTGACGGCACCCGCAACCCGCTTTTCGAGACCGGCTATGTCTGCGTGTCGCCCAACGTGAACGAGGTGTTTCCAAACATTCCATGGCAGCCGTCAAGCTACCTGGACTTGCTCGGGGACCGGGTGATGCTGGACATCTGGGGCCACTACAAGGGCACTTACCAGGGCGATGCTGAAAACCTGCGCAATCTCAAGGACAATGGCGTGGATCACCTGGCCATCATCTCCCACGACTGGCAGTGCTACGGATACGACGTGAAGCTCCCGGACCACCTGCCCGCCAATGCGCGATACGGGGGCGATGAGGGCATGGTGGAGTTCGGCAAGGCCGCCAATGAGTGCGGTTATGTCTGGTCGTTGCATGAAAACTACATCGACCTGTATCCAGACGCACCATCCTACGATCCGGCGGCGCGCGTGCTGCTGGCAAACGGCGAACCATCCAAGGCCTGGTTCAATGCGGGAACCGGCGTTCAGAGCTACGGGCTCAAGTGCAACCGCGCGCTGGGATATGCTCAGCAGAATGCCCCCGAAATCCACCGGCGGTTCGCCACTACTGCGGCCTATCTCGATGTGCACACCTGCGTGCCGCCGTGGCACCAGCTTGACCACGAAGCGGACCAACCCATGGCCGCGATGTGCCGCGCAAAGGTCATCTATGATGCGGAACTGTTCGACTATATGCGCCAGACCCACGAGGGCCCGCTGTTCGGCGAGGGCCACAACCATTTCTACTGGGCGGGGCAGGTGGACGGCGTGGAGGCCCAGGTCGCCGGCGGTGAAAACCACGTTCCCTTCCTGGACTTCGACCTGCTCAAGATCCACCCGCAGATGGTCAACCACGGCATGGGGTATTACGAGCGCTGGTTCACCAGGGGCTACAACCACCAGTGGGGCATGGACACCGGCGCGCCCTGGCAGGTGGACAAGTACCGGGCGCAGGAACTGGCCTACGGACATGCGGGGTTTATCGGTAACGCCCAGACCGCTAATGTGCAGTGGGTGGCGAAGGAACACCACCTGATGCACGCGGTCCAGCGGCTGACCGGAAACAGCAGGCCGGTGCGGATCGCCTACGAGGTCGACGGTCGGCTTGTAACCGGGAGCGCGGCGCTGGCGGCGAACGAACGGATGCGACAGAAGATCGAGTACGAGACTGGCCTCACCCTCTGGGTCAACTGGGGAGAGGAGCCGTGGGACGTGGAGGGCCGCACTCTCCCGCAGTGGGGCTTCCTGGCATTGGGGCCCGGCACCGAGGTCGGCACCGTAGTCGACGGCGGCAAGTTCGCGGACTTCGCCCGGTGTCCCGAGTACCTGTTCGCCGACGCCCGCACCTATTTCCATATGCCCTATCTGGCCGAGAACGACATCCAACCGCGCCTGCGCAGCTTTGAGTATATGGGCGGAGACAAGATCCGACTCACATACGAGTGGGATGTGAAGCAGGTCTTGAACCGTGACCCTATCAGCTTCGTGCATTTCACCAACCCATCCGCGGGTGGCAACCAGGGGATTGTATTTCAGAATGACCACGGCTTCAGCAAGCCGGTCCGGGACTGGAAGCCCGGCGACGTCATCGTGGACGGCCCGCATGATATAACGGTACCGGACGAGCCCTGGGACCGCTACGCAATCGTGGCAGGGCTCTACGACGCCCAGGGCCGCGTGGCCCTCAAGGGACCCGTGGCGGGTGACCGGGCGTATCTGTTGGGCGAGCTGCGCGTGACCCGACAAGATGGACAGATCACCAACATCGAACTGGCCGACTTCGACGAGGCCTGTGAGCGCTGGGCGGCGGTCCGTGCCGACTTCAGTGCCCATACCAACCCAGCGGGCACGATGGTTGATTTCGGGGTCATCGCCACGGACGGTTCGGTGAAGGTCAACCTGGCCCAGGATAGCCTGACGGTCTTCCCCTATCCGCGCGACCGAGAGTTCACGGTGAGCATAGACCCGAAGCGGGCGGTCCCGGCCGCGACCATCGACCTCGCGCGAGTAGAGGTCCGAGCGCTTGCGGCGGGAACCGCGGAAGATATGGGTGTCGTGCCGCACCGCATCGAAAACGGGCGCGTGGTGTTCAGAGTAGGGCAGCCGGGCGCCGGGAGATTCAGGGTGACCTGGTGACCGATGCGCCGACGCTGACAGGCCTGGTTGACGCACACTGCCACCTGCAGGAGGAGGTTCTGGAGGGGCTGGTGGATGACATGATCCGCCGGAGTCTGCAGGCTGGCGTGGCCTGTCTTATCTGCAACGGAACTCACGAAGGTGACTGGGAGACAGTGCTGGAGATCAGCCGCCGCTGGCCGCAGGTGATCCCTTGCCTGGGACTGCACCCGTGGTTCGTTCGCGAGCGGTCCAAGGGCTGGCTGGAGCGCCTGGAATCATTTCTCAAGGAAGGCTGCCGCGGATTGGGAGAAATCGGGCTCGATCGTTGGGTTCGGGACCGTGACGAGACAGAGCAGGAGGAGGTGTTCCGATCCCAGCTTGATCTGGCGAATCGCCTCGGCCTGCCCGCAATGATCCACTGCCTGCGCGCATGGGGCATGCTGCTTGGTATTCTCGACGAGATGGGGCCGCCTCGCGCAGGGATGGTGATCCACGCCTGGGGCGGTGCAGCGGAGATGGTCACGCCCCTGGTGGAGATGGGTGCATACTGCTCTTTCGCCGGGAGCGTGCTGGATCCGGCCCACAAGCGCGCCCGAGCGGGCCTCGCGGCGGTTCCGCTGGAACGCCTGCTCGTGGAGACCGATGCCCCGGCAATGCTACCCCCTGAACCCTTCCGGCCTTCGGTGACGCTTGGGCCGGAAGGCGAGGCGCTCAACGAGCCCGCGAACCTGCCGGCAATCGTATCCGGCATCGCCAAGATCCGGAACATCCCGGCCGCCGATCTTGCCCGCACCACCGTACGGAATACCCACAGACTCATGGGGGAGTTGCCTTGCCTGACGACCGCTTCCTGAGGCTGCGGCACATGGTGGGTGACGAGGGCCTGGCACGCCTGCACTCTGCCTTCGTCGCGGTGGTCGGCCTGGGCGCGGTAGGCAGTTACGCTACGGAAGCCCTGGCCCGTGCGGGCATCGGGCGCCTGCGACTGGTGGATTTCGACGTGATTCGCCCCAGCAACATCAACCGGCAACTCCTGGCGCTTGAGTCCACCATCGGGCAGCCAAAGGCCGAAGCGGCCCGCGAGCGGGTGCTCGACATCAACCCGTCTTGCCAGGTCGAAGCGTTCAAGATCTTCGTCCACGGGGATACTCTCGGCCAGGTGCTCGCCGGACCGCCGGATCTCGTCATCGACGCCATCGACTCCATGCGTCCGAAGGTTGAGTTGCTGGCAGGCTGCATCCAGCGGGGCGTACCGGTCATCTCATCCATGGGCGCGGCCTTGCGCACCGACCCAACGCGCATCCGCTGCGGGCCGCTCTCCGCCACACAGTGCTGCCCCCTGGCGCGACGCGTGCGCAAGGCCCTCAGGGCGCGAGGCCTGGATGCCGGCATTTCCTGCATTTACAGCGATGAACCCGCCGACACCCGTTTCGTAGTGCCGCCGGAAGAGTCTGGCGAGCCTTGGTGCGACGAGTTCGCACGCGGCCGCCCGCGACGGGCCCTCGGCAGCCTGCCCACTCTCACTGGCATCTTTGGCCTGTTCGCAGCCAACGAGGCTCTGCGCATACTCCTGGGCGACCTGTTCCCGGGTTCGAAATCCGGCTGAAATGTAAACTTCCAGGGGCCGAAACGCGTTATATATACGGGCAGCGAATCGATGAGAACCAGCACCTGCTGGTTGGACGGTGATGCGAATGAATACAATCAAGACTGTCTTGTTGATGGGCTTGTTGACCGGACTAGTGGTGTTCGTGGGAGACCTTGCGGGCGGGCGGCAGGGCATGTACATCGCCCTGGGCATCGCCGCGGTCATGAACTTCGTCAGCTACTGGTTCAGCGACAAGATCGTGCTGGCGATGTACCGGGCGCAGCCTGTTGACTACGCCTCTGCGCCCAGGCTCTACTCCATGGTGCAGCGGCTTACACAGCGCGCAGGGCTGCCCATGCCTGCGCTGTATGTGATCCCGACGCCTACCCCAAACGCTTTCGCAACAGGGCGCGACCCGCAGCATGCCGCCGTGGCGGTCACAGATGGGATCGTGCGAATGCTCACTGAGGAGGAACTGGAAGGCGTCATCGCCCACGAGCTTTCCCATGTGCAGAACCGGGACATTCTTATCAGCGCCATCGCCGCCACCCTCGCGGGGGCACTGATGATCCTGGCGCGTATCCTGGGATACTCCATGCTAATCTTTGGCGGGGGCGGAGACCGGGATCGCAATGGCGGGGGCCTCGGCGCCCTGTTCGCCATGATCTTCGCACCCATCGCAGCGATGCTGATCCAGATGGCAATCTCGCGGTCCCGGGAGTTCCAGGCGGACGCGAGCGCTGCGGCGCTGACCCATAATCCCCTGGGACTTGCCAGGGCACTGCAGAAGCTCTCGCGGGGCAATGAGGCGATCCCGATGGACGCGGAGCCATCCACCGCTCACATGTTCATCGTCAGCCCCCTCAGCGGGAGCTCGATCATCAACCTGTTTAGCACCCACCCGCCGCTTGAGGCACGCATCGAGCGCCTGGAGAGGATGGCACGTGAGGGCGGGTTAGGATAGGTTCGGTCGGACAGCCACGGAGGAGCCGCTCAGGACTGGGCGCGCTCCTCCACTGTTTCGTAGATCGCCGCCACGTTCCCCGCGGGCGACTCGCGGTCCAGTGACCAGACGCGAAGGGTCATCTGGGCGCCGGGGCGACGAACGGCTGAAAGTGAACGCCGGGCAATCTCCCATTCGTCGGCAGCACCACATCCCGGTACACCGGCTCGGATAGCAGGGCCGCCGAACAGTCCCCGCTGTGCAGATGCACGGCGTCAGCCGCCGTCGTATGTGACACCGTCCCCCGTGTCACCATTCGCTGCGCAGTCACTCTGACACACCGGCGCAGGTTGGACTGGGGGAGCCGGTTATCGACAGCACCTGCCGTCCCATCGTCGGGATTGCTCCATCGTCTATTCCGAACTCCCGCGACGCGCACCGGCTATCCCCGTGAGCACCGCCACGAACACCGCCAGTTTGAAAGCGGTCCACCAGGAGATCGTTCCGGCCACAAGGCCCTGTTCCACGGCTCCCGGAAACAGGTCGGGAATCGTCCATGCCCACAGGAGCTTCACCACCAGGAGCACGATGGCGAAGGCCAGGATCATGAAGCCCAGAACGCCCGGGATGATCAGAAACAACTTTGGCCATTGCATGCCGCAGACCTCTTCTCTGTTCGTCCCCACACCCGAGCAAAGATATGCCGCCGCAAATTCAATCTGCCGATACCGCGAATGCGAATATCACAAGGTCCTCAGGCTGGTCGTTCATCAGACCGTGAGTGCCGCCGGGAACGTTGAGCATCACATCGCCCTTCTTCACACGCTGCTGCTGGCCATCCAGTTCGGCGATGCCCTCGCCCTCCATGACCAGGTAGATCTCTTCCTCGTTCCCGTGGTTGTGGCTGCCGATGCTGCAACCCGGCGGAATGATAGTCATCCCAACGCCCATGATCTTGCTCTTGAATGCCTCCGGGCCAAAGGCCGTGGCGCCGAGGCACATCCCCTCTCCGCCACGAACGCAGGTCTGGGTCTGGGGTAATTCGTACAGATTGACGATTGGCATTGTCTCCCTCCGAATGGGTTCGCGGTGACGGCTCGCATCTGCTACTCAGTCTCGACAGGCTCTTACTCGGCAATCCCGGCCCCACGCCTCTGCACACACGCTTCAAGGCGCGAGAGACCGGCCTCCTGCGCCGTCCATTTCCGGTCATTCGCGCCTTTGCAGCACCACCGCGTCACAAACCATGCATCCCTCACGGCGCAGTTCGTAGGTCTCCATACACACCAGCCCAATTCCGTGGGCCGCACGCAAGACCTCCCTGCCGAGTTCGCGGGTAACAAGCATCGACAGACGGCCACCGGGCCGGACGCAGCGCGCCAATTCGGGCAGCGCGACGACGACTGCACCATGCGCGGCACCCAGATAGGGAGGCTCGGTTACGACGGCGTCGCAGCAGCAGTCACGCAGCGGGAGCATTGTGGCATCCCAGACCGCCGCCAGCCCGCCTGACAACTCCGCCAGACCGAGACGCAGCGCCGGGTCTACGTCGCCACAGATCGTGCGTAGTCCGCGCTGCCGGGCTTCCAGTACGATCCCCCCAATTCCTGCATATGGATCGAGAACCGTCGCGCCCTCGTCAAGTCTCGCCAGGTTCAGCAGCAGGCGTGCATCACAGACCGACAGGCGTCTGTATCTACGTCGAGCCATACTACGGACCGCGAAGCCGTCAACGTCAAGCAGGAACTCCCGGCGGTGCGGCGAGGCACTCGCCCTGCGCTCCTCGTCGGAAGTCCAGATAGGCTCATACCGAACAAGATCGTCCCCCACGCGGTACTCGCCGCGCAGGACTCTCCCCGAATGTTTGCGGCCCTGGCTCAGTCTGCTCCCGGCTCCCGGAACGCGTGTGACCCGGCTCAGAGCCACACAGTACCCGAGGAACCCGGCACGGCGGATCAGCTCGGCCTCAAGTTCATGAGGGCAGGTTAGCCGCATCTTCATCCGAGCGGGGGCCTCGCTCGTCACGACCACCGGCAAGTCCCGGAGACACGCATGACACTCGGCACGCGCAAGAGCAAAAGGAACTCCGCAGCCTCCTCGTCGCAGACGGAAGTAAAGCTCATACTCAGTTTGGCGGCCGGACATCCATGCAGCTCCGTGAGCTCAGGCCAGGCTATGGACTGGTGAGCGTCGTGAGTGACAGCGCCGGCAGTTCAATCTCGACCACGCCATCCCGCGGAGCAATCGAGCCGAGTTGCTGGAAGAACATCTTCTCGCTGGTCACTGTCGGGATGAGACTCGTCAGCGAACCGGGCAGTCCGGCGACGCGCACCTTGCGGGCTGCCCCGTGGTTTGAGATGTGCAGAGCCCATCTCTCCCCTTCCTCGGTGGCTTTCCGGAAGGCGGTGAAGAGCACCTTCGGATGGTCGCTCTCAGTCGCGAGCGCTTCGGAATCGTGCGGCGTCAGGTTGCAGAAGTGCCGCACGAAGTGGTAGCGCACGGTAGGCTCGAGGGTCACCGTGCCGTCCGCTCCTCGGACCTCTTTGACAATACTGTAGTCCGAGGTGAACTCCCACTGCATCGTTCCCTGCGGCCGGGCGTACAGGATCAGTTCCTGGTACATCTGGACCTCGCGCAAGGCATAGTGGAAGCTGTCATAGGAGCGCGTCCGCCACGCACCTGCATCCACCCCGAGTTCGGCAACCAGAAGCGGCAGGCCCAGACGTTCCGCGAAGTCGCCCCATGCTTTGTACTGCTCCGGTGAAGCTCCGCCCCAGGAATGGAAGGCCACGGCCCCCACGTACTTCAAGGCCTCAGGGTCTTCGGATGCCGGGATGCCGTAGGTGTGGGTATTGCGCGGCGCAGCGGTGTCCCCCAGGAGCATTTTCGTCTTCAGCCCAAGTCTGTCGAAGTACCCGCCGATAGACTTGATCGCCTCCCGGTGACCTTCAGGTGAGAAGTACACCTTTACCCCGTAATCCGGCTCGTTGAAGGAGAATAGGTCTGGCTCCACCCCATACTGGCGCTTCGCATAGAGCAGATACGATCCAAGGCACTCCAGCAACTCGTCCCACAGCTCCGGTGAGACTTCCCGGTGGTGGGCCTGGATACCCTTGCCGGGGTCCTTGTACAGCCACTCGGGGAGGTTCCAGATGCTGATCACATACGGGATGCCTTTGTCCTGTATCTGCCGGGCAAGCTCGAATTCCCGGCGGAGGTTGCTGCCTGGCTTGTCTCGACTCTCATAGGCCTCCCAGTTCATGTGTGATGGGTCGGCGTCATCGTTCTCGGGCTCCCATTCGATAGGCGTCATCTCCGTGCGGGCCCATGCGACGTTGAGATTCGCCAGGGTGTACTGGGTCACCGGCGACTCGATGCCAAAGCAGTAGTTGCCTCCGAACCCGTGCAGGCGGAACCGGGTCTTGTTCGCATCGAGGGACAGGTTGGCCGGGGTCTCATCGGGCTGTGCGGTGACCTTCAGTTCCAGGTCCAACGACGCCGTCTGCCCCGCCTCGAGACCACCGGCGATCTGCGGGAAGGCAGTGTACACCGCCCCATTCCACTCCCGCGTATCCTGAACAACCACGTTCAGAGCACGGTCGAGGGCAACTTCGAGGCGAATCCGGCCATTCGGCGCGGTCATGACAATGCGGTCCGATGTCGCCCGAACGAAGTGACGCTGTTCAGGCTTCGAGACTGGGAAGCTGGCCGATGCGGTGGGAACGTCTCCCGTTAGAAGCTCGCAGGTGCCTCCCGAAAATGACTCGATCGGCACATCCAGCCACAGGAACACGCCCTCAATGTTCGCGGCGGCCTGGGCGGTAACGTCCCAGTGCAGCAAGATTGAGCCTTCGCGCTCCTCAAGTCTCTGGACATACCCGAAGGTCTTCCCGGCCTCCACCTCCACCTTGCCCTGCCAGGAGATGGCGTCGCCATCCCGGGTCATTTTCACATCGGTTGCGTCACTCAGCGAGCGAATCGGCGACCACCCCTTCACCGGAATGCGCAAACCGATCTGCACAGGGATATACTCTCCCGCGGTCTGGATCGCGGTGATGTTGCCCTTGGCGTCGGTCACGGCCATTTCGGACCAAGCGGCGGCCGAGAAGAGCAGAACAAGCAGGGCAAACAGCGGTCTCATGGGTACACCCCTCCATGGGATCGAAGAATGTTGCTAGCTCAACTGCCCGAACGCTCACACCTCTGATGTCTGAGCTCCAGGTATTGACAGGTACTGCTTCGCCAGATATATTATAAGAAATTAGTTATATTCCAATGAAAGAGGCGTCGCCCATGTCCGCGACAACTGCGTCCACGCCCCGCAAGAAGAAAGCCTCACGCGTCAATGTGCGGCGAAGAACCACACAGTGGTTGCTCGCTCCCTTGGTCATCATCACCATCGGCCTGGGTTGGAAGTACCCGCTGATCGGTCTGATCGTCCCCACCGTCATGCTCATCGGCATCATTGGTGGAATCATCCGTGGCCGCTACGTGTGCGGGAACCTCTGCCCGCGCGGGAGCTTCCTCGACCGAATAATCGCTCCAATCAGCCTGAAGCGGCCGATTCCAGAGTTCTTGCGCAAGCCGGCATTTCGGTGGATCGTCCTGGCTGCGATGATGGGGTTCATGGTCTTCCGCATATCCCAGAACCCGACGGACATCATGCACTGGGGCCGGGTGTTCTGGGTGACGTGCCTCGCAACCACTGCAATCGGCGTAGCTCTAGGGGTATTGGTTCACCCTCGCGCGTGGTGTTCCTTCTGCCCCATGGGGACTATGCAGAACAAGCTTGGGGGGCACAAGCACACTCTGCAGATCGACGGGTCGGCCTGCAAGTCCTGCGGCCTGTGCGCGAAGGCCTGTCCCTTTGGTCTGTCGCCCATGGACCACAAGGACGCTGGAATCCTCGAGGACCGCGACTGCCTGAAGTGCGCCGAGTGCACTGTAGCCTGCCCCGTCGGCGCATTGGCCTTCCCGAGTAAAGGTGACCAGACGAAGGAAAAGGCGGCCTGAACCTGAGCGCCGGGGTGCTGAGAGGTGCTTCGGGAGTGCAAAGCGAAATCGGGCTTGCGCTCTCAATCTCGCCCCCGGCGAGTTTCATTCTACAGCGGCAATTCGGTGATTCCTTTGACGGGAGACGTATCCGCGCCCGACCGTCCCAGATACGCACGAGACGCTCTTTGGCTCGCGGGCATCATGCTCCTGGGTGCGAGCTTGCGATTCGCTGACCTCGGCCGCCTGTGTCTGACCGGGGACGACGCCTGGAGCGTCAATGCGGCGATCCAGCCCTTCGTCGAGACGATGAAAATCGCCGAGAGTGACGTGCACCCGCCCCTGCACACCCTCATGCTCTGGTGCTGGGTGCGGGTGGCGGGAACGTCCGAAGCTGCGGTGCGTATTCCTGCTGCGATCGCCGGGATCCTCCTCATCCCCCTGGTGTATCTCATCGTCCGGGATCTTGCAGGCGATAGGCGCATTGCCATTGCATCGGCTTACCTGGCGGCGATCTCTCCCCACCTGGTCCTGTTCAGCCGCTCGGCGCGCTGGTACATGCCCTTTGCGGCGCTGGCGCTACTCGCAATCTGGTGCTGGATCTCGATCATCCTTCGGGGGAGAACCCGTGCGACCACAACCGGCCTCATTCTCGCCTGTATCGCTGGCGCCCTGTACAACCTGACCTTTGCGGGCATCGTGCTGGTCCAGTGGATCATCTACGCACTCACGCCCGTCCGGCGCCGGGCACGATTGTGGACAGTCCTGCTGGGGGCCCATGCTCTGTCTGCGCTCATCGTCGCCCCGTGGGTGGCCATCAAGATTCCCGGCCTCATCCGCGGCTCAGCCGGCTTCGACCGGGCACCCATTGAGGGGGGCATCCTTGGCAAGATCGCTTACCTGTTGTACTCCTTCGACGTCGGGGCGACGCTCCTTCCCTGGCGCTGGCATATCGTGGTCCCCTACGCCCTGGTGACCGCAATCGCTCTCGCGTGGGCCCTGTCTGCACTTCGGCGAAGAGCGTCGTTCGCATCAGGTCTCGTGACCGGCCCGAACCCCTGTGCCGTGCTCCTCGTGCTGGCCGCCGTGCCGGTTGCCATGTTCATCTGGCTCCCGCGGATGGCGGTGGCCTGTTACTACCTTGCCAGCAACGCGGCGTATCTTGCCCTGAAGGCTCTCCTGCTCATGCGGTCCGGTAATCGGATGCCCGCTGCTATGGGGCTGCTGGCGGCCACGATGATTGCGGCTTTGGGGCAGGCCAACATGTTTGCCGGGCGCGACTACCTTGGTACGCAGGCGCTCGACGACTGGCGAGAAGTAGCCAGGCGCATCGGCGAGGCCTATCAGCCCGGAGACCTGGTGATCACCGGACATCCCGCGATGTTGTGGTATCTGAAGCAGCAGGGCACCCCTGCGCTCAATGCCTACGCGGTGCAGCAACACGATGTTGCGGCTGCTCAGCGCATCATCTGGGAGCGCTCCCCGGGTTCGGGAGCCAGCGAGAGGAAGGGCGCCGGCCCATCGTCACTGGACCGCATGGTGAAGGAGGAGGGCTTTGAGCCCAAGGTCACTCTCAACCTGAACCCCGATCCGGACGCCGCGATGAAGCGCCGGTTCGTGAGACGGCCATTTCCGCCATATCGCACCTTCGTGGACATCCTGGAGCGAAAACAACCCATTGCTGAGGACTAAGAGGGTGCGGGCAGGCCGTCCGCGCTACTCCCTCTCCAATTCAAGCACCATTGCCGTGTGCGGAGGCACTTCCAGCGAGCGCAAGTCGTCCACCGGAATGCTCCAGCGCTTGATCGTCACCTGGTCGGGATGCTCGAAGGTATTCGTGGTCTCCGGGGTGTCGGCCATCAGCGCCGAGACCTTGACCGAACCGCGCGCCACGAAATCTCCCAGCTGTATATCTGCCGTTACCGGATCGCCCGGCATTCGGTTGATCAGCGCGATGGTCAGCGCCGATCGGTCCTCGCTGCGCGATGCCACCACATCCAGGGCATCCACTCTCCCGCCGGGCGTCTCGATGGACGGGCACTCCTGCTCCACTGGTACACCCACAGGCTGGCTTGTCTCCGTGTAAAGCTGGAACGCCCGATGGACCGGCGTGCGCAGCACCCGCGTCTGGGTGGTCTCGACAGCCCCCAGTACATTTACAAGCTGCGCCAGATTCGCCATGGGGCATTTTGGTCCGAGGCGGTGCAGGGCGTTGAACACGGCGCATGCAAACAGTCCGTCACGCAGGGAGTAGACGGACGCGCCGTTGTCAACCACCACATTCCACTCATCGAAGGCGATTGGCAGGTCCTTGCCCGACGCCTCCCGCGCGATCTGCCAGGAACGATCCAGCATCCTCTCCACCGCAGGTGGACCTCCGAGCACAGACATGTAGTTCAGCACCGGGTCATCGCGCGACTCGATCCCCAGGTAATAGTGAACCGAGAGCCAGTCGAAGGTGTGACCGGCGATGCGCGAGACCTCGGCGTTCCAGCCATTCCAGCCGTCCGCCTCAACGCCGACTCCGATCAAGCGGATGCCCGGGTCCACGGCCCTCATCGCCTCGGCGAACTCCACCGCCTTGATCCCGTATCGCGTTGCCGGCAAATGCCCCAGTTGCCACGGGCCGTAGATCTCGTTGCCGATGCCCCATATCTCCACCGCGTACGGTTTCGGATTGCCGCCATCAGCCCGCACCCTGCCCCAGTGCGTGTCCGCCGCTCCGTTGCAGTATTCCACCCAGGCCGCGGCGTCCCGGGCATTGCCCTCGCCCGCATTCACGCAGATGTACGGCTTCGTCTCGATCAGCCGAGCGAAGCGGATGAACTCGTCTGTTCCGACGTCATTGAACTCCCAGTGATTCCAGGCGCGGTTCCAGCGTGGTGGCCTGCGGTCGCGTTCGCCAATGCCGTCGCGCCAGTCGTATCCGGACACGAAGTTCCCTCCCGGCCAGCGCACGACGGGGGGCCGTATCTCTCTGATGGCCTCAAGCACATCTGCCCGGAAGCCCTCAACGTTGTCCGCCGGCATCACGGACACCGCCCCCAGCCAAAGCGTGCCCGGACCGGCCGCCTGAATGACAAAGCGCCCGGTGCACTCGTGCTCCGGCCCCGCGAGAGTCACTTCCCTGACAGTCCAGTCCTGCCCAACCGTGACCTCAGCGCGGGAGATCAGGCGGTCGCCATCCATGAAAAGCAGGCTGACCGGACCTGCGAGACCGTCCTGTCTGGCAACCAATCGCGCCCTGTACTCCACTCCTCCTCGCAGACCGAACTGCTGCGAGATACCCGCGGGATCCCCTTCCGGGAGCTCGATCCGCTGCGATTGAGCCGGGCAGTAGTACACGCGGTTGTCGCGGCTGTAACGAACGCCCTCGCGCAGGCCGCTGGCCCGCCAGCCTTCGACTACCCCATTGCCGTCCACCGCACCGGTGAACTTGCGGTTCCAGACAAGCTCTGCCCAGATGCCATTCTGGATGCAGTCGAACATGTGCTCAATGAACTGGCCGAAGCGCATCTCGTCCAGCGGCCAGCCCTGGTGCATTGCGTCCACCTTGATGCTCGCCCTCAGTGGTTCAACGGGAGCCGGAGTTGACGACTCCAGGCGCACCCAGTCGATGTCCACGATCACGGGCCCCGAATCGCCGAATGTCTTGCCCATGAAGCCGACGTATTTCGATGGCCACGGGGTCTCCCAACTGCCGATCGTGCGCCAGGGAGCGTTCTCAGCCTCGCGCACCAGCATCTCGTAGACCCGTCCACGCTTGCGGATGGCGAGAATCACGTCAGTGCAGTCCGCCTTGAGCTTGAGATAACCGCCCTGTCCGGTGGGTTCCCCCCACAATTCGGGGGCCTGGGTGGGGTTCCCGAGTGCCGGCGCGAAGAACGGTCCCCAGCCCAGCAGGTACCGCCTGGAGAATCCGGTGATCAGCGCAAGGTGGAAGTTGCTCTGGGGATTGTGCGAGATCAGCTTGATCCGGGCGGACAGCAGAAAGTCTTCCTGTGGGGCGGCAGTGATGAGCAGGGGAGCCTGCTTGGCGTCGGGATTGACCCAATGGTTGTAGCCGCCTGGCACGGCAGGCAGTGTGATGCGCAGATGGCCAGGATTGGCGGTTAGTGAAAGCTCGGGACCAGGCTTGGGAACGTACCACTCCCATCTTTCGTCGAGTGCGGGGGCATCAAAGGGGTCGTCGAAATCCGCCTGCGCATGCCCGGCGATCAGCAGCAAGGCGACGCATCCGATGATGGCTCCATGCACGGCAATCCCCTCCGGCTTCCACTGAGATCGCGCTCCCAACGCGCGTCCCATAAACTTCGCCGCGGGGGAACCCGGGCCTCCTTCAGTGCTCACCGTTTCCGAAAAAGCGTATGCGCGAGCTCTTCTCGCCGGGCACCTCTTCGGCGTACCCCTCGGCAATCAGGATCGGTGCCACGTAAGAAGCGATGCCGGGTCGCCGCAACACTTTCTTCAGCCATTCGCCCAGGCTGCCCGGGGACGGGTTGCGAGGAGAGCGGCCCAGTCGCACTTCCTGCCCGCTGAACTCCTTCAACATGGCCTTCCACCCCGCGGAGCTGATCCGCGTGGTCTTCCGGCCACCTTCACCGTAATGGATGATCGTATCTTCGCCAACCTGTCCGTCATAGTAGAACGGGACCTTGCGGTGCAGCGTACTGAGTTCCTTCACGTCGATTTGTCTCCGTGCATTAGTGGCAGTTCCTGCATGCGAACATTGGGTCCGGCAGGTCACAGCAAACGGCAGGGGGTGCGCCAACGGCGCCCCCTGCCGTTTCATTTGAGGCTCTGTCAATCTCGGACGCTGTTCAGCTCTGGACCACGGTCACCTTCGGCGGGTAGATGAAGTCAATGTACTTGGCCGCCACTGCCGCATGATCCGTGTCACCATCGTGGATGTACACCCGGAACACAAAGTTCAGGGCATCGCCTGCTTCCAGGGCAAGGTCGCCGCGCTGGCTCCAGTCACCGGTGAAGTCGTGAATCCCCCACTGGTTCGCGGTGAACAGACCGTAGCCGCGCACATGCCAGTAAGTCGGAAATCGCAGGTTGTCCGGATGGTCCATTATCGTGATCCCGGCAACGCCGGAGGTCACAGGGCCGTAGTAGTCCACCCATTCCGCGCGCTTGCCCCAGCACTCATCGTCGTTCAAGCCGCCGTAGGAGTTGCGGATGGTGCCACCGTTGCGGACCTCCATACTCTCGGCCACACGCACCGCAAGGGTCCCGGCTTCCTTGGTATCTCCGAAGAACACGCCGCCGTAGGCCGCGAACCAGGTGATGTCCCAGTCCATGATACGGCGGTTGTCCGGGGTGTTGTAGACCCGGATCGCGGTGATCTCCTGCAGGATGTTCTGGCCCTTAGCGCTGACCCAGTCGCTGATGCTCACGATCTCGCCGAAAACCGGGCCTTCCGCAGTCACATGGACTTCGCGGTTGATCGTCGATGCGTGGCCCTCAAGCTCCGACCAGTTGTCGCAGCCGTTGACCTCACCCTGCGCGATGTACATGGACTTGTGGTGCACATGGTCCGAGGGGCCGAGATTCGTGACCTCGGCGCCGCCCGGTCCGTAGACGGGATAGCAGTACGGTCGGGCAATGCCCTCCTTCACCACGTAGCTCGTGAAAGGCGTTCCTGCCACGACGAAATCGGCCTTCTCGCCCGGGGTGAGGCCAACTGTCACACCGGGAACCTGCGTGGGTTGGCCATCGCCGATAATATAGCGCTTCGTCTGCCCCGCTTTGAGCTCGGGGACGACCCACGTAAGGCTGCCGCACTCCCCTCCGCAGTCATCTTCGCACCCGCAGTCAGGAATGCACTGGCAGGGCACTTCCGCGCCCTGGTTTCCGTTTTCGTCCAGCTCGTACAGGACGTGCCCGACCTCGCAGTCGCATTCGCAGTCGCAACCGCCTGAGCAGGTCCAGGTAACGATCGCGTCCTTGCGATCGTGGAGTCCGGCATTGACTTCGAGAATTGTGCCCGGCTGGTGAGACTCGGCCATGATGCTTGCGCCTCCTCGTGTTGTACCGCTGGTGTGGTTAGTTAACCAACCCCGGCGAGGGGAAGTCAAGCCCCGCCTGCCCGACGGGCAGCTTGCAGCGCTTCACTTGCCGTATCTTCATCAAGACTTGCCAGCTGGATGGTAACGCGTCCGGCGTAGCCCGCGCGCGCCATAGAAGTTACCCAGTCTTCCAGTCTGTCCGGCTCGTCGCCGCAGACAATCACCTGCGCCACGCGAGCTACGTCAAGGTCATCACGGACTCTTCCTTGATCCCGTGGCCCTTCCAACAGCAGCGAGATCTCGGGCCGTCCGAGGAGTCTGAGAAGCTCCTCTGCGTCCGGCGCCGATTCATCGGCGTCTTCTGGAGGCCGGAGCAGATCACCCAGGGCGAGGCCGATAGAGCCGGCATAGTCGGCAGCGATCCCCAGGAAATACCGGACCTGGTTCACCGCGTCGTCAATGGGGTAGTCGGGCGGGACCCGTGCGCCCGGATTGGCCGGAAAAGCGAGGACCTGCCCGCCTGTCTCCTCGATGCGCTCCAGCGCAAGGGCCAGATGCTTCTCGGTGGCGGGCCAGTGAACATCATCACCCACCAGTGGCATCTCCGGGGGCATCGCCCACGAGAAGACCTCGGGCCGCAGGGCCGCGCGTTTCAGGGCCCGGCGCACCGCGTAGTAGGTCTCGGGTTCCGCGCCGCAACGAAGGCAGTCCACCGAGAGGTGGATATACTGGTACCCGATCTCTGCGAGCCTCGCCACACGGGCCAGGTCGTCCTCGCCATCCTCGAATCCTATCTCGAGACCGAATCGCATCGGGCATCCCCAGCCCATCAGGTGTCTGTTCGCAGCCGGGCCATCGCGCCCACGCGGGATTACATTCGCCGGACAACCCGATGCGCCCTCCCAGTGATGAAGGTAATGAGGGGCAGCGAGGTTCTCCTTCCGCATTGGGAGACCGGCATCCGGCTCCGAGCGTCATCCACAGACCGCGCCTGCACCCAATGCGCACTCCGCGAAGGCTTGCCCCGCCGGGTACAAGCACCCGGTTGGTGACCGCCTGCGGTCGACGCGTAATGCCAGTCCCATCTTCGTCGCCCCCGTATGCGACCGCTTGTTACGGACCCTGCACGCACAGTTTCGATTGCGGAACATACCGGCCTTGCCATCCGTCCATCTGGCAGTGGCGCATAATGACGTGCTGGGCAATAGCTCCAGACAACGGCCGGGAGGCGAAGCTCATGTCGCGACGCGCGCTGGTGCATCTTTGGGTGACGATACTGTCTGTGGCAATCTGCGCGGGTGTCGCTGCTGACGGGATTCTCATCCCGCCGCTGCGCCCCATCGAAGAAGCCCCCTACTTCAGCATCAAATATCACCACGTCAAGGTGAGCATCGAGGGTCAGATCGCCACCACCTACGTGGACCAGGTATTCGTAAACGAGACCGACCGCGAGCAGGAGGCCACGTACATCTTCCCCCTGCCGCCTGGGGCAGTCGTCAAGGACTTCACGCTGATCGTAGACGGCAAGCCAATGCCCGGGGAGATCCTCGAGCGCGAGAAGGCCGTTTCCATCTACGAAGAGATCGTCCGCAAGCGCAAGGACCCCGCGCTGCTGGAGTACACCGGCCGCAACACATATCGGGCCCGCATCTACCCCATCCCTGGGCGCGGCGAAAGGCGCATTGAGCTTCGCTACACTGAGCTTCTCGGGTTCGACAATGGGCTGGTCTCGTACAACTACCCCATGAGCACGGAGAAGTTCTCGGCCAAGCCCATCCGCGAGACAGTGTTCGAGGCGAAGATCAAGTCCGAGGGCAAGATCGGCGCGGTCTATTCGCCCAGCCATGAGGTGGACGTGAGCCGCAAGGCGGACGGCGAAGTGGTGGTGTCCTACGAGGAGACCAACACCAAGCCTGATCGGGACATGATCTTGCACTATTCGCCCGCGAAGCAGGATGTGACCACCAGCGTCCTGACCTTCAAAGAGAAGAATGAGGACGGGTTCTTCCTGCTCCTGGCGTCCCCATCAAGCGAGGACGCCGGGCCCGCGAAAGCCGCGCCCAAGTCAGTGATCTTCGTGCTCGACCGTTCCGGTTCCATGGCCGGGGAGAAGATCGAGCAGGCCTGCAAAGCCCTGGAGTTCTGCGTCAACAGCCTCAATCCTCAGGATGAGTTCGAGATACTGGCCTTCTCCTCCACCGTGGAATCCCTGGGCGAGGGGCTGATGCCGGCGAGCAAGGAGAATATCGACAAGGCCCGCAAGTTCGTGGCCGACATCACGGCGCGCGGCGGGACCGCGATGAGCGAGGCCTTGGCAAGCGCCATCCGTGCGAGGGGCGAGAAGCATCCCAATTACATCGCCTTGATCACGGACGGACTGCCTACGGTGGGAGAGGTCACAGACCCGGATCAGATCGCGGATGATGCGAAGAAACAGATCGCCGACAAGTCCCTGCCCACCCGCATCTTCACCTTCGGCGTGGGTTATGATGTGGACACCCACTTCCTCGACCGCGTGGCGGACGAAAACGGCGGCGTGTCCACCTACGTGCGCCCCGGCGAAAACATCGAGGTGAAGGTCTCCAGCTGGTATTCAAAGATCGCCCAGCCGGTTCTCACAGAGCTGGAGCTGGACTTCGGCACCGTGAAGACCTATGACAGCTACCCGCGCGAACTGCCGGACCTGTTCTCCGGCTCTCAACTGGCGGTATTCGGTCGCTACAAGAGCGAAAGCTGCGGGACCACCACGATCACTCTTTCCGGCAAGGCGGGAGATGCGAAGCGCAGCTTCGAGACGAAGGTGACCTTCCCCGAAACCCGGGACCATACTGAGTATCTTGCGCCCTTGTGGGCGTCCCGCAAGATCGGGTTCCTGTTGGACCAGATTCGCCTGCATGGCAAGGGGAAAGAGCTGGTGGACGAGATTGTCGCCCTGAGCACGGAATATGGAATCCTCACTGAGTACACGGCCTTCCTGGCCGACGAGGACGCCCCGATCACCGGCCCGGCAGGCATGGCGGCAGCCGCCCCAGCGGCTGAGGCAGCCATGGGTGTGGCCTTCGAGCAGCGCGGAGGAGGCTGGGCGACATCCCAGGCTCAGAACGCTCAGCGCATGCGAGACAGCGCCAGTCTGGTAACCCGGAACCGGTACCTCAATGAGAAAGGTGAGGAGGTCACGATCAGTAACGTTCAAGCCCGAGGACAACGCGGGTTCGTGAACCGTCGCGGGCAGGTCCAGGACCTGCGCTATGACCCGGCGAAGTTCGGCGAGCCACTCAAAGTTCAGGCGTACAGCGAGGCGTACTTCCAACTCAGCCGGGAGTTCCCGATGGCCAACCAGTACCTGGCGATTTCCGACAATGTCGTATTCGTCCTCAACGGCCGGGCGGTGCAGATTGGCGCCGACGGAAAGACGACTTTGACCCGAGAGGACATAGATAATCTCCGCAATGCGCGGGGTTAGACGCCAGAACTGGCACTCTCCCTCGAGTTCGTACACGCAGACGGCGGGCCCATCCAGTGCCCGCCGTCTCTTTTTCTCTCTACAACGGTGGATCGAAAAGCAACGATTCAGCGCCGCTACGAAAAAAGACGTTGTCCGACGCAGGATTCCCACCCGGCCAAGTAGAAACAAACCTGAGCATGTGCCCCGGCAGATGCACCTGTGCCTTTGCCTGTCACATTACACGAGGTGAATCATCCATGTGGAAACGCATCAAGCGCATATTTCGGGCGCTTTTCGGTTGGCTGATCCGGGGCGCGGAGGATCCCGAGATGATCTTGCGGCAGCTTCGCGACGACCTGCGGGAGAAGATCCCTGAGCTGAACCGCCAGGTTGCAGAGATCGTGAAGCACGAGAAGATGCTGGAAATGCAGTTAGACCGACAGTCCGAAGCGGTTGCACGCCTCAAGCCCCAGGTCGAGGCAGCCGTGAAAGCCGGTCCCGAGCGCAAGGAGGCCGCCAAAGCGCTCATCATGCAGCTCCAGCAGGCTGAAAAGGAGCTCGCGGAGACCCAGGCAGCTCTCCTGCGGGCCAAGGAGAACTCCCAGCGCATGCTGAAGATGCGCGCCGCCTTCGAGGCCAAGGTGCGCCAGCAGATGCAGGAGGCAATGCACCAGATCGACCGGGCCAAACGGGCGCAGGTCGAGGCCGAGATGGCCGAGATTATGGGGACCTTCGAGACAGGTGACGAGACCGATACCCTCCAGCGCATGACCGAAGTGATTGACGAGAAGCTCGCCCGGGCCGAGGCCCGCATCGAGGTGGCCCAGAGCAGCGTGGAGACACAGATTTCCGAACTCGAACAAGATGTTGCGCTGGATTCTGCCGAGGCGGCCTACCAGGAGTATCAGCGGCAACTGGGGCTGCTACCCGAAGAGGAAGCCCCGGTCAAAACCATGGAATCCGTGCCCCTGCAGACCGAAGCACCCCCGTCTCCGCCGGAGACCGTGGAGCAGCAGGATATGACCGGCGATGTCAATTGGGCCCAGCCCAGGCAGGAGGACACCCAGCAGCAGTAGGCCCGTGCGGAATACCACGACCGCCACGAGGAAGCACAGATGCAGGAAGTCACGGCCACTTCGGGCAACATGCCGGCGTGGGTAACTCAGATCCGCGACTCATATATGTCCGCAAACGCCTCCGTCTTCATCCTGCACGGCGTGCGCGATCGTTTCCCTTACTCCGGCAGGTATCTGCAGTTGCCGGAGTTTCTGGAACACGCTTTCTGCGCAGACAAGAAAGTCGTCGTCTACGACATCAGCCGCGGCATGCAGTTCCCGCAGCCCGAAACACAGCGGGAGTTCGACGCATTCCTCCAGGTCTACCGCAGGCAATCCGGCGGCCGTCCCACCGACGAGGAGATCATCAAGCCCGCCGTTGCGCTCCCACTCTTGCAGGAGTATCTCTTTTCGCGCAACGGCGTGGCGCTGATCGTGGATTACCTGGACAAGATCGCGCCCCGCGAGGAGGCGCGGTTCATGAGTTTCGACGAGCGGCGCCTCGTCACCATGCTCCGCCAGCTCGGTGACGACCCTCGACTCCTGCGCCGCAACAGTTTCGTATTCCTGATTGCCGCATCACTGGCGGACGTGAGCGAAGAGTTGTACGCTCGGGCATCGCGGACCGAAGTCGTTGAGATCCCGATGCCAGAGAAAGGCGACCGGGCCCGGTACGTGGAGTTCGAGCTGGAAGCATTGGGAGATTCGCGGCCCGAACTGGCCATGACACCCGAAGTGCTGGCCGAGATCACCAATGGGCTGTCACTCACTCAGGTGGGGTCGCTCCTGCGTGGCGCCATACGTCAGCAACGCCAGGTGACGTTCGAGCTAGTTGCTGAATGGAAGCGCCGAGCCATTGAAATAGAAATCGGGGACCTGGTGGAGTTCACCATGCCCCGGATGGGGCTGGAGGCCCTCGCCGGCGTGGATAAGCAGAAAGAGATTCTCCTGCGCACCGCCGAGGCACTTCGTTCCGGAAAGACGGCGGTAGTCCCGAAAGGCATCCTGCTCACCGGCCCGCCTGGTTGCGGGAAAACCTTCTGCATGGAGTGCTTTGCCAAAGACTGCGGGATCCCATTCGTCCAGCTCAAGAACGTTTTCAGCAAGTACGTTGGCGCGACTGAATCCAACCTCGAGAAGCTCTTTCACTATCTGGAGGCGTTGTCGCCCGTTTTCGTCTTCATCGACGAGTTCGACCAGTCGTACGGCCGACGGGTCACCAGCGACTCGGACAGCGGGGTAAGCCGGCGCGTCTTCGCGATGTTCAACGCCTTCCTCAGCGACGAACGCCACCAGGGAAAAATCCTGTTCGGGGCGGCGACCAACCGTCCGGATCTAATCGACCCGTCGACCCTTCGGGCGGGACGGTTCGACCTCAAACTACCGTTCCTCCTGCCGGACCGGGACGCCCGCAAGGCCATCTTTGAGGTAACCTTCCGATCCCTCAAGGTACCCCACTGTGTGGAGGACCTCGGTGCCGCCGCCGACCAGACTGCGGGTTACTCGGGCGCAGATCTGAAGGAAGTCGTGCGGATCGCCCAGCGCAAGGCAGTTTTCGACGGGCGTGAAAGCGTCAGCCCGGATGACCTGACCTTCGCCGTTGGCGATTACATCCCTCCGACCACTTCGAACGCCGACCAGATCCGGCTCATGGAGCTCTTGTCGGTGCTTTCATGCACGTCTCGTTCCCTCCTCCCCGAGGCCTACGTCGGGGCCCTGGAGAGTGGGGTCCTCCACCGGGAACTGGAGGAACTGCGCATGAGGATGGGGATCTGACGAGGGGCACAACGGGGGCGGGGACCAGGGAGCAGCGACGTACCGGGCGGACGCGACAGATCCAACCCCAATACCGGGAACGGGTCGGCACGCCGCGGATGCCGGCCAGCACGGTCTGGGGAGTGGCGCCGGGAGGGAGGCCACGTGGCCCAGGTCACCGAGCCGATTCGGCTGTCGGAGCACCTGTACCTGTTGCGCGACACCTGCAATGCCTATCTGATCCGCAAAGGAAGCCGGGCCCTGGTCATCGACTGCGGGGACGCCGGGTTCACCGCGCGCCTGCGCGGCCTGGGTGTGGAGGAGGTGGAGTGGTTGCTGTTCACCCACCACCACCGCGATCAGAACCAGGGCGCAGAAAAGCTGGTCAGCAAGGGGGCGCGGGTCGCGGTTCCCGAACATGAGCGCTTCCTCTTCGAGCATGCTTCGCAGTACATGCAGAGTCGCCCCGTCTATGACAGCTACAATGGCCGCAGCACTGTGCAGACACGCCTGACTGACCTGCCTGTGGATCAGCCGCTTCAGGACTACGAGATCTTCCGCTGGCGGGGCTTTGAGTTCCACATCATCCCCACTCCCGGACACACCCGCGGCGCGTGCTCGCTGCTCTGCGAAATCGATGGCCAACAAGTGGCCTTTACCGGCGACCTTCTCTGCGACGACGGCAGGTTTCCGAGCCTGCATGATCTGGAGCACAACTACGGCGGATGTGAGGGCGCCGACCAGACCGCTTATTCGGCAATCCGACTCCAACGCGAACCTGTGGAGCTGATCTGCCCATCCCACGGAGAGCCCATCCCCAATGCCCGGCCGGCTCTGCGTGCGCTTCAGGACAACGCCCGTGCGTGGTACCGCTGGCGCACGGGCTCGGAGCTTCCCTGCCTCCAGCGGCCGGTCCAGATTACCGAGCACCTGTTCGCCTTCCCGCAGGCATGCTGCGCATGGTATGCCCTGGTCGCGGAAAACGGCCAGGCGCTCTTCATCGATCATGGGACCCCGGATGGTCCGCATTTCGGGATGCACGAGACGTACCGCGAGCCCTGGGAGACAACGAGGTATGTCGACCATGGGCTGTGGGAACTGCAGAACCGCCACGGCCTCAAGTCCGTCGATGTGGCGATACCGACCCATTACCACGATGACCACGTTGCCGGGTTCCCCTACTTGCGGAGGCGCTTTGGCACCGAGGTCTGGGCATCCGAGGTGCTTCAGGACATTCTCGAACACCCCGAACGCTACAGCGAATTGTGCCTGCTACCCACGCCAATTCCGGTGGCGCGCACGCTGGCTGACGGTGAGGAATTTGAATGGAAAGGATTCCGGCTACAGGCATGGCATTTCCCCGGCCAGACTGAGTACCACTCGTTGGTATTGCTCCACGTCGACGGAAAACGCGTGCTGTTCACCGGCGACAGCCTGCAGCGCATAGGCAATCATCTGGCATGCCCCGTCATTATGCGCAACAACCTGCGCTTCGGCAGCCACGAGGAGTGCGCGCATCGGCTGATGGGCCTGAGAGCGGATATCATCGCCCCCGGGCACGGTGAGCCGTGGGTGCCGCATGCCGACGAGTTCGCGTCGCTGCGCCAGCACACCCAGCAGCTTCGCACCCTCTTCCGCCGCATCCTGCCGGAGGATGCGGGGCTGGATGCCATCAACCCCTACTGGGTGCGCATTCGGCCTTACCAGATCGAGGCCAGACGGGGCGGCAAGGCAAAGCTGACCGTGGAGATCACGAACCCCCGGCAGGAGCCGGTCTCTGTTCGCGTCGCCATGGCCGGGCCGGGCCAGATAGCCTTCGAGCCATCCTCACGCGAGGTCAAGCTGGCGCCCGGACAGGAGGGGACAGTCAAGTTCGAGCTTTCCGTGAGCCAGCGTTACAAGGGCCTGCCACGCGTGGCCATCGCCGCAGACGTGACCCTCGGGAACGAGCGCATGGGACAGGCGACGGAGGCCTTCGTCGACATCGCAGGATAACCGGTCTGGTATCGGGTAGGCGGGGTCGTTGCCGACCCCGCCTCCCACACCACCCGGCATGCGGGTCCGCACCGGGCGGTTCACGCAGCGGCAAGCGCCTCGTACCGTTCAAGTAGGCTGTGATAGCCCAGTTCCGAAGTCGTCTATTGCTCAGTGCTTGGGTCAGGGCGCGGCTTCCCGCCATACGCCACAGCCTCGCCCCACTATAGGCCGTCCTCCAGGCCAGGTCCGGGGCCACGCCCGCCTTCATCAGTTCCCGCGCTCGGTTTCGAGGTTTCTTCCACTGCTTCCATACGTAGCACCGCAGGCGACGCCTGATCCATTGATCCAACTCCCTGAACAGCGAAGGGCTGCGCGCGTAGCGGAAATACGTCACCCAACCGTCGGTGAACGTCCGCAGCTCTTGCAGCACTCGCTCCAGGCTCACTCCCCGATTGCGGCGCGTGAGGCAACGTATCTTGTGCTTCGCGCGCTGCAGGCTTTCCGGGGCGATGGTCAGGCGCACTTCACGTTGCAGGATGATCCGATAGCCAAGGAACTTGCGATGCCACGGACGGGCAACCGCGCTCTTGTCGCGGTTCACTCGCAATCGCAGCCTGCGTTCCAGGAACTCCGTCACCGAACTCATCACGCGAAGGCCCGCGCGTCGGCTGCCGACGTAGATGTTGCAGTCGTCGGCGTACCGACAGAAGCAATGGCCTCGGCGCTCCAGCTCCCTGTCCAACTCGTTCAGCAGGATGTTGGCAAGCAGCGGAGACAGCGGACCGCCCTGAGGTGTGCCCTCGTACCGGTCCGTCACCACGCCGTTGAACAGGACACCGGCCTGCAGGTACCGGCGGATCAGGCGCAGCACGCGCCGGTCGCCGATGCGCTGCCGGACAAGGCCCATCAACACGTCGTGGTTCACCCGGTCGAAGAACTTCTCAAGGTCGAGGTCCACCACCCACATCTTCCCTTCCGCCACGTATCCGCGGGCCGCTTCCACAGCCTGGTGGGCGTTTCTGCCCGGACGGAAGCCGTAGCTGTGGGGAGAAAACGTGGGCTCGTACAGCGGGAACAACACTTGCAGCAGCGCCTGCTGGATCAGCCGGTCCAACACTGTCGGGACGCCCAGCTGTCGTGTCCCGCCATCCGGCTTCGGAATGTCCACTCGCTTCACCGGCTGCGGGCGATATGTCCCCTCCAGCAGGGCCTTGCGGATTTGCGGCCACGCGCCCGTCAGGTAGCCCTTCAATTCGTCGACCCTCATCCCGTCGACGCCGGGGCTGCCCTTGTTCGCGCAGACGCGCTTCAGAGCTTGCCGCATATTGTCGGCGGCAACCACAGCCTCCATCAGGCCGTGCGCCAAGGCTCCCGTGCGTGAAGGCGGCAGGCACGTGTCGAGCCCTTCACTGAGGCCCGGACGGAATTCACCGTCCTCCCCCCAGTCGAAGGCCAGTTGCCTGGTTTTCTGCCGCATGACGTGTCCGATCCCTCACGTGGGTCCTTGTAGCTGGTGTTCAGCCCTTCCCTCACACGGCGAGGTACTATGGCCTTTGCTGACTTCTGCCCGCCCATCCCCGACCGTTGCCGATCAGGTAGCCACATCTGTGGCAGACAGGCAGATCTCCCGGGATAAGCCCATGATCTTTCGCCCCGCACCTGCCGGATTTACACCGGGCCGCCTTTGGAGACCTCGGGTTTCACTGTCGTTCGCCAGCTCACCCGGCGCTCGATGCCTTCTATCCGATTTCTGTTCGTCAGGTCGTGGCTGTGGCTAAGGCTTCTTTCAGACCCCGCCTCGCGGCGACGCCCTTGCCTTCGCTTAACGGTTACGGTCTCCGATACCGTAGAGGACTTCCACCTCCGAGATCATGAACATGCCCGGCATACGAATCAGCGCAGCACGGCGAAGGGTCGCCGTGCTGCGCGTGTTTGCAGGGTGATGGGGCGAGAGCCAGAAGGTTAGTCGGTCCAGTAGGACCAGTGGCGGTACTGGGTGTCCTTCATCGTCTTCACGTGCGAATCCGCGAAGAGGATGTTGTACATGTCATTGTGGCGCGGGACCGCGCGGCAGCTTGCAGTGTTGGCCTGCGTCGGGTCGTTGGGCACATTCTCCGCCGGATTGTAGCCTACCGGAACGTAGGGGTTGTAAGGCCCGGCATACAGGTTTGTGTCGTCCATGAAGACGATGGTCTGGGCAGGGTCGTCGATCTTGGCCAGGGGAAGGAAGCCGTCAAACTGGACTGAGGCCTGGGCGAACCGGCTCTGGTTGTAGCCGTAGTTGATGTTCAGACCAGGCGGGTCCTGGAAAGCCTGGTAGGAGGACTTGTCCGAGGGGCAAAGCCACAGCTGCACATTCTTGACGTAGGGGTTGAGGACCTCGGGTGTGTGGAAGTACCCTCCGGAAAGCCCCGGGGTCACGGTGTACAAGCCCGGCAGCGTTTCGTCGTAGTCCTGGATGTACATGGCCCAGGCGATGCCGATCTGTTTGAGATTGGACTGGCAGGACGCGGCACGGGCCTTCTCCCGCGCCCTCGCAAACACGGGAAAGAGGATCGCGGCGAGTATGGCTATGATGGCGATGACCACGAGCAGTTCAATGAGAGTGAAGCCGGAACGTCGAACCATTGCGCAAAGGACCTCCTGGAGAGATAACGGTGGCGCTCCACACAATTGGAGCGCCACCTGGACCCCTGCATCTTACAGAAAAGAGAAGCTTTGAGCAAGGTCTTTCATTACTGAAGGACCGGCCCTCTTGCATGCATTACCCGAGGTATTGCCACGTCATATTCGTGACCCTGCCGTTCTTGAAGGTGAAGGTCTTCTGCCACCGGGACCGGCTCGCGCCTGCCCGCACAACGCACTCCATCCGCAGGCGGCCGTTGCCATTGTCCACAGAGTTGTCCAGGATGTCCCACTCCAGCAGTTCCTCGCCGTAAGTCGTCTTGAGGTAGTCTGCGCAGGTTGCGATGAGTGTGGCTTCAGTGCCGTCCGACATCGTATCGACTCCTTTCAGCCCTTCGGTACCAGGGCGATGTAGTCCAGGTTCATCCCCTTGCCGTCGGTATTCACCATCTCGATGATATGTTCGCCGGCCTTCAGGGACAGCAATGCCGTCTTTCCGTCCGCATCCTTGACGGGAGCGTGCAGCCAGTCGCTGGATGTGCTGCTGAAGCCGCCAGTGGACACGAACCTCTGTTTCACCCGCTGACCACCGTCGATGGCAATCTCCCGGTCCACGTCCCAGGTGGAGCAGTAGCGCACGACCAGCATATACTCGCCGTCTGCCGGCACCTCTGCCTTCCATGTCAGCGCGTGACCGGCAGCGTCCCAGTGAGAGAAAGACTTGCCGGAGTGCCCCACCTTGTCCTCGCGGATTTGGACCTCCCCACCCTCCTGCGCCGTGAAACTCTCGGCTTCCACCACCAACGCACCTTCGGGAAGTTCATCCTCGGCGCGCAGGGACGCGCTCGCCTGGAGGGGCTCATCCGCGGTTAGCGTCGCGGTCAAGGCCAGGCTCTTCACCCCCGCCAGGAAGGCGGGCCTATCGCGGAGGGAAACGGTAAAGGTGGCTTCCGCTTTGCCCCCGGCGGGAGCGTTGATCTCGACCTGCCCAGGCGCAATTGTCAGGTCGTCGCTGCCTGTGAGAACAACGGTGCCCTGGACCGCCTGCTTCGCCGGGGCTTCAAGCACCACATTGACTTCTCGCGGCTGTCCAAAGCGGATTGATGCAGAGCCCGTGTCCATCCAGAGCACCGCGCCGCTTTGGCCCATGAAGTAGCTGGTCATCGGCGGCTGATTGTACCCCATGGCGTTGTTAGCGGTGTCGATACGGTAGACGGGGTCCTGCATGAGGCAGACGCGTCGATCACTGGCAGGGATGGTGGTGGAATAGATGCGCATCTCACCCTTGACGCTGGTGATGATCTCCTCGCGCCAGTCGCCGAGGACATCCGCCCATATCACCTGGCTCCCCTGGATGCCCTGGGCCACGGTCTGCCCGCGGTACTTGTAGATCCGTCCGCCGCCCACCAGTTCGCGCAGGCCGTCCGCGTCCCAGTATGCAGTGATCATCGACGGGACCTTCTCCTCCTGCCCCAGCAACTCGCCGGAGGCGGAGAAAATCCAGCGCGGCGGGTTGTTGTTATACTTCAGCCCGGCAGGGTCGCCCTTGGGGTCCTCGCATGCCCAGCATTCCATGCCTAGCTTTGTCGGGTCGATGTCCGCCGCCATACCTGAACCAACGTGGAAAGTCTCGAAACTGGTCCCCCAGATAATCTCGCCCGTGGCTGCATCCACCAGACAGACGCCATTCTCTTTCCGCCGTGGCTCGATGACGTAGAAGATCTCCATGCCCGGGCGGTTGGGGTCGATGTCCCCCACATAACACTTGTCCGGATGACCGAGGCCCGTTGTCCACAGCCCCTTGCCATCATCGTCGATGACGCTGGAACCAAGGATGACCTCATCACGGCCGTCACCGTCCACGTCGGCCGAGTGCATGAAATGGGCGCCTTGCCCGGCGTAAGGACCGACCTCGTCGCGGCTGTCGAAGCTCCAGAGCAGTTCCAGCTTTCCGTCGTGGTACTGATAGGCGTCCACCTTCATGACGGTGTAAGTGCCCCGTGCCACCAGCAGGCAGGGCGTCTTGCCGTCGAGGTAGCCTACACCCAACTGGTTGCGCGACGCGTAGTTATAGCCATTCAGTCCGCCGCCAAATCCCTGTCGCGAGGGCCAGTCTGCGCGTGCCTTCTCCTCGCCGGTCATGCCGTCAAGAATCGAGATATATTCCGGGCCGGAGCGTACGCGACCATCAGGATCGCGCGGATCGCCGTCACCGGTCTTCACGGCGACTTCGGCCTTGCCGTCACCGTCGAAGTCGAACACGAGACACGGTGAATACCAGATTCCACGCTCAATCGCCCAGCCCAGGTCCTTCCTCCAAAGGAACTCGCCGTCACTGGTATATGCCTCGAGCTTGTATGTGTCTGGGCTGGGGGTCCAGTAGCCCTGGTACGGGTCAATGTTATCGCCGGGCTGCTTGAGAACGTAGTCATACCGGCCGTCGCCGTCGAGATCGGCGATCCCGCACTTCTGGAAGCTGTAGTCACCGTCCAGCTTGATGGATACATAACCGGTGGGCGTTGGATCGGCGGGAAGGAAGGCCTGGTCGGAAGGCACGCCTTCCTTGCCGTCCACCACGGGCTTCACCCAGTAGGAGAAGTCGATGCCCCGGGGTGGGTCCATGTCGATGAAGTCCGTGGTCTTCGTGACCGGCTGCTCACTGATCTTTACCGGGAGCATCCGTCCGGCGGCCCGATAGACGTTGAAAGCAATGTCCGGCGGATCGTTCTTGAGCAGCCGCCAGCCCACGTAGACGCTGCCATCCTCCCTGGGCAGAGCGACCAGTCCGCGGGTGATCTGCTCTTCCACGCGCTCCTTTGCCCAGCCATTCACCGGCCCCTTCGGCCGCACGCGCTGGGGAGTAGTGCTGGCCTCGAAAGCGACGTCATCGACCCAGACCTTCGCATTGCCACTGCCCACCACCCGCACGTGGATCTGGTCCACGCCCTGGGGGATATACGCTTCGGCCTGCACCTTTTTCCAATCTGTGGTGCCGTAGACGCCGTCCGAGCCGATACTCCAGCTCACCAGCTTGCCGCCCGAAAGCGCCACGATGGCCAGGTCTGCACTGTCGGTGTTTTCGCACTTCATCCATGCGGAAGCGACCCAGGTCTGCCCGGGCTCTACGTTGAGCCTGCCGGCGTTGGTAAAGGCGTAGTCGCGCTCGCCCTCGTGAGTGATCAGTGCACAGCGCGATCCGTTGCGGCCCTCATCGGAGAAAGTCACGCCACCCTTCTGTTCCCGGGAGAACCAGCTCCAGCCGCTGCCGGGCATATCATTGCCTGCCTGGAAGTCCCCGTTGGTGACGCCGTTCTTTTCGGCCATGAGCGGGATGAGCCGAATGTTGTCGAAGTACGTGAACCCGGGGCTGTTGGCGTCCGCGAACCGGTCGTCCACCCAGAACTCGAACTTTCCGCCAGTGATGTCGAAGCGCCCGAGTTCGCCGCCCGTATTGGACAGGTTGATCCACTTCTCCTGGTCGAGAGATGCCGCCAGGGCGCGCCCATACTTGAGCACCACCTGGTAGCGCCCGTCGGGGATATTCTCGAGGACCACGTGGAGCACTGGAGCCCCGTCCTCCGGCTTCTCACGGTCCTGCATCACCTGTGGGGACTGCAAGACCTTGCCGCCGGACCACTTGAGCTCCGCGTCCTTGTCCTTCGACCACAGATTCCAGCGGTCCTTGGGCGTGATATCCTTCGCCCAGGCCTCCGAAGGTGAGGAAACGTCCTCCGCTTCGAAGACCAACTCCTGCTGGGCGGACACCAACAGGGGCAAGAGCAACAAGAGCATCAGGGCAACAAACCGCGGCATGATGTTCCTCCATTTGAAGGTCTGTGAGCGCGCAGACGGAAATATGACCCGAGTCTGTTCACCGCCGATAATGCGGATTCCTTGGGACCAACGCCCGCGCATGCGTTGACGTTCCCTCAGCACGTCTGAGTTCGACGAAGGAGGCTTACCGGATGGGACGCAAGGGGGCCAGGATGCCCGATGTCATACTGCGACTGGTGGTGCTCACGATGCTCATTGTGCTGCCGTGCTGGTGCCAGGCCGACAGCACGCCCTTCGCCTGGTACCGTTTCGAAGACCCCGCAGCGCTGGGCAAGGACAGTTCGGAGCACGGACGCGATGCTCAGGCCGTAGAAGCGCAAAGCGGAGAGGGGCGACACGGGCTTGGGCTGGTGCTTTCGGGCAAAGGTGGCCTGACTCTTGCGTCGGGGAGCGTGCCCGACCTGTCCAGGGGATTCACCGTGGACCTGTGGTTCCGGCCGGATACGGTCTCCGAAAACGCGAGCGTGGTGAACCTCGCAGGCGTGTTCATGCTGCGCATCGACCCGCCCGGTGAGGCGCGTAGGCTGTCCTTCTTCCCTGACCTCAATGGCAGCCTGGAGCCCCGGGTGCGCGGCCCTATCCTGGAGGCGGGCCAGTGGTACCACGCAGTTGCTTCCTGGGACGGCAGCATGGCCAGCCTCTGGGTGAATGGGCAGGAGTACAGCCAAAGCAGGCCGGGGCGGGTCACAGGCGGACGGGAGCCTCTTCTGGTGGGCCTGCCCTTCAAGTGGGCCCCCGCGGGTTTCAAGGGAGTGATCGACGAGGTTCGCCTGTACGACCGTGCGCTTTCTGCCACCGAGGTCCTCGGCGCCCAGTTCGGCCTGGCCCCAGATCCCCAGGGGCCAAGAACCACTGAGGCGCGACTTCTCCCTGAACACTGGCAGCGGGTCTCGGGCGAAGTCAGTGCGACGCCGGAAGGGCTGCTGCTGAAAACCGCGCCCAGTGAACCCGGCATTGCTCACCGCAGGCTGCAGCTTCCGGTGGGCGACAAGCCATTCGTCTCCCTTCGAATGAGCGTGAGCACCGGGAACCGGGGCAAGTTGCTCTTCCAGACCTCGGCCGGACCGGGCGCGGCGGTCATCCCCCTGCGCGCGGACGGGAAGATGCATTCCTACGTCGTGGACCTGAGCGACGTGCCCCAGTGGAGCGGCGACCTGCTCATGCTGGCGCTGGTGCCGTCCGACCGGGAGGCAGAGACACGATTGGCCTCCCTCACCGTTGCCGCCACCCCCGAAGTGCAGGCTGAGGTGGTGCCGCTACGAGTGCTGTCTGGCAGGCCCATCATTCGCGCGGGCAGGGAAGCGCAGATCCGCGCAGAGGTCACCAACTATGGCGGGATCGCGCACGATGTGACGCTGCAACTCGATCCTCCCCCGGGCGTGGAGGTCCTCGAAGGCAACCCCCAGCTCATCGCATCCCTGCCCCATCTCGCGCGTGGCGAAGCAAGTTGGACCGTGCGCGCCGAGACCCCCGGCATCGTGCAGTTCGGCCTGAGAATCTCAGTAGACGGTGCGGAAAGCAGCCAGTCAACGTGGCCCATCCGTTTCGACCCGGCGGTGGATGTGCCAAAGGCCGACTATGTGCCCGCGCCCCAACCACCGAAGAGCGACATCCTGGTGGGTGCGCACTACTGCCCGCTGTGGAAGCAGGGGGCACGGGGCAGCGGCTGGGAACTCATCGAACCATTTCCCGAGCGCGAACCGGCGCTAAGCTGGTATGACGAGCACAATCCCGAAGTGACCGACTGGGAGATCAAGTGGGCGCTGGATCACGGGATCAACTTCTTCGTCTACTGCTGGTACCGGGCGTCACAGGGAGGGCCGGTGGAGCAGTTCCTGGGCCATGCCATTCACGACGGCCTATTCAACGCGCGCTACCGCGACCAGTTCAAGTTCACCATCATGTGGGAGAACCAGGCACGCGGGCGATCCGGCGTTGCGTCCGAGGAGGACTTCCTGACAAACCTCCTGCCCTGGTGGATCGACAACTACTTCAAGCGCCCCGAGTACCTCAAGATCGACAACAAACCCGTCTTGTTCATTTACCGCCCGGAATACCTCGTGGACGACCTCGGCAGTGTAGAAAATGTGCGTATGGCCTTGAACAAGGCGCGACAAGCCTGCGTGGATGCGGGGTTTGCCGGCTTAATTCTCCTGGGTGAGTATCGGGGCACCGACCCCCGTCCCCTGCAACTCATGGCCGATGAGGGGCTCGACTACACCTTCGCCTACTGCTGGCCCATGTCCGCCGAAAGACCCACCGGCCGGGAGGCAATCGAAGCGCAGGAACGCTATTGGAAGAAGCACGCGGAGCAAGGGATCATCCCGGAAGTGCTCACGGTCTCCATGGGCTGGGATTCCACTCCTTGGCACTACAGCAGTTCCATCTGGCGCCTTACCCCGGAGGAATTCTCCGAGGCCTGCTCACGGGCGAAAGCTATGGCGCAGAGCTTCCCGGAAACCAGCCTCGGCAGCAAGATGATCCTGCTCGACAACTGGAACGAGTTTGGCGAGGGCCATTATATCTCCCCGCACCGCGAGTACGGGTTCGGCTACCTCGACGCGGCCCGAAAGGCCTTCACCGATGACCCCCCGCACGTGGACCTGGTCCCCGAGGACCTCGGCCTGGGTCCCTATGACTCCCTCTACCGCGGGTTCAAGGAGCGCATCGCCCACTGCGCGCAGAGAATGGTTGCCGAGAGCGGCCTCGAAGCTGATCTGGAGGCGTGGTACACCTTTGACGAACCTGAGGATACGGGTTACGCCTGGGACTGGACCGGGAACGGCCGGGGTGGGTTCATCACCGACGCGGCGCGAGTGCCCGGCGTGAAAGGCAAGGCGCTGGTGTGCGACGGGGGCGCCGTCACCGTCCCCGGACCCAACCTGAAATTCAAAATGCGCGAGTTGACAGTCTCCTGCTGGATCAAAGTCGGTGAGCCGGGACAACAGGATAAGTGGTTCATCAACAGTCTCCACGGGCCCGGGAACGCGGGATTTCGGATGGGTGTGACCAGCGGCGGACGCCTTTGTTTCGCAGTGCCCGTCAGCGGCTGGAGCCACCATCTCGTCTCCGCCGAGCCTCTGCCGGTGGGGCGCTGGATACATGTGGTCGGAACCTGCAACGGCGAGATGATCCGACTGTTTGCCGACGGAAAGCCTTGTGGACAGATGGAACGCAGGGGCAGGATCAACTGGGACGGGCACAACATGACGATTGGCAACTACGAGGCGGGCCACAGGGCTTATTTCCGCGGTGTTCTGGACGAGGTACGCATTTACAGTCGGGCACTATCTGCTGATGAGGTTGCAAAGATGGCGCAAGATGCTCCCGCGGGAGAGTGAGCTTGATGAGAGCGCCGACCTGTATCGCTGCACTGCTGGTCATCACGTCTTTCGCCACACAGGCGGATGTGATCGATGTCAATGGCGGTTTCGAACGCACGGAGGCAGTCAACGAGTCCTTCCGTGGGTCCGCAGCGGATGCGCAACTCAACCTCTCCCCGCGTCTGCCCCAGGTCTGGCAGATCAACTACGGGGCCATCGCGGCGCGCAAGACAGACCACGCCATCCGGCTCGTTGAGGACCCCGAGAGGGCGCATTCCGGCAACTGCGCGCTGGAACTGGCGCCGGGCGAAGTGTTCCTGCCTTACTTGCCCGCACGCCAGGAGGCCAAAGGGAGGGTTCGGGTCTGGGCCACCGGAAAGCCAGGGCTATCCGTCGGGCTGGTCCTCACGGATGCCCCCGCGAAAATGCTCTACCCACCCTTCCAGGCGATAGGCAACGCAGACGCGAAGGGGTACGTAGAATACCAAGCCGACTTCGCCCTGCCGCAAGGCGCCGCCGGCGTCAGCTTCACCCTCGGCGCAGGCAAAGCGCTCCTCGATGATGTCTCGATTGAGATCGAGGGCACGCGCGTGAATGCTCCTGATCTCGCTGCTCCCGTGGTGTCGGATGACGCCACGCTGGCCATAGCCACCGGGGACGCACCGCTGGCCGAGGGCGCGCTTTTCACGGGGCAACTGGTGGGCGGCGTGCAGGGACAGGCCTACCGCATCGGCGCCGAAGAGCTCTTGCAGGTGCCCGGGAGGTATCGCGATCTGTTGCAGGGCGGGACGATCGAGTTCTGGTTCCGGCCCGCGTGGGAGGGCCGGGACAACAATGACCACTTCCTGGTCACCCTGAGTACCGACGGGTTCGGGTACTCCATCCTGCGCGACCGGTACAACCACGTGCTTTTCAGCGCCTCTGACGGCTGGGCGCAGAGCATGGGGAACGTCCAGTCCCAACACTGGCAGTACGCCAACCGCTGGGGCGCGGGAGACTGGCACCATCTTGCGGTCTCCTGGACCCCCGACTGGTACACTCTCTTTCTGGACGGGTTCCCCGTGGACACCGCCCATACTGGTGCAAAGCAGGAAGCGAATCGGTCCTGGGCCACCGGTAAGCTGCCCTCGCGCATCCCCACTCTTGCCGGGATCGGGTCAGCGGGCACAGAGATCGACGAACTGCGCATCTCTCGCAGCGCCCGGTACTGGATCACCGCTCAGGACTCCGAACCCGCACAACCCGTGGTCATCGCTCAGGTTGAGGCCGAGACCCCGGCAATCCCGCTGGCGGGGCCGACCGATCCCGTGAAGCCGGACTTCTCCACACCGCCGGCTCCCGAGCCGCGCCCCGAGCCCGTCGAGTTCTTCGTTGACACCAACGCCCCGAATGCATCCGATGACAACCCTGGCACCCGGGAGCAGCCGTTCAAGACCATCAATCGCGGTGTCAAGGAACTCCTGCCCGGCGACACGCTTACTGTCCGGGGCGGCGTGTATCGGGAGTCGGTAGTACTCGACCTGATCGGTCGGCCCGACAAGCCGATCACCGTGCAGGCCGCTCCCGGCGAGACCGTGGTGGTGAAGGGCTCCGAAGTCGTGACGGGTTGGGAGAAAGACGGCGAAGTCTGGCGGAAGACCGGCTGGACGGATGAGTTCGTCCGGAAGTTTGCCGTGGGCGGACGGCTTGTCTCGGCCAATGTGCATGAAGTCTTCCAGCGAGACGGCATCCGCGATGAGGCCATCGTGCTTCTCCGGGTACGGACGCCCGAAGAGCTGCGAGAGGGCAAATGCTTCTGGGATGAGTCCACTGGGACCATTACCATCTGGCCTGTGGACACCGGCGAGCCTTTCGACCCGAATAACCCCGGCGTCGAAGTGCCCGTGCGCGGCTGGGGCATCACCGTGGGTCGCCGCCACGTACGCGTGCGCGGTTTCCAGATGCGCCAGTTCAACATGGCAGGGGTCACGAACTGGTCTTCCTCGGGCGTCAGCGGGCTCGATTGCAGCCTTGAGGACTGCATTGTCACCTGGGCAAACTTTGTGGGCATCAGCATGTCGGGCTTCGACAACCGTATCCTGCGCTGCGAAGCTTCGTACTGCGGCAATTCGGGGATGGGAGCGGGGGTGGGCGAAAACCAGCTTATCGAAGGCTGCGTCGTCACCCACAATAACTATTGGCGATACTCTCCCGGCTGGCATGGCGGCGGGGCCAAGCTCATCCCGTGGTTCAACAAGTCCACCGTGCGCAACTCGGAGTTCGCCTTCAATTATGGCCCCGGCCTGTGGTTCGACGGCTCGTGCAATGACAGCGTGATCGAGGGGTGCTACTGCCACGACAACGAAGGCCCCGGGATCATGGTGGAAATCAGCCGGGGCGTGATCGTCCGCAACAATGTGTGCGCCAACAATCGCAACACACTGCCCGGGATCGACCTGAGTCCTCTTGAGAAGAAGGGCTATGCACCGGTGAACTGTCAGGCCACGCGCACCGAGGGCGGCTCAGGTGGCAACGGCATCTTCATCTCCTCCTCGCCCCACACCAAGGTCTACAATAACCTGTGCTACCGCAATGAGTCGGCCGGTATCTTCGCCGAATGGGCCCGGCGCGAGAGCGCCGATGTCTCGGACTACGGGGAACGCAAGTCCGTGACTGTCTACATGTCCACCCACGATGTGGACGTGCGCAACAACATCCTCGTCAACAACCTGTCCTGCCAGCTCTCCCTGCGCCGCAATGGAGTTGACGAGGACACCTATGGGAACCAGTCCGACTACAACCTGCTGTATAGCTCGGGCGGCGTACCACTGGTTCGCTGGGGATTCGGAGGGGCGGCGTTCTCGACCGTGGAGAATTGGCGGGAAGCTTCAGGGTTCGGCAAGCACTCCATCTCCGCCGCGCCTGTTTTCGAGCGCTCGCCAGGAATGGACCTGCGCCTGCAGCCCGACTCCCCGGGAGTTGACCAGGGCGAGTTGCTTCCGGATGTTCCCTTCGATGCCCGTGGACGTAGACGCCCCCTGGGCAATGGGCCGGACATGGGCCCGTACGAGATCGCGGGCACCCGGCGCATTGTGGAGCGCCCGGCGGTTCCAAAGAACCTGGCATTCACGCCGGTTGATATCTCCGCTCTCATGAACCGCGGCTTTGCGGATGAGAAAGCGGACGACGGTATCGGTGGCTGGAGTGATCAGGGCCCGACAACCGACCTGCGTAGTTTCCCCACGGGGCTGCAGGAGTTCAACGGCGTCCCATTCCAGATCAACGCCCCGCTGGGCTGCCTGGTGCTCAAGTCCGGTTTCCGGCCCCAGAGCGACCTCCCGGCGCGGGTAGTCATCCCGGTGAAAAAGAAGGCAGATGTCCTTTACTTCTTGCATTCCGGCGCCTGGCTGGGAAGCGGCAGGACCCACTGGAAGTACATCATCCGCCGCGGAGACGGCACTTCGGAGACGCTCAGCGTCATTGGCGGCGAGAACATCCGCGACTGGTCCGATCCCAACGCCCACCTGCCACTGGACCGCGAGTATCCGACCACAACGCAGGTGGCCTGGAGCGGGAGCAATCAGACATTTGAGAAGGTCTCCGTGTACATGATGGCATGGGTGAATCCCCACGACTGGTGCGATGTGACCGAAGTTGAGATGGTGGCCGAGGAGGGCGGCGGCGTGCCGATCCTCATCGGCATCACCGCAGGCGTCCGCAAACCCCAGTGAGTTCGGACCGAGAGGAGCAGCTTACAATGCCGGAGACAGCAGTTGTCGTGGGAGCCGGGGGGATATCCAACGCCTGGTTCCCGCCGCTCAAGGCCGAGGGAGTGCATGTCGCAGCGGTTGTTGACCTCAATCCAGACGCCGCTCTTGCCCAGATAGCCAAGTACGAACTGGATGCCGAGGCAACCGGCGACCTGTGTGCCGCCCTGGCGAAACACAGGCCGGATTTTGTGGTGGACCTGACCGTTCCCGAAGCCCACTGTGAGGTGACCTGCACCGCGCTGGAGGCCGGGTGCCACGTCATCGGCGAGAAGCCCATGGCTTCCAGTATGGACGAAGCGCGGCGACAGGTGGCCACCTCGGAGAAGACCGGGCGACTGTACATGGTGAGCCAGTCCCGGCGCTGGGACCGGCGGCACGATTCAGTGCGCGCCACTGTCGCCCACGGATCGATCGGGGATATTACCACGATCAACTGCGACTTCTACATCGGCGCTCATTTCGGGGGGTTCCGCGACGAAATGGACAGCCCGCTGATCCTGGACATGGCCATCCATCATTTCGACCTCGCCCGGTTCATGACAGGCCTGGACCCGGTAAGTGTCTACTGCCGGGAGTTCAACCCGAAAGGATCCTGGTACAAAGGCGATGCCGCGGCGAGTTGTATCTTCGAAATGACGGACGGCGTGATCTTTACATACCGGGGGAGCTGGTGCGCCGAAGGGTGCCATACAAGCTGGAACGGCAACTGGCGAATCATCGGCACTCAGGGCACACTCCTGTACGAACAGGACGCCGATCCGCGCGGCCAGATAATCACCAACGATGAGGGCTTCCACCGGTCGCTGAAGGACGCGACGATTGTGCCCTCTCCCCTGGAGTTCGGCGGAATGCACGGGGCACTGCGCGAGATGCTGGACTACCTGCGCACAGGTAAGGCGCCGCAGACCGAGTGCCACGACAACATCAAGTCACTCTCCATGGTCCTTGCAGCCATTGAGAGTTCCCGCACGGGTGAGAAGGTGCCGGTGCCGCTGAGCTGATGCGGACGCACAGCCCCCATGTGGGCGCTGTGCGTCACCACCCAACAGCCATGGATGGGGCGGCTTCTCCGCTCCCTCACTTCAACAACCGCAACTCATGGATCGACCACCACAGCCCGCCCGCGCAACCTGCCGGGCGGGTCTGGGTGAATCGCAGCGCACTCGCGGTTGTCGGGTCGATAATGAGCTTCAGCACCCCGCCCGACTGTGCGCTGGAACAGTCATCGCACTCGGCCACCGTTTTCCAGTTGTGCCCGTCTGACGATGCCTCCACCCGAAGGCCTCGCGGGTAGTCACCGGGCGAGTTTTCTGAATCCAGCACGATCTGGCTCACGGTCTGCTCCGATCCAAGATTCACTGTGAATTGCATGCCATCCCGCTGCGGCTCCCCGGTGGACCACCGTGTCGCCGGGTCACCGTCAAATGCACTGGCCACACTCTCCTTTGAGGGGCTCGCAGTGGCCGTCCAGTTGTCGCGGGACAGTTCCATGCGCGCCATCGCCGGCCCCTGGTGCGAGACCTTGATGCCTTCAAGCGGCCGGCCATCCCGGTCCACGAACCGCGCACACACCCCCCACTCGCCCCAGCCCTGATCCACTCGCAGCACCAGGACGTTCCAGCCGGCCTTCAGGGTGAGGTCCGGGACGCGGTCGGAATCAGGCGTGACCGGGCGCACCGCCGCATTGCTGTGGACCTGCTGTCCATTGAGCCATACCGTCACCCCGTCGTCGCTACCCAGCCACAACTGGACAGGGGTGTCCTCTTCAGCACGGACCCAGGTTGCCGCGTAGACTGCCACGTCCTGCAGTTCGCCAAACAGTTCGGGCCGGGTGAAGTCCACCACGGGCGCCCCAGACCGGTGTGCGCCCCAGATGCGCCCGGCATTGAGCAGACCGGGTTCGGGCGCAAAGCCCGGTGTGCCCACTGGAAGCGAATCCGCCTTTGCGAAAGGCCCGCAGAGCAGCCATGACAGGATGAATCCGTCGGAGTCCACGTTGAAGGCGGTCATGTCCACGGAAGTAGCTTTGCCGCGACGCAGGGGCACGCCCAGGTTGGTGAGAAGCTGGCTGTAGTAGCGCATGGACTTGGGGCTGGTTGGATCAAGTCGCACCTGGGAGACCAGCAGTTGAGAGGCGCCCGAGGGCATCCGCAGCAGTCCGGTCTGTTCCCTGAAGGGCTCGCGTTCGGAGCGGAGGAGCGCTCCTGTCTTGATGTTCTCGCCCTGCCAGCACCAGCGGCGCCAGTCAGTGTGGTTGGTGACAAGGAGCGGCTGCGCATCGGGGCCCTCGCAGGTCACCGCCCAATCCATGAGCGGACGCGTGTTGTTCTCTTCTATCCAAAACAGGTCTCGATGGTTGATGCCCCAGACCAGCGGCGATCCCTCATCGGCGCGGATGAGCTGGACTGCCGGACAGGGCTCCAGGGAGAGCTTCACCGGCAGGACTGCGTTCCAGGCGTCCAACGTCTCGGGGCGTAGACCGCAGAGAAGCACGCTGCGGGGGTCTCCCGAGCCCAGAGCGGAGCGGACGGCCCCGGGGTCGGTCGGCGGCGCCGAACCATCGCACAGGAGCACGCCGGGCGGTTCTTCCGTGCTCAGGACTCCGAGGACTTCCCCCACAGTGCCAAACCGCGAGTCCTCAGGAGACAGCACACGCGCCGGAGCAGTCCCGGTGGGCCAATCCGACCCCGGGAATGCGGCCATGAGAATGGATAGCCTCGCGAGCACTGCAGCGGTAGGCTCCGTCTCTGCTTTTTCGATGAGGCACAACTCCGAGAAGATGCGCGGCCGACCGTGACGCTGGGCCGCAAACATCGCAAGATCCCCATCTCCGCAGGTGACCAGGGGGACCACATTCCCATGCACTTCCCGCCCGCATGCAGCCCGCGCGATCACACCATCTTCGCCCCAGAAGGAGAGGTGAGCAGATGCATCGGGGTCCACGGCAAGCCACGGAGTGGCGAACCCTCGCCTGTACGTTCCCCCATGACGCGTGCAATAGAAGCGGTCGCCGTAGAAAGCCGGGTTATTCTCGAATACCACCACAGGGTGGGGCGAGTCGTCCAGGCGCAGGGCATCATCGGCAGTGATTCCGGAACTCGCCCCCACAACGGCCACGACTCTATCGTCCTGCGGCCACAGGGCTGATAGCAGTTCGTCAACACTGGCGTACTCAGTGAATGCCACTCCAAGCCGGGAAAACAGAGCCGCGGTCATCCCGGACGGGTCGAAGAGAGCAATGGGGGGCATCGAGCGCAGCAGGCCCCGGGCTGACCACTCGTGACCGGGGGCATAGACGGTGTATCCGACGCGCTGCCGGTAGCAGGTCATGCCGCCCCGCGAAAGTCGTAGTTCGAGCAGAGCATCGACTGCTTCGGCTTTCTCAGGCACCGCTGGAACCGGGATCACAAGCTCGACTTCCGACATCTCACCCGGGGCCAGCGTGAGGCGTTCTGTGCGCCGAACTACAAGCTTGCCTTCCACGCTGAACTGCCAGGCGAGTGACAACCCGGCACGCTCCAGCGTGTCATTGTGGACGGTGAGGTGGCGCACGGTCTCTTGCCCCGCCCAGAGAGCCGCACCGCGCTCTTTCAGAAAGAAACGGATCGGCTCGAAAGCGTCCTTCACCGCCACATACAAGGGATTGGGCCGGAAACTCGGGAGCTTCGGGTCGCGCCCGGCATTGAGGGTTGTGGTGTAAGGGCCCAGGCGCTCAGGCTTCACGCCCGGCGCGGTGAGATCATCGTACTGGAACTCCGCGTCTATCGGCAGGGGCTCCAGTCCATACCAGGCGATGTTGAACGGCGTGGCGTAAGCAGCCCATTTGCGGTAGCCTTCGATGAGGTCCGCGGTTTCGATGGCCACCGCTTCCATGCGGTCATTCGAGGTCCGGTACGCCCGGTCGCCGATGGCATGGGCGACCTCCGGCGGCGTGGAGTAGTACATGCTCCCCGCTTCGCCAATGGTGGTGATCTTCCCGCGCTTGGGGTCTCCCGCTCCCGGATAGTGGTAGCTGTAGATGTTCAGGCGCCCGTTGAGGTCGTTGTCGCCGTCGCTCGATACCTCGCGGGTGGGGTCGAGGTCTTTCATCTCTTGCGCCCATTCTGCGTAGCGGGCGAATATCCAGTCCAGGCTCGGGGCATTGTCGTCGGCCTTCCGGGCATAGATCTCGTTCGCCACGCTCCAGAGCACCACGGAAGGATGGTTCCTGTCGCGCAGGACCAGGCGTCTGACGTGGTCGCGGGCCCGACGCAGGAAATCGTCATTGTACCAGAAGTTGATGGCCGAGCCCCACAGGGCGGTCTCATCCACGATCAGCATGCCCATCTCATCGGCCACGTCCAGGTAGTATTCCGGGTAGACCTGAGCGTGCAGACGGATGATGTTGATGTTACAGGACTTGGCCATCTCGTACCACGCCCGGGCATAGGCGGGTGTGAGTTGCGGGATGCCCATGAAGTGCCAGGCGTCTCCGCGCCCCGACCAGGTCACCCCGTTGAGCTGGAACTTACGGCCGTCTGGGCCGATCCTGAACTCTCGGAAGCCGAAGCGGGTACGCAACATATCCAGCGGTTCACTGGCGTCATCGGTGAGGTAGATGCGGGTCACGAGCATGTAGAGATACGGGGCATCCGGCCACCACAGACGCGGGGATGCCCAGGGTTCCTTGAGCGTTACGGTACAGGTCTCACCGGCACCGATCTCAACCCACCTGCGCTGAAACCCCTTTTCCGGTACGCTGCCTGGCGCCGGTTTGTCCGCCGGGAAGATGTGGTTGTTCAACCGCACCCGGGCAGCTTGGCTGGACTGGTTCGCAAGCGTGATCTGAAGCGTAATGACCCGATCTTCAACGCTGGTCATCACGAAAGCATCACGGACGCAGATCTTTGGTCTTGCGACAAGCCACACATCCTGCCAAATGCCGTGGATGTGCCCGCCCCAGAAACTCCCCCAGCCGTAGGTCGCTCGCCCCTTTACGTTGAACAGATGGTGTCCCTGCACGCCCACCAGCAGTTCGTTGGGTCCGCCGAAACGCACAAGCTCAGTCACGTCCAGTTCGAAGGGCAGGAAGGCGTCCTCGTTGGTCCCCGCGAGCTTCCCGTTTACATAGACTTCCGCGCGGAAACTCACGGCCTCAAAGCGCAGGAAGATGCTCTTGCCGCGCATGGCCTCGGGCAAGGTGAACTCTCTCCGGTGCCACGCCGCGCTCACTTTTTCCCACGATTCCGGGTAGCTCGGAAAGGCCACGAAGTCCCCACCGTCGCCACGCGAGAAGGAGTTGACGTTCCAGGGCGAAGGAATGCGGATCGGCACGGCGTCCCAGGCGTCCGCAGAGGGCGGATCAAGTGCGTCCGTCGCAGGCTGGAACTGCCATTCACCGTTGAGGCAAAGCGCAGGACGCATCTCCGGGTCCTGCATGGTTGGCCCGGCCTGCGCAAGGCAGCAGACAAGTGCGATAGCCGCGGCGAGAAGGCGTGGCACAGCACTGGCCCCCTTGGGTACGTCTGGAGAGATGCGACTGGTAGTGATTCACCGCGTTCGGCTGCAGGTCCTTGTCTCATGAATCCATAGCGGCAGCCCTTCCGGGCTGCCGCTATGGATCGTCGCTCCAACGCGACCAACACTATTCGGCGTCGTAGTCCAGGAGCGGTCGATACCAGATGTTTCGGAAGCGCACCAGGTCGCCGTGGTCCTGAAGTTCCAGCGGGCCCACCAGTCCGTGGGGTTCGTAGGTGGTCAGAACGCGGTGGCTGGTGACGCCCAGCAACTCCTTGTGGTGGTGCAGGACAATGCCATTGAGCAACACCGTAACATATGCGGGGCGGATCACGCGGTTTCCCTCGAACCGCGGGGCCTCCCATATGATGTCATACTCTGACCACTCGCCGGGCTTGCGGCAGGCGTTGGCCAGGGGAGGGAACTGCCCGTAAATGGCGCCGGTTGTGCCGTCTGGATAGGTCGGGTTATCGTAGCAGTCCAGAACCTGGATCTCGTACCTGCCCATGAGAAACACGCCACTATTGCCGCGGCCCTGCCCCTCGCCCTTGACCTCGTGGGGTGAGCGGAACTCCAGGTGAAGCTGGCAGTCGCCAAAGTGCTCCTTGGTCTGGATGTTCCCGGTGCCCGGTACGACCTCCATGTAGCCGTCCTCAACCTTCCAGCCGGCTTCGCCACCATTCTTTGCCACCCATCCACTCAGGTCCTTACCGTCGAAGAGAATCACGGCATCGCTCGGGGGAATCCCGGGCGCTTCCTGGGTGCTGTTGGTGCCGGGGGTCACAACCTTGGGCTGCGGACGGTTGCCATCGTGGACGTGCCACTTCGCGCCCACCAGAACCGGGGTGTCGTCATAGCCGATCTTGCCGTCAGCCATCTCAAAGCCTCCTGTAGTTGATGGGCAGGCCACTTTGCGCCTGTCCCTGGGATGCTGGTTGCCTGATAGTCAGGGTGTTCCACACCCCGACGTCGGGTACCTTCTTACGTCGCAATTACCGACAGCCCCTCGCACAGGTCTGGCATGTGTGCCAGGACGGCGGCGCTGGGAAATGGAATGGGCCGCACATACCGGGGTTTCCCCCGGGGCAGGTTTCAAGGGATTGCCTCGCTTGCCTGGAGCAATGCACGGTGGAAGGAGCACGCCACCGTCTGGCGCGCCCCCTCGCCTCAGTCCCCCACGCGCTGGGCGTACACGAAATACGCGCCAATGTCTTCGCCGTTCTCGTCCACAAGCCACGTCTGCAGACTCGTCAGGCCCGCGGGAAGCCGAAACTCAAACACCGCCGCCTTGTCGCGGGGCCCGATGGCCCGGCTCGCCTCACAGTCACCCACCTGGATGCGGGCTTCCCTCAGTGGCAGGGCTTTGCCGCCTGTGTACCAATCCACAATCTCTCCCGGAATGCCCTCGGTCATTCCACGATCTTCCTGGCGCGGCCAGCGGCGCAATTCGAACTCATACCGTCCCGGTCTCGCCACGTCGATTGCCCAGTATCCATTGCAGCGGTGGCCCTGGCGCACCATCCCCTGGTTCCAGGCGCACTCGCTGTTCTCATTGTGCCAGTCATGGGTGGTGATCATCGACACCGGCTCATTGTCTGAGCCGATAATGATCGCCGGGTCATCATCGAAGCGCTCCGATACGATGTTCCACCATTTCTCGTACTCGCCGCGCAGTTGCTCCACGACGTCGGGATGATCCGCCGCAATGTCCTTGCGCTGCCCGGGGTCAGCCTGGATGTCGAACAACTGCGTCCCGTTGACCAGCCGCCAGCGCTGGGTCATGGTTGCGCTCTGCTTCCACTTGATGGGACTTTCGACGCGCTGGGAGTCCGTTACGATGGTGCGCGCCGGCAGGCTCTCCGCTTCCCCGCGCAAGAGCGGAGCCAGGCTGATCCCGTGTACGTTTTCGGGACTGGGGCCCGGGATGCCGCACAGGTCCACCAGAGTGGGCATCACGTCGATGTTTGCCGCGAGTTCGCCCACATCCCGCCCCTGATCCATCCCGCCACCGGGCCAGTGCAGGAAGAAGACCACTCGGTGCCCGCCGTCGTACTCCCAGCCCTTCACTCCCCGCATTCCGGCGTTGTAGCCATCCACCACGAATCCGCTGCGATCCAGCCGGCAGCCGTTCGCGGTCCCGTTGTCGGTCATGAAGATCAGGATCGTGTCCCGTTCCAGACCAAGCTCGCGCAGGTGCGCGCGCAAGCGGGCCATGTTGTCGTCGATATTGGTAATCATCCCATAAAACCGGTCGCGCTCGCAGGGTAGCCCCTCGTACAATCGCGCATACCGCTCGGGGACATTGTGCGGGCTGTGGGGCGCATTGGTGGACAGATAGCAGAAGAACGGCTGTTGGCGGTTCCGCTCCACGAAATCCATTGCCTGCGAGAACCACACGTCGGTGCAGTAACCCTGGAACGCCTCCGGCTCGCCGTTGCGCAGGTAGATGTCGTCAAAGTAGTCGTTGCCCCACCAGTCATTGGTCTGGCTCACGCCGCCGCCCCCATGGTAGAGCGCTTCGTCGAAGCCACGGTCGTGGGGGCGGAAAGGATAATTGTCACCCAAGTGCCACTTACCAAACATCCCGGTGCGATACCCACCGGCGCGGAACACATCCCCCAGGGTGATCTCGTCCTTGCGCAGCAAGGATCGGCCGCCGATGGTGTGCCAGACGCCAGTGCAGTTGCAGTAACGCCCGGTCATGAGGCCGGCGCGAGTAGGTGCACAGGTAGGTCCCACGTGGAAGTTGGTGAGCCGCACGCTCTGTGAGTGCAGCGCATCGATGTTGGGTGTCTGGATAATGGGGTTGCCGTGGCAGCCCAGGTCTCCATAACCCTGGTCGTCGGTGATTACCAGCACCACATTGGGGCGGCGCGGAGTGTCAGGCATGGCTCATCGCTCCTGTGCACGGGCGGGGAACGAGACGATGCGCCCGTCCCATGGTGCATTCCCCTCAGTCGGCGTCTCGACCTTCGCGGATTGCAGGTACGCGGGAGTCCGACGGCGAAAAGCACGGGAAACAATTGTCTGGGTCGCTATCGACAACTGGAGAGATGACCATGCTTGAGAAAGCCCTGATCGCCGCGCTGATCCTGTCCATCAAGGGCATGGTGGTGCCCGAGAGCGTCTACCACGATCCGGACACGGGGTACGTGTATGTCTCAAATATCGTGGGGCCCGGATGGGAGAATGACAATGTCGGCTTCATTTCGCGACTGAACGCCGACGGCTCCATCGAGACCCTCAAATGGCGCGAGCGGACGAAGGACGCCCCGCTGGGAGCACCCAAGGGCATGTGCGTGCTCAACGGCTTCCTCTACTGCGCGGACATCAATCAGGTCCAGGTTTTCTCACTGGACGACCCGGAGTCCACCGCCACCATCAAAGTTCCTGACGCTCAGCGCCTCAATGACCTCGCCACCGACGGCAGGGCTGTCTGGGCATCGGATACCGGAAGGGGCATGGTGGTGCGCATTGACCCGCCGACCCGGCACGTACGCTGGATGAAGGGCGTGCCGGTCATCAACGGGATCACCTTCCACAAGGGCCACATGTACGCGGTAAGCTGGGAAGACCACGAAGTGTACGAACTGGATCCGGCAGGCGTGAAGGACCCGCAGCCCTTCGGGCTGGCCCAGCATTTTACGGCGCTGGACGGCATCGAAGTGCTGGATACCGGTGAAATGATCGTCTCCGATTTCCTGGGGAACAAGGTCTGGCTGATCTCCGCCGATCACCTGCAGGCCCGCGCCCTGGCCGACGTGAACTCCGCCGCGGATATCGGTCTGGACCGTGCGAATAACCGGCTGTTCGTGCCACAGTTCTACGGCGACCAGGTAGATGTGTTCGAGTTGAGGCGCTGAGAAGCCCGACGCAACCGGGGGCTACTGCAGTATCTCTTCCATTGGCGGATCATCTCCGGCGCGCTGTGCAGCTACGTGCTGCGGTTCGTAGCTCCCGTAGAAGGGCACGTTCAAGTCGACCCACAGCGATATCCGATACAGATCATCGGCGGGCATATTCACGCCCTGATGCCCCTCGCGCAGCATGTTCACGAGCTTGCTCGCCCGGGCCCCGATCTTGCCGGGGGTGCTTTGAGGAATCCACTCACCACCATTGACACTGTCGAACCAGGGCACCAGACTCTTTCTCGCAAGGGTCTCGTAGGAGCGCGTGAACGCCGACTTCTTGGACGCGAAGTCACCGGTCAGGGGCAGCTTCGCCGCTCTGCCACCGGAGCTGTGGCAGCGCGTACAGTGGCGGTCCAGCACCGGCTGCACCAATCGCATGTAGGAGAACGGCCGGGTGCCTTCCGGGCCGGGTGAGGGAACCGACGCTTCCCGTACTGCCGCAAGCGGACGGCGCACTGCCACCGCCGACTGCCTCGGTTCGTGGCAGCCGATGCACGCGCGCACCTCGCCGGGCTGCAGATAAGTGATGCTGCGCATGGTCTGGACCGCCATACGATTCTCATCCAGGGCCTGGAAATACACGGGCACCCCCGCGGGCGCCTCAAAATACGCAGATCCATCCCTCTCAACCGGCACCTCCCCCACCACAACCCGCGCCGAAATCTGCCGCGCCACGCTTATTCTCGGCTCATCCGCCGCGTAGGTGGTCTTCGGCAAGATCTGCACAATCCTCAGGCCTTTGATGGGCACATTGGGGAAGGCTTGCCCGCTGGCGCGCACGTTCGCCACCAGAAACCGCCCAGTCTCGGGCCCCCGTTCCGTGGCAAAAGGATACACATCGGGGCGCGTCTTCGGACGCACCGGCACCGGGCCCTGCGACGGCCATTCCGGATCGCGGTACAGCAGAGTCCGGTTCCCGAAACGGTCCGCGAGATAGATGCCCGTGGTTACCTGGTGCTCGGCACTGTGGGTTGACCAGGCCGGGCTGTACGCGACCAGGTAGAAATCCTCGCTCAGCGGCCAGGGAGTGTCGAATGCCGAGTACGGATAGCCTTCGGCCTCCGGGAAGGCGATCTCCGGCGAGAGGCGCTCCACGGGATCGCTCCCATCGAAATCCAGCAGGGGGTCGATCATCACCAGCGAACCTGCGGCATAGCCATGATGAGCGCCGGCAATCGCGAGGATCTTGCGAGAACCCGGGACAGGCTGGGCCGACCAGAGCCCCCACGGTTTGCGTTCGTGGTTGTAGTTCCCGTACACCGCCACGGGGGCTGATCCGTCGGGGCGGCAGCTCCACAGGCTGTGCGAGATATTGGTGTGCCGGTCCACGTAGTCCCAGCGGGTATACAATAGCGAGCCGTCGGGCAAAATGGACGGGTGCCACTCGTGGGTCTCGTGACAGGATAGCCGGGTGATGTGTGAACCGTCGGGCTTCATCCTGTGCAGCGTGTATGTGGGCACCGGACGGCCGCTGCACCGGGTCTCCCCTCCGCGCCGTGTGGAAATGAACACGATGTCCCCGTCCGGCAGCCAGCGCGGGTGGATGTCGTCAAAACGGCCCTCTGTGATCTGCCGCAAGTCCGTTCCGTCCAGGTTCACGGTGAAGATGTGGTACGCCAGGTCAGGCGAACTGCTCCAGACCGGCTCGCGTGCCGCATCGCCTTTCGCATAGGCAAAAACGATGCGCCGGCCATCCCAGGACAGGTCCGGAGACAGATAGCTGCCCAGGGGAAGCCGGCCACCGATGACGTCTCGCACCGTGGGCTCTCCCCGCAGGTTCTCCAACACACACAAGGACCCGCCGGGCCGCGCCAGGCTTCCGAAGAACTGGTCGCACATGTGGGCGATGGCACCGGGTCTGCGCTTCACAAAGACCAGCGCGTCGAAGTCCAGCAGTGGATTGGTGAGCGCCAGCCGGCGGCCGGCCTCCATCACGCGGTAGTAGAGATCACGACGCGCAAGTGACGAGACAGGTGCGGCTGACAGCGCATCCAGATCCTGTCGGGCAGCCCTCAATTCTGCGGCGAAAGCTGCCCGCCTGTCGCCGTCCAGTGCAGCAAGCGCCGACAGCAGCAGTTCTTGGCGACTCAGCGCTCTCGCGATGGTCTCAGTTGGCCATCGCCGTTCCTCAGCCACAGGCGAATTGTCGTGGTAACGCGAGGACCGACCTGCGCTGCTTTGATCGGCGGGCTTGTTCAGGGCAACGTTGCGGTCCGGCTCTCCCGCGGGGTATACTTCGACTTCATCGAGATGGAAGGAGCCCTGTTTCTCTAACGCGCAGCGGACGAACCGGCCTTCCACCGGCTTCTCGCCGAAATCCACGGTCAGCGGCTTGCCATCGCGAATGCCCCCGAAGGGTTCGCCTGTGTGTCGGAACACTTCCTGCCAGGCTTTTCCGTCTTGTGAGACCAGGATCAGCATGCCCGAAGCCCGATGTTCGAGCCCGTTCTCGTTGCGGTTGTATGCAATGATCCGGCCGATCCGAACCGGCTCGCCCAGGTCCACCTGCCACCAGGGATTCTTCGAGTTGGTGGTGTGAAAGCCGTAGCTGCCGGTTCGCTCGCCATCCACTCCACCGGCCGCATCAGCCCACGCCGGCGCGCCCTGTATCTCGCCGCTGGGGTTGGTAACCGGTTCGCCGACACGCGCTTGCCAATCCCAGTCTTCGCGAATACTCGCGGCGTAGTCCGATGAACTGTGCGCCCAGCCGAACGCACAGCCGAGGCCGAAGAGAAGACACAGCACGCAACATGTCAAGCGACGGTGCATTGGATTGTCTCCCGGCCGGGCAGGTAAATGCAGGCCCGATGACCAATTGGCATTGCACATATTCCCTCAAGACAGGCAGCTCTCCTGCAATACTGCACACCCGGAGACTGCCCAGAACCGATCCGGAGGCGGTGCGTGGCCGACCCTTCCCCGAACACACCCTCGCCGACGAACCCGGAGATTACCGCAGGCCGGCTGCTGCGGTTCCTCTTGTCGCGCCTGAGCGAAATGCGTGTCGTCATGGTTATCCTCGCGGCCCTCGCGGCAGGGAGCCTGACCGGTGCGATCATTCCCCAGAAGCAGCCCCCCGAACTCTACCAGGAATGGTATGGCGTCTTCGGGCGCCTTGTACCCCTTCTTGGTCTGGACCGAGTGTTCACGTCGTGGTGGTTCCTGCTCATCAGCGGCATCCTGATGGTCAGTCTGGTCGCCTGCACACGTCGGCTCTGGCGACTGTCAATTGGGCGGTGGCGAGTCCCCACGGCAGCGGCTGCAGCAGCACGTTTCGCCGAGAGCAATGCGACGACGTTCACGGCGCCGTCCGTCGAGAAGATGCCGGCGTCGGTACGCCTCGCTGCGAGGAGCGCCGGATTCGCCGTGCACGACCTTGGCGAGCACCAGGGCGCCCATTGGATCTATCTGTCCCGCTTCCGCTGGGCGGCCTGGGGTCCGGCATTGACCCACTACTCCATCTTCCTGATAGGCTTCGGCGCCCTTCTTGGGTCACTGCCGGCGACTTCGGTAGACACAACGGCGATCATCGTCGAAGGCGAGACGTACAAGGACCCCGACGGTCGCATGCCCTTTGACCTGCGCCTCAACTCCTTCGAGGTGCGTCCCGACCCTGAATCGGGTGGTATCGAGAACTACTACAGCGACCTGTCCGTCCTTGAATCCGGGCAGGAGCGCCTTCGCCGGACCATACGCGTCAACCACCCCCTCAAGTACCGCGGGTTCTACATAAGCCAATCGAGCTGGGGCATGGCCGGAGCCGAGGCGACCGTGACCGTCGAGGGCGAAGATTACTCCGTTTTCTTTCCTCTTGAACCCGCGGGCGAGAACGACCAGGGGCTGCGATGGCGCTTCCGGAAGGACAACGCCGCGGTGATCCTGCCCGACCGGAAGACGGCGCTGGTCGCCCGGTGGTTCGTTCCGGATGCCGTCGAGCGTCAGGGGCGGGTGGAAGGCAGCGGTTCCGAGATTCCCGGCCGGCCGGCCCTGGGCCTGTCCGTGGTTGCCGTCGCGGAAGACGGGACGCACGATATCCGCGATATGAAACCCATTTTCACCGGTCAGTCGGCGCCGATTCCGGGCGGCGAAATCACCTTCGAGCGCGCCCTGTCCTGGTCGGGCCTGGGGATCCGGCGAGACCCCGGAGTACCCCTGGTCTGGACAGGCTTTGTGGGCTGCCTCCTGGGGATGATGCTCATCTTCTACCTTCGGGCAAACCAGGCCACGGTGCGCCTCGTAGAGGGCGAGGACGGCGTCAAGGTCTCTCTTGCCGCGATCGGCCCGGGGCGCGACAATGAAGACATGCTCCGCCTTGGTTCGGCATTCCATGAGGTATTCGTGGGCGTGGGTGACAAGATAGACAATTCCGCTGGAGGCCCCGCATGACGCGACCTTCTCGGGGCGTGTGGGCGCACATCTGCAGCAGCCTGCCGCCGCTTGATGAAATCGACCGCAACATCTACCGCACCATCGCCTTTGGATTCCCGCTCCTGACAATGGTCATCATCACCGGGGCAGTGTGGGCACAGTATGTTTGGCAGCGCTGGTGGAGCTGGGACCCGAAAGAGACCGCGTCACTGGTCACATGGCTCATTTACGCGGCATATCTGCACGGACGCAAGCAGAGGAACTGGGGCGGCGCTGCTTCGGCCGGGTTCGCGGTTATAGGGCTGGCAGCGGTCCTGTTCACGTATGCCGGTGTGAACTACCTGCAGAGCCTTCACTCCTACGGCTTAGCCCACGCATCGCCCGAAGGACGGCTACTGGGCGGCTTTTCGGGCGTCAGTACGGCGGAGGCACTGCTAACCACTGCCGCATTCGTGCTGTTCCTGGTGGCCTTTGCGCTGTCTGCCGGGAACCTTGCGCGCGGCGTGGCGGGGTCGAGCAAGGCGGCCCAGGTGGCGGCTTTCGCCGGTCTGCTGGCACTTTCGGCAGTGCTGGTAATGCGCATGGTGGACGCGGGGCGCATCACCTTCACCAGCGGCTACGACTTCTCGCTCTGGTTCGTGTGGGGGATCGTGCTGTGTGCGCTGGTTGCGTCACTCCGGGGTCAGGGTCTGGCGCTCACAGCCGGCCTTCCGCTCGCACTGCTGATTGCCATGTACGGATATCTGTACTTCCCGCACAAGGGCCATACTGCCCTGCCGCCGGCCCTTCAGAACAAACTGTGGCTGCATATCCACGTTTCCCTGGCAATCTTCGCCTACGGAGCGCTTGCACTGGCGGCAGGATGGGGGATACTGTACTGGATTCGACAGGCGGCCGAGCGCCGAGTGGGGGAAGCGCACGTCGCTGAGACCGATTCACGCAACACCACAGACGGGTGACCCGTTCACATGAAAAGGCTGAGGTCCGCGCTGATCTCCATCATCGCCGCTGTGCTCCTGCCAACGCAACTCTCTCCGGTGCTGGCTTATGAATACGTACGGTGCGACACCGCGCGCGAGACCTGGCTAGCGTCGCTCAAAGCCGAGGGCAGTGGCCTGGAGTTCGGACGCTGGTACTACATCGGGCCCTTCGATTCCCCGGACGGTAAGGGGTTCGACGCCGTATATCCGCCCGAGAAAGCCATCGACCTCCAGGCCTCCTACGAGGGCAAGGGCGGCAGGACGGTGCGCTGGCAACCGGGCACGCGCTTCCGCGACGGCCAGGAGAACTCCCTGCGCATCTTCGGCGATGACGACTGGATCGCCGTCTACCTCTACCGCACGATCACGGTGCCCGAGGCACAGGAACTGCCGATCCTGCTGGGTAGTGATGATTCCATCGTGGTGTGGCTCAATGGAGAGAAGCTGCTGGCACACAATATTGGGCGCGCCTGCACACTGGGTGACGAGCGTCTCACTTTGAAGCTAAGGAAAGGCGAAAACCACCTGCTCCTCAAAATCTGCAATGGCGCTGGGCCATCCGGCTTCGCATTCGCCGTCGACCAGGGCCCGGACACCCTCATCCAGCGTATCGCCCGGGACTTTCCACTGGAGATCAACGACCTGCTGCTGGAACTTGACTGGATTCGCCAGGCGAGGCAAAAGAAGCCCACGCCAGGCGCATCGGTGTCCGTTGATGACGACGCACCGGGGGCTGTGGACGGCGTCAAGGACGGCGGCACCGGATTCCACACCCAGCTTGAGGAGAAGCCCTGGTGGCAAGTGGACCTAGGCAAGGAATATGTCCTTGACCGCGCGCTACTGTACAACCGCGAGGACGCCGGCTCGCGTAACAATGTACTGATGATGCTCCTGTCCAGCGATGGCTACAACTGGCGGCAGGTGTGGCAGAACCAGGGTGTGCTCTTCCACGGCGCGCTAGATGGCAAGCCCATGGAAGTGCCGCTTCAGGGCCAGAAGGCTCGTTACGTGCGGCTGCAATTGCCCGGTCGCAGCTACCTGCACCTGGACGAAGTCGAGGTCTACGCCGCCGATAAGCCCGACTTGAACATCGCCCTGGACCAGCCCGCGACCCAGAGTAGCTCCAGCCCCTGGTCAACGTACACACCCCCGAAGAGGATGGGCGCGGGAGCTGACAACGCGCTGTTCCGCGCCGCTACCGCCGACGCCCTCGAGCTCGCGCGCAAGACGCTGGAGTTCGTGTCTGCCGCAAGGCCCCTGCCAGACCTTGCGGAGCGACTGAAGGGTCTCGAGGCACGGATAGCGGAAGCGAAGCCTGGGACTGACTGGCAGTCGCTGTATCTCGACGTGCGCAAATTGCGGCGCGAGATGATCTTGTCCCATCCTTTGCTGGACTTCAGCGACCTGCTTATCACCAAGCGCCCGCCTCCCCTGTACAGCCACATGGTGGATCAGTATGAGGGCCGTCACAGCCGCCCGGGTGATGGTATTGTGCTCCTGAAGTCCTGGCGCTCGCAGCCCCTGGCAGTGCCGCTGCTCGCGGACAAGCTGCCGGTCGGCTCCGTCCTCCACCCGGACCTGTCATACGACGGTCGCCGTGTGGTGTTCAGCTTCTGTGATCACACCGTCCAGGACCGCAATGCGCGACAATTCTTCCTGTACGAGCTTGACCTTGTCTCGGGCGTGGTTCGACAACTCACCGGAGTGCCCGGCGTCGATCCGCTGCAAGGGTGGATGGGCCGCACCACCGTCCTCATTGAAGATTTCGACCCCTGCTACCTGCCGGATGGCGGGATCGCCTTTGTCTCCACCCGCAACCAGGGCTTCGGTCGCTGCCACGGAGGCCGCTACACCCCCTCCTATGTTCTCTACCGGTGTGACGCCAACGGGGGCAACATCACGCGTCTCAGCTATGGCGAAGCCAACGAGTGGGATCCGGCTGTCTTACCCAGCGGCCTGATCATCTACACCCGCTGGGACTACATCAACCGCCACGACACCGTACTGCAGAGTCTGTGGACCACCCGGCCTGATGGTACCGCAGTGGCCCATTACTATGGAAATTCCACGCGCAATCCGTGCATGATCGCCGAGGCCAAGCCGATCCCTGGGACCGATCTCGTCGCGGCCACGGCGATGGCCCACCATTCGTATACAGCCGGATCGATCATCGCCATTGACCGCCGCCTCGGCGAAGATGGGCTTGATGCTGTCCGGCGCATCACCCCTGACGCCAGTTTCCCCGAAACCGAAGGCTGGCCCATCGGCAGCTACAGCCAGCCCTGGCCGCTTTCCGAAGACCTGTATCTCGCAGCCTACAGCCCCGACCGGCTGGTTTCTCAGGGCAATGTGCAGGCGACTGAAGCCTATGGGATCTACCTCGTGGACACCCTCGGCGGCCGGGAGCTGATCTACCGGGACCCGAGGATGTCCTGCTTCTCCCCCATCCCGGTCCGGCCGCGGCCGGTGCCACCGGTGCTCTCGTCCTCACTGGAGCCGGGACGTGCTGACGGTGTTTTCCTGATCCAGAATGTCTACGACAGCGTAGAGCCGCTGATCCCGGGCACCATCAAGCGCCTGCGTGTGGTGCGCATGATAGAGCAGCCCACTGCTTCCGTCCCGGAGCGCAGCTGGGTGAGCCAGGAGATAGTCAAGGGTGTAGTGGGGACCGTTCCGGTCGAAGAGGACGGTTCTGTGGCGTTCCGCGCACCCGCCCAAGAACCCCTGCTGTTCCAGCTTCTCGATGAAAACAACATGGCCGTGTTCAGCATGCGCAGCCAGGTCTACCTGCAGCCCGGCGAGGTCATCAGTTGTGCCGGATGCCACGAACCCCGGGGCTCCCTGCCCTATGGTGGCCGGCGCCTCGCCCCCGCCGAGGCAAAGGAGCTCCAGCCAACTGCCGGCCCGCGATACGCCGGGGGGTTCAGCTACGCTCGCTCAGTGCAGCCAGTGCTTGATCGCTACTGCATCCGCTGTCACGGGCTCAAGCGGACCGCGGGTAACCTCGACCTGCTGGGCACTCCGAAGGGCCAGTTCAGTCAGTCTTACGAGGCCCTGGTGACGCGGCCGGGCTGGGTCGCCCTCGCCCATCGCAACGAGCAGACCGACATCAGCAAGATCATGGACTATGGCTCGCACGCCGGAAAACTCGCGCGATTCCTGCTCAACGAGCACCACCGCAAGGCCCCAATCGACCCCGATAGCTTCACCCGCATCGCGGAGTGGCTGGACCTGAACGGCCAGTATTACGGCGACTACTCATTCACCAGACCGGAGCGCCGAAAGCCTTCCGAAGAGGGCGTGGCGGCCCTGCGCGAGCATGTGAGGAGCGCGTGTAATGAGTGCCACGAGGGGATGAGCGAGCAGCCGCTGGAGGCGCTGGTGAACGTGGCGATCCCCGAGGAAAGCCGGGTGCTCATGTCACCGCTCGCTGAGAGCGAGGGCGGCTGGGAGCAGTGCCGCGGCCTCACCTGGCTGAGCCGGGAGGACGCGAACTACGCGCTGATGAAGGCCAAGGTCCTGGGAGCAACCGGCCCGGCGGAGTAGCGGGGGGCCGCCATGCGACGGCGGCCCCTGGCCATTCCACGTCAGGCTGCCCGCATCTCATCCCACGCAGCAATGGCGCGGTCCACAGCGTCACGTCGCTTCGCGATCTCGGCAATCCGGTTGCTCAGACTATCGCGGTATCGCACCAACTGCTGGCGTTCCGTCGCGATGAAGAAGCCCCGGCAACGAGCACCCGTGGCCGCGCAGACCGGGTACCCGAGGAATAACAGATCGCGGATCAGTCCGCGCAGTTCGACGTTCTCTCGACTCTGCTTGATGCCTACGAGTTGTGCAAGTGTGTCTGCGCTCTTGGCGTTCTCCGGTCCTACTGCTTGCGAGCACAGCACCGACAGAAGGCGTTTTTTCAGGCCGGCGTCGTCCATGGCATACACCTCACCGAAACTTCACTCTTGCGCAAGAGGCCTCCGTCTGGTATAAACCATTTAACTCGGGTCCTCTCTCTCGACCCGTCGGGCCATGGGGCAACCACCCCCAGTGGCCGTGTATGGCTGGAGCGCCCCTGAGACCTTGGCGGGATAGGGGGCGTTCTGCGTTCTGGTTACTGTTCGCGGTCGTCTGCATCACCTTCCTCGGTATCTTCTGTCGACCGACTCGACTGGGCAGTCGCCTGCACGTCCCCAGCCCTGCGTCCAGCAGGCTGCCACAGCCCTCTCCCGACACGCTCTACCCGGTCGCTCCTGTGCAGAGCGCTATACAGTGTGTTCCGAGCGCTCGTGCCAGAACACGCTATCCCCCGGGCCTCCAGCGCAGTCAGAATATCCTGGGTCGCCATCGGGCCATTCGCGTCCGCGAGGATCGGCAAGACGTGGTCCACCAGATCCTCGCCTCCGTACCCCTTCCGGGCATCAGCGCCACCGGGCCCTGTCTCGGCCTGTGAGCCTGACAACCTGGGAGCGGCCGTTGCTCCCGCGACTGCACTATCACCGCCAAGCTCGCGGTTCACTGCGTCCAACAGACGCACCAACGCATCGAACTCATTCGCGGCCGGGCGCAACTCTTCGATCCGATCGCGTATTCCCTGTATGTTGACAAACCGAAGAACGTTCCCGTGCTCCACGGTGATCACCTCCATTGCGTCCATATCCCTCATGGCGTGTATTATACAGGTACGGCCATCAAAAAGTCAATACGAACGTTGTTTGAATTCTCACAGTTCTGCGAGAAAACACACGACAGTATCAACACGGGGATCGAGACGTAACGCGGACGTGGAATGTTGGATAGCGATGGACGTTGCGTTGGATGACTGGGAATGCCTACCGGCCCAACGTTGCAGGTTCTGGATCGGCAAGAATGACCCGGAACCCCACGTTGTAAACCCTCTGCGACGGCGGGTAGCTCAGCCGGAATGCAGAGCGTATGCGGCGCGGGCGATCATCCCACGACCCGCCGCGAACGACGCGGGGAGCTTCGGGGTCAGCGGTCGCATCGGACTCCTTTGTCGCGTTCAGCGGGTACGGTTGATACAGACTCTCGCACCACTCCGCCACGTTCCCATGCATATCGCATAGACCCCAGGCATTGGGCAGATAGCGGCCCACACTTGCTGAGACCGCCACTCCGTCATTGCGTTCGTTGTCACGCACTGCCCACGGCTTGACGGAGCGCAGGCTGGCATCTGCGAGGTTCGCGTACTTGTCAAGCTCTGCCGGGTCGCAATGGAACCGGCTGTCGGTTCCCGCGCGACAGGCCCACTCCCACTCGGGTTCGGTCGGCAGGCGCACCGTCTTCCCCAGTTGCTTCCCCAGCCATTGGCAGAAGGCTTTGGCTTCGTGCCAGGAGACGCGGACAACGGGCTGGTCGTCGGCGTCAAGTGACGGACCTGGCCCCACGCGATCCTTCCAGTATGTGTCAATGTTGCCGCTGGAATGATCAGGCCTGAACAGCCGGTACTGGGCATTCGTAATCTCGCACCGGCTCATCCAAAACGGGCCGGGAACCTCGGCGACGAAGCGCGGAACCTCGTCTGGATCCAGCAGCGACTCGCCTTCCGGCGCGCCCATCAGGAACTGTCCGGCCGGAACCAGGACAAGCGCAAGTGTGCCTCCGCCCGGCAGCGTCAGCGAGCGGGTGATCTCGCCGCCAAGTTCCCCAGCGCATTCCTGCTGTCGCCGCTGGGCCTCGGCAGTGTCGAAAGGCCAGCCCCTCGGCGCATCATCAGCGACCAGTGCCACCGTGTACATCCAGCACACGACGAGGACCGTCAGAACGCGCTTCATGGCCGCACCTGCGCTTCCCGTTGAGCTACAGCCCAGGCGTCCTGCGCGCGGATTTCCTCGCGCCGCCTGATGAGGTTCTCCGGCGCAGGTGGGATCGCATCGCGCCAGTCACCGGAGTATGGGACGTTCAGGTCAATCCAGGTGATGATCCGGTCCCAATCCTCCCCGGTGAGCTTCACCCCGAAATGCCCCTTACCCAGCAACTGCACAAGCTGGCTGGTGCTCGCCGCGAACTCCCGCGGCGGCAGCATGTGCATGGTGGCCTCCAGACCTGGCCGGCGGACGTACGGGTGCAAGGAATCATACGCCGGGCTGAACCGAGCCTCGCGCGCGCCCGGTGTTCCTGCGGGGCGCAAGTCAAGGGCTCCCTTGGAATGACACCGTACGCAGTGGCGATCCAGCACAGGTTGCACTTCGGCTTCGAAGGAGAATCCGCGCGCCGGCCCGCGCCAGGGCTCGATTTCCGAAGGTGGGCGCGCCTGTGCGAGTGCGCGGCCCCCGGTTGTCGGCACCTCGCGCCTGCGCTCGTGGCAGCCCACGCAGGACAGCACTTCGCCCGGCATAGCCGTGAACCAGCTCCGCATCTGCTGTTGTGCCATGTTCCGTCCGTCGATGGGCTGGACCATGATCGGAGTGTTGGCAGGCACCCGGAAGAACGCAGATCCGTCCGCTTCCACGGGCACCGTCCCGAGTATGCGCTTCACGTCCCAGGTCCCATCGATGGACGTGCTGTAGGTCTCGCCATTGCCCCAGTACCTGTAGACCGGTTCGATGAGCCGCAGCTTCTTGATGCTCCCGCGCGGCACGCCGTCCAGACCTTCACCCCGATATATGTCGAACAGATAGACCAGTGCGTCCTTGCGCTTCAGATCGACCGCATCGGGGATGATCGGCGGCGTCTTGCGCGGGCACAGCGGGATCGGCTCCATGAGCGCCGCGCCGGGTTCCACGCGAATCGGCACCAGGTTGTCGAAGACATCCACCAGATACAGCCCCCACCAGTCGTCGGGTGAAGGCTTGCAGGAGACCAGGAAGTACTTGTCGGACAGTGGCCACGGCTGCACAAACTGGGGCCACTTTCCGGTAGCGTACTGGTCCACGATAACCGGCTCGATCTTCCGGTGGCGTTCGGGCAGGATCTGTACCACGCCCTCAGCCTCGCGCTCGCCTTGCGCGGTGTCGATGATGGCGACTTCCCCCATACGCGGGTTCCCGTGGTGCCCAGAGAGGATGCACACAATCTTCGTCGCGCTGCCGGGGATAGGCCGCGGGTACATCATGGTGTTCGGAAAGAACGAGTTAGTCCCATAGAATGCGCTCTGGCGCGTGCCGTCGGGGTTCATCGAAAAGAGAATCCGGCTGAAGTAATGGGGCGTATCGTTGTATTCCCAGCGGGTGTAGATGATCCGACCATCGTTCAGGACCGTGGGGTCCCAGCTGTGGTCCTGGTCGAAAGTGAGTTGCCGCACATTCCCGCCGTCAGCGTCCATCAGATACAGTAGCGCCACGTGGTCACCGCCAGTGCAGGGCACAGCCTGGTAGCAGCGAGTGGAAGTGAATATGACACGGCCATCGGGCAGGTAGCAGGCGTCGTAGTTGTCATAGTCTTCGTCCGGGCCCACGCTCACCTGGCGCAGACCGCTCCCGTCCGTGCCGATCTCCCACACCTGATAAGTCATCCTCCTGGCCTCATCAGGCATGGAAAACAGTATCCGGGTGGCGTCGAAGGACAGATTCAGATCGCCCACGAAAGCGCTGGGGGAGTGAAAGATCGTGCGAACAGTACCCCCACCGCGCGCCGACGAAAGAATAGAGATCGCCGTGTCCCAGCCGTTGCGGCGCATGCTGGAGTTGCCCTGCCAGTTCTGGGGCAGGCCGGGGTTGCCGCCGCCGGGCTTGCGGGTGATGAACAGCAGTTCACCGAAATCCAGTACCGGATTGGCTTCGATCAGCGCCTTGCGTTGCAGTGCGGTGATCTCCTCCTCCCACGCCGAGACCGCTACGGCATCAAGCTGCCCGTATGCGCCGCCCCTGCCCGCGAGGAGTGCAGTCCGGCGCGCGCGCAAGTCATCGAGCGCGCCTCGGAACTCGGCACCCGGGTACTGGCCGGGATAAGTCGCAGACAGGTCGTCCACCGCGAGGCCGATGCTCACCAGCTTCGCGAGGCCTGCGAACAGGTCTTGCAGGCGCGCAGCCTGGTGGTACGGTGCGCGTAGAGCTTCAACAGCGTCCGCGTCGGGTGTCCTCGACGGCGCGGAGGTCACGGACAGGATGGCCCGCGCCTCGGCCGCACATTCATCTTCGCCGAGATCGAGCCGCAGGCCATCAAGAAGCCGCTGCGCAGCGCTCAGACGGGTCCGGGTCGCGTCCTGGTATCGCCGGGCCAGGGAGGCCCAGTCGGTGGGGTGCCAGCCGATGGGCCAGATGCCGTCAGCGCTCTCGTCCTTCATCTGTCGCACGTCTTCCGGAGAGGTGAAATCAACGCGGAGGCGATCCCAGATGGCGGCGATGCGCTGGCGACGCACTGGGTTCTCTTCGGGATCTCCTCCACCGGGCTTCGTGTGGAAGTAGAAGCCCCACCCGCCGGTCTGGTTGACGATCTTCACGAGCAGATCATTGCGCCCCTTCTTCAGACGCAGGACCGCCTTGTCCTGGTCCGGTGCAGGCCCGCGCGGAACCTTCTCCTTCGCAATGAGCTTCTCCCCGTTGAGCCAGACGGCGAGACCGTCGTCGCTGCCGAAATAACCGGTGATCTCCTCATCGCGCTTCGCATTGATGACCCGGTGCAGATATGCAATGGCCCAGTCGGTGTGCTTGAAATGGGGCCGCAGATCATGGACCTGCCCGTCTACGAAACGCTCCATCGGTCGCCAGGCGGCCACGGTGTTCTTCATCCCGGGGTACGTGCGCGCATAGTCGATCTCCCGCTCGGGCGGGTAAGCGGTGGTGTACCCCTTGCCGTCAGTGTTGTCGAAGGGTCCAATGACGTGCCACGGCTCGAAGTCTCCGGCCACCTGTTCTGCGCGGAAATAGAACCCCCAGCCGCCAGTGCGGTTCACGATCTTCAGCAGAAGGTGGTTCTCCCCCGGCTCAAGTTCCAGGGTCTCAACTGCCTGGTCTGGGCCGGGCCCGCGAGGCACATCCTGCGACACGATCTTCTGTCCGTTGAACCACACCGCGAGACCATCGTCGCTGCCGAAGGACACCTTGAGGGTGCCTCCGGTGCGCGTGGTGATAGTGCGATACAGGTAGCAGATAGCCCATTCGGTGTGCTGGAAATGAGGCAGCAGGCTGTGAACTTGCCCGTCCTCGAACATGTCCATGCGCCGCCAGCTGACGGTGGAGCCATACATGCCGGGATACTGCGCGTCGAGCTTGACCGCCTGCTCGGGGGGATATCGATGGGCGAAACCCTTCCCGTCCAGGTTGCTGAAGGAGCCCGCGGCGTACCATGGGCCAAGTTCCACCCCGCCGGAAGCTGCGGTGCGTTCGGCTTTCTCCAAGGCCGCGAGACGCTGCAGGGATGCTTCCAACGAATGCTGCCAGGTATCGCTGCGAACGTACAGGCTGTCAGGCGTGACCGGCGCATCCTGGCAGAAGACCGGGCGGAGAATCACAAACAGCACCGACATCCATACATACGTGAGACGGTTGCTCATCGCGCTAAGGCTCCCGGATGCGGACGGGATTCCGCGGCTGAATGTACTCCTGCCCGGGGCGTCGCCACCCCGGGCAGGAGAACTGCGTACTCACTTCGCCCCGACTTGTGGCCTACAGGGACAGCAGGTATTCCACCAGGTCGTTCAGTTCCTGCTGCGACAGGTGCGAGGTGACGCCGTGCTTGTCGTTCTTGTTGTACGTTGTCAGGACGTCCATCATGGTCACCGCGCTGCCGTCATGCAGATACGGCGCACTGCGGAACATCTCGACGAGGGTGGGAGTGTCGAAATCGTCGCGGCGGTCGTATGGCCCGCGGGTACCCACATCGTATGTCTGCAGGTCGGTATACAGCGGCGCCGGGTGGCACTTGGCGCACTGAACGTCCTCACGTTCAAAGATGGCCTTGCCGCGCTGGGCCGCCTCCGACAGCGTGCCGTCGGGATTCCGGTGCGGGCTCCGTTCGGGTTTCATGGAATCGATGTACGCGGCGATGTCCGGGATCTCGTTATTGGTTGGGACGTGGAAGAGAATGTACTTGAGCCCGGTCCCGACCGCGATCTCCATGCTACCCCGAACGCCGTGGGCCATGACCGGAGGCGTCGGGCCCGAAAGAAGCAGCGACTTGGCGTTCTTCGGATTACCGATCCCATCATTGAGCAGGTCCCACGCCAGCCCGTCCGCGCGTCCCTCGGGGTGGCAGGTTGCGCAGGATTGCCATCCCTGGAAGCATATGCGGGCGTCGTTGAACAGCATTTCGCCGCGCCGTACGGAGTCCATCTCCGGCTGGTTTCCCAGCGCAATCATCGTCGGCTTGCCCTTGCCATCAGCGGGCAGCCGGGTAATATCGCCGCTGTAGTAATTCGCAGCGAAAACCGCGTCCGACGTGGCGGCAGCCGAGCGAGGGCCAACGCCTCCACAAGGCACGCGGATGCGCACACCGGCCCGGTAGACGGCGGTCAGGTCATTCTCAAGCTCCGTGAGCGCGTCGGCCGGCCACTCGTCAACCAGTTTGTGAAGCTTTGCCCGGTCGATGACCTGTATCTCATGGGTGCCTGCGTGGGTGACGTACAGCCGCGCGCCGTCCGGAGAGATCGTGATGCCCTGCGGGTTGGCAGCCCCGCGGTCGAGATCATCCAGAAGCACGGTATTGACCCGCTTCTTCTCCTGCAGGTCGATGATCGTCAGTGCATTCGTAGCGATCCAGCCCCGATCAAGCTGTGTCGGTGGCACGAGCCAGCGCGCCAGGACGTGGGGAATATAAGCGAAGCGTCCGTCGGGCGAACAGCAGACCTGCCCAACATCGGTCGCACCCAGAGAGAGCTTGACGGCCGTGGTATCACCGCCGGGCAAGTCGATTACCGTGGCCTCGGCCGCCAGGGAGTCATCGAGGTTGGAGCCCAGAGGAAGCTGGTTCGTAACCACCAGCCGGTCACCAGCGGCGGCGATCGCCACGAAACGGGGCTCGCGGATCGCTTTGAGACGCCGCGTTTCGGCCATATTGGCTGTGTCGATCACGGAGACATCATCGGTGAACTGATTGCAGCAGTACAACGTGGCGCCATCCGGGGATACCGCAAGGCCGACCGGGTATCGGCCCACGCCGAGGGATCCACGGATGCGGCCATCCGCGGCATCGACTTCATAGACGCGGTCCTGCAACGAACTCGCCACATAAATCGTTGCGCCATCGGGAGAGACCGCGACGCCTGTCGGCGCCGGGATCGACACCGTGCGGACCAGCGACCCATCCTTAGCGGACAGGACACACAGGCCATCGGCAGTATGGTCGGTCACGTAGAGCGTCTGCTGATCAGGCGAAAGGGCCATGTACAAGGGGGAATGGTAAGTGGGCCCTGCCTGTGTGCTTGCAGGCCGCCCGATGAGCGCGACGCCAGCGACCAGCATGACCGCCACCAACCCCAGGGCGAAGTAGCGAGCGCGCGCACCCGACGGAATACCGGCACGACGCATGGCGTGGAGCATCTGTTTTCTCCCGATTCGCTGTGAACGCGAAGGTCTGAGCTATTCGGCCAGCAGGTCGGCAAGAGCGACGCGCAGGTCTCGCAACTCCTGTTCCTGCTCCGGGCTGAAGGACCCCAGCCGCTGGCCGTATGTGTCCATCCACGTGATAAGACGATCCCACTCGTCCTGTTCCAGCTGTACCCCATGATGACCTTCTCGCAGCATCGCCAGTATTGGGCTGGTCTGCGCGGCTCCTGCGTTCACTTTGGAGCTGCCCTCGCGGTACCGCTGCGCAACGTGCTCGGCCAGGCTGGGCTTGCCCCATCGCAACATGCGCTGGTACGAGCCCGCGCCACAGAGGTCGAATGCCGCCGCAGCCTCGCTCTTGCTCTGCGGGTTGTGGCAGCGGATGCACCTGCGGTCCAGCACAGGCTGCACCAGGTCCTCGTAACGAAGGGGCCACGAGCCTTCGGGCCCGGGCCTGAGTCTGGACGGTTCGCGACCGAGCGCCGCGGTTCTGCGCACGCCCGGCGCCGAGTTACGGGGTTCGTGGCAACCCACGCAGGACAACGTCTGGCCGGGCTGCACGCAGGTCACGCTGCGCATGGTCTGGATTGCCTGGCCGTGCTCATCCAGGGCTTGAAAAAACACCGAGACCCCGGATGGCACCCGCAGGAACGCCGAGCCATCGGTCTCCACGGGCACCGTGCCCAATACGCACTTCCCCGGATCGTCTGCCGTGACCCCCAGATTGGGGGTGTTCATGTTCGGCTGTGTTTTCGGCGGAACCGCCACCACCCGCAGGGCTTTCACCGTTCCCCGCGGGACATCGCTGAGACCTTCATGCACATCCAGCACCACGAAACGCCCCTCGCCACCGTTCCAGTCCACCGGCCCGGCGATGGCCTGCGGCATCTCCCGGGGCCGCAATGGAATCGGGTACATGCAGGAGATCTCGCTGTCGCGATTGATCAGTTCCAGGTTGCCAAAGGCGTCGAACAGGTACAGGCCCACAGAGTTATTGGGCCCGCTGGTGCCCTGGCGCGCCACGCATTGCGTGCTCCAGGCGGTCAGGTAGTAGGTCTCCGACAGAGGAAACGGATTGGTGTAGTAGGTCTCGGGCCAGCCCTCGATCTCCGGGAAACACACTTCCGGCGTCAGACGCGTAAGCGGTTCGGGACCGTCAAAGCCCTGCATTGGGTCAAGCAGCACCAGGCTGCCCCCTGTGATCGCGTGGTGCGCCGACGCGGTGAAAATCAGCTTGTGTGAGCCCGGAATCGACCGCGCTTCGAACACACAATGGGGACTGTGGGTGAAGTTGCCATAGACCATGCGCGGGTTGGTCCCGTCGGGGTTCATCGACCACAGGCCCATGTAGGGCATGTTATTGCGGTCGATGTAGTCCCAACGCGCATACAGGATGCGTCCGTCGGAGGCGATTGATGGGGTCCATTCGAAGTTCTCGAAAGGTGACAGGGGCCGTATATTGCCGCCATCGCGGTCCATGAGATGCAGGGTGTAGACAGCCACCGGTCGGTACGCGTCGCCCCCGCAACGCACGTAGGAGTCCGGCAGCGTCGCATTCAGAGTCGCCATGGCGCTTGCGGCGCTGGTCTGTGTTTTTTGCCCGCGTCGGGTGGACAGGAACACGATGTCGCCCGATGGCAGGTAGCGGGCGTCGAAGTCATCGTACCGGCCGCGCGTTAGCTGTCGTATCCCGGTGCCGTCCACGTTCATCTCGTACACGTGGTAAAAGGCGTCTTCGGGGACGTTCTCCTTATTCTGCTTGTCCGGCAACCCTGCGACATGCGGGTAGTAACGGCAATAGGCGAACAGGATGCGTTTGCCGTCCCAGGACAGTTCAGGGCGCATGAAGCTGCCTTCGGGGAAGCTCGAAGTCAGGCAACGCTCGACTGGCTGGTCCGTCTTCCAGCCGCTCAGGATGAACAGGCCGCCGCCGGGGCGCGACCACCAGCCGTAGTACTGGTCAGACATGTGACTGAAACTGCCGGGAACCTGCTTCGCGAAGAGAATGCTCTCGAAATTGAGCAGCGGATTGCGGAAAGCCATCTCGCGCACGGTGTGCCGCGCGAGCCGCCAGAGGTCCCCGCGGGTTTCGCCTGTGGCGTTGGGCGCCTTTGCGGCGATTTCACGCAGCAGTTCAGCCGCACGAGACGTGTCCAAGCCGGCGCTCGCGAGGTCGGCAGCCAGTCTCTGTCCGCGTTCGAGGACACGCTCCAGCAGGTAAACCGGTGCGTCCTCTCCGGGGCGTACGGCCCGCGAGGACCACTGGCTGATGCTGCTTTGGTCCGCCTCCTTCCACAGGGCGATATTGCGCTCGGGGTCGGCTGCGGGGTAAACTTCGACCTCATCGAGGTGCAGGAAGGATTGTCCCGGCACGGTGAGCCGCAGGTACCGCGCGGTCTGGCCGGTCAGGTCAACCCTGAGAGGCGGACCGCCGCGTGCGCCGTAGAAAGTCGGCCCGTTATGCTGGTATACCTGCCGCCAGTCCTTGCCGTCGTCGCTGAGAAGGACGATGATCCTGTCCATGCGCGAGGCGGCTGCATCGCAACGGTTGAAAACCAGCGCATGGTCGAGCGCAACAGCCTCGCCGAGGTCCACCTGCCACCAGGGTGGGTTGTCCAGGCCAGTATGGAAGGCCCAGCCGCCGTCTTTCACACCGTCCAGGGCGCTCAGGGCGTCATCCTTCGTACTGATGGGTCGCAGGTCGCGCTCCTGCAGCAGCCAGTCCGCCTCAAGCTGCTCGGGCGTCAGCGGAATGCGTTCGGCAGCGCAGGTCAGGCACAGACACGTGAGTGTCGCGAGCAATGCGCATCTTCTCACCGGCTTCGGCATCCCCTCGCGGAACGGTCATTGGCGCCCTGCAGAGGGCGATTGTTTCCCTGTTGAGTGGGTATTCTCCGAATTCCTGTGAGAGACCTTCAGAGTCTCTGCGGCCCCGGATCGGCGGCAGCTATTCGCGGGCACCACAAGAGGGACCTCGGCACATGCGTCTCGTATTGACTTCGGTCATCGTGGGATTACTCGGTCTATGGTCCGGCGTCCAGGCTGAGCAGTTGCGGTTCGATTTCGAGACCGGCGATCTCCAGGGCTGGCGGGTGATCGAAGGCGGCTTCGACAAGCTCGTCTGCGACCGCGCGGTCTTCCACAATACCGGGCAGCCATACAACAAGCAGGGGAAGTATTTCCTGTCCACCCTCGAGCAAAGCGACAACCGACCCAGTGACCGCTTCACCGGCGTCATCGAGTCCCCTGTGTTCCTGCTTCAGGCACCGGAGATGACTCTTCTCGTGGGCGGCGGGGCCCACAAGGACACATACGTTGCCCTCTGCACCGCCGATGATGGTGAGGAGCAGATGCAGGCACGGGGTAAGAACACCGAGACCATGCAGACCGTGCGGTGGACGGCCCCCGGGCTGGTGGGCAAGCGCCTCTTCCTGCGCATCGTGGACGGCAACACGGGCGGCTGGGGACACATAACCATCGATGACTTCCAGGCGGAAGCCGCCATCGACGCGGCCGCCACAGAGCGGAACTTCGCGCAGAATAAGGTAATCCTGGAAGCCCTGCGTCTTGCGGGAATGCCCGATCCGGGCACCCCGGCAACACTGCGCGCCGCAATCGCAGACCTTATCACGACATTCGGGGAGCGTTACCCGCGCGGACACGAGTTCCTGGCTCGTCTCGAAGCGCTTGACGGACCGCTCGCCTCCGAAGACCCTTCAACACGCCGCGCAGCGCTCAAGGACTTCCGCGAACTGCAGCGCGAGGCTCTCATCGCCAATCCGCTGGTCAGCGGGCAACCAATCCTCTACGTTGTGCGCAGACAGTACGCGCCGGACCACCACAACACCGCCACCATGTTCCAGACCGGCGAGATCAACACCGGGAGCTTCCGCGGCGGCAGCGCGCTGAAGACCATCGACTTCGGTGCCGGCGCGGCTGTGCGCACGCTCCTGGACCTGCCGCAGGGCGTCGTGCGGGACCCCGACGTGCACTTCGAAGGCGCGCGCATCCTGGTATCCCTGCGCCGGGACGCCAGGGATGACGCGCACATCTACGAGATAGCGGCGGCAGGCGGGGAACCCCGACAGCTGACTTTCGCGCCGGGAGTCAGCGACATCGACCCCTTGTACTTGCCGAGTGGAGATATCGCATTCTCATCCACCCGCGAGCCCAAGTACTGCATGTGCAACCGGCACATCATGGCCAACCTGTTCCGCATGCACCCGGACGGGACGAACATCCACCAGATCGGCAAGAGCACTCTGATGGAAGGTCACGGCTCGCTGACCCACGACGGCCGCATCCTGTACAACCGCTGGGAGTACGTGGACCGCAATTTCGGTGATGCCCAGGGCCTGTGGACGGTCTACCCCGATGGCACCAATCATGCAGTGTACTGGGGGAACAACACCGCTTCGCCAGGTGCCGTAGTAGACCCGCGAATCATCCCGGGAACGGAGCAGGTTGTCTGCACCTTCACATCGTGTCACGACCGCCCCTGGGGCGCAATCGCCATCGTTGACCGCAGTCTGGCCATTGACGGCCGCCGTGCCGTGGTCCGGATCTGGCCTGCGTCGGCAATTGAGAGTGTCGACATCGGTGGGATCGACTCGTACGTGAACCTGTTCCCGAAGTACGAGGACCCGTACCCTCTCGCCGACCCCAACACGGGCGCGGGCGCGGGCAAGTACTTCCTGTGCTCCCGCATGACCGGCAGCGGCGAGCAGATGGGCATCTGTCTGCTGGACGTGTTCGGCAATGAACTGCTCCTGCATACCGAGGAGCCCGGCTGCTTCGACCCCATGCCCCTTGCGGCTCGAACCCGTCCACCGGACATACCCACGCGACGGAACTTCGACAACGCGCCGGGGTACTTCTATGTGGTGGACGTGTACCGCGGCACCCACATGGCCGGAGTGAAGCGCGGCGATGTGAAGTACCTGCGAGTGGTGGAGTCCCCCGAGAAGCGGCAGTGGGTCTACCCATGGTGGGGTGGCCAGGGCAGTCAGAGCCCGGCGATGGGCTGGCACGATTTCAACAACAAGCGAATTCTGGGGACCGTGCCCGTGGAAGAGGACGGCTCAGCCTACTTCGAGGTCCCTTCCGACCGATTCGTCTACTTTCAGCTTCTCGATTCCGACGGGATGATGGTGCAGTCCATGCGCAGCGGGACCATGGTGCAGTCGGGGGAATATGCCGGCTGTGTGGGCTGCCACGAAGACCGACATATGGCGCCGCCGGCGAAGCTGCCGCGCATGCTGAAAGCTCTCGACAAGGCGCCTCGCAAGCTGGAATCATGGAGGGGCGAGCCACGGCTGTTCAGCTACATGGCCGAGGTGCAGCCCGTGTTCGACCGGCTGTGCGTTTCCTGCCACGACTATGGCAAACCCGCAGGCAAGACGCTGAACCTCGCCGGCGACCGCGACCTGTTCTTCAACGCCTCGTACAATGAACTCTGGCGGCGCGGGTTCATCAAGGCGATCGGTGCAGGGCCGGCCCAGATCCAGCAGGCCCGATCCTGGGGATCCCACGCCAGCAAGATCGTGGCTACCCTCAGAGCCGGGCACGTCGGCGACAAGCTCACGCCCGAGGATCTGGACCGCATTGTGACCTGGATCGACATCAATGCACCCTACTACCCGACATACGCAAGCGCATATCCGGACAACCTTTCCGGGCGGTCTCCGCTGGACGACCGGCAACTCAAGCGCCTGGAGGAACTGACAGGTGTGCCCCTCGCGGCGCAAGCAGCCTGCAACGCTAACTCCGGGCCGCAAGTGAGCTTCGACAGGCCCGAACTGAGCCCGTGCCTTTCTGCAATCCGCGAGAAGAACCCGCAAGCATACCGGGAAGCACTGGCTATCATCGAGGCCGGCAAGCGGATGCTCGCCATGCGGCCACGGGCGGACATGGATGGTTTCGTCGCCTGCGACCTGGATCTGCGTCGCGAGGCGAAATACGCAAAGCGCCTGGAGATCGAGATGCGCAACCGGGCCGCCTTGCGCAGCGGTGAGAGAGTACCCGACGAAGGTGAACACTAACAGCGGGGGGAACGTCTCGGGGAATGAAAAGCTCAAGAGAGCATCAAGCGGATGCTCACCCGGAGGTCCGTTCATGGCCGAACATGCCGCCGCACCCTCGCAGCAGCTGTACACCGTCACCCGGAACAGGCAGGAGTTTGACGAACTATTCCTGACCCTGTCCGGTCCGGACTGCACGGACATCAGCGATCTGGTGGACAAGGCTGGGGGCGCACGGATCGTGCGCGCTGACGTGTTCGGCCCCCCAACACCGGGCTGGGAGGAGCCGGACTTTCCCGTAACCTGGGTCTGCAATGAGCATCCGGACGGCGCAGATCTGAGCGGTGTCTACGTCCATGCCGTACAGGGTGCGGAGACCCGTCCGCTCCTTGTTGACGGGCGAGTCGTAGGCACGGTCGTGGAGACACCCTACGCCACCGAATGCACCCTCGCAGGCATCCGGTCAATCCACACCCACAAATCCCGCCCGGAACAGGCACGCGAGACCTTCGAGAACATAGAGAAAGCTCTCGCCCAGGTGGACATGGACTTCTCCAACGTGGTCCGCACCTGGCTCTTCCTGGACCAGATACTCGAGTGGTACGGGGAGTTCAACGGGGTCCGCACCCGGTTCTTCAATGAGCGGGACGTCTTCAGCAAGCTGGTGCCCGCAAGCACCGGCATCGGGGGCGCGAACCCCGCCGGGTCTGCCATGATTGCATCGGCTTTCGCGATGAAGCCCAAATCGGATCAGGTCTGCATCCAAGCGGTGCCCTCGCCTTTGCAGTGCCCTGCGCTGGCTTACGGAAGCTCTTTCAGCCGCGTGGTGGAGGTGGCGACGCCTGGCTGCAAGCGCCTGCTCGTGTCGGGTACCGCAAGTATTGATCGGAATGGGAATACGGTGTATGTGGGCGACGTCGACGGTCAGGTCGCGAAGACTTTCGAGGTTGTCCAGGCCATCCTGGAATCGCGAGGGATGGACTGGAGCCACGTCACCCGCGCCACAGCCTATGTCCGGCTCACTTCCGACGTTGGCGCATATCAACGGTTCGTGGCCTCGCGCCCGGACCTCGCGGCGCTTCCGGCAATCGTGGCGAATAACATCATCTGCCGGGACGACCTTCTGTTCGAGCTTGAGGTGGACGCCGCGCGATGTGATTGACGGGATGCGTGCCGGGCTCCACGCACGGCGCGGAACAGGCGATCACGTCAGTCCACAGGGTCCCGAGCACCACTCGGGACCCTGTAGCTTCTACGTCGGCCCTCCGGCTACATTCTGAGAACCTCCGGCGTGTCCTCGTCCGGAGCGGCGCCTTCCGGCAATGCGTCGAAGTCCAGCCGCACCACCAGGCACGTGTTCGCCAGCGTATTCACCGGAAGGTTCCGCAGGCGCAGGCAAGGCTTGCCGGACGCATGCTCGCTGGGAAGCAGGTCAACGACACAGTCTACCGGTGCGCCGGTATTCAAGAGCTTCGCCCGCCGAGGCACGACCGCCAGCGGATTGAGCTTCACCGCTGCAGTCGGAGGGTCGCGATGCAGATGCACGTAGACCGTATTGCCGCGCCGAGTCAGCAGTACATCATTGCTCGCAACAAGATCCGGCATCGGTTCGACGCCCTCCACGGACTCGCGGATGCGCCTGAACCACGCTCCCACCCGGCGCAGAACCTGCACTGCCTGCGCAGGGATCACTCCCTCCGCCGTTGGCCCCACGTTGAGCAGGTAGTGAGCCCCTCTGGCCATATACCGGTCGATGCTGCGCATGAGGTGCCGGTCGGTGTAGTAATCCTCGTCCTGCCGAAATCCCCAGCTCTCGATGCCCACTGACTGGCATGCCTCGGTGGGCCGCTCAAAGCCTTTGAGCGCGTCGATCCCCTGCTGATAGTCTCGCTCGGGCGTGCCAAAATCCCCCTCGTCATACCCGCGGTCGTTGATGACGATGCCTGGCTGGAGCTCGCGGATCATCGCATTGATCGACGGGTCCCGGTGCTGCGGCACATTCATGTCCCACCAGAACCCGTGAATGCGCCCATAATTGCTGCACAGTTCACGCACCTGAGCTTTCAGGAACTCCAAGTACTTGCCCAGGTCGGGGTCGTCTCCGGGCTCCGGTCCCGGCAGTTCGTGATGCCGTCCCTGGTTCGGATAGTTCGGATGATGCCAGTCGGCGCACGAATAGTACAGGAAGAGCGGGAAGTCCCGGCGATGACAGGCCTCGGCCAGCATTCCCAGGATATCCTTCCCGTACGGGGTATTCATGGTGTTGAAGGGCGTCTGCTTGGTGTTCCATAGACAGAAGCCGTCGTGGTGCTTCGTGGTGATGCAGAGGTATTGCATCCCGGCTTCCTGCGCCAGGTCAAGCCAGGCATCGGGGTCGAAGCGCACCGGGTTCCATTGGTCGGCGAATTTCACATACTCCGCGCGAGACATGCGCCCCCGCCACTGAAGTTGCTCGTGCCAGGCGGGGATCGCGTAGATGCCCCAGTGAACGAACATGCCCAGCCTGGGCTGGTCGAACCAAGGCGGACGAGCAGTCGTTTTGTCAGCCATACTTGTACGACCTCCCATAGGCGCGCTTGAGCGCCGGGGTGATCTCAGTCAACGCGCCGCGCTCCCAATCGGGGCAGCACGCGGCCGGTGCGGGCCATGTAGTCCTCATACGGCTGCCCGAAATGCTCGCGCATCAGCGCTTCCTCCTGGCCCACCCGCAGGAAATACAGGGGTGTATAGAACACGAGCATCGCGGGCCCGGCCAGCCAGTTCTGAATCAAGAGGAGCTGAGCCATCGCCCAGAGCCAATGGGCGGCATACATCGGATGCCGGATTCGGCTGTAGACGCCGGTGACGACAAGGGCCTGGCCGTCGCGCACGTCGATCCGCGCTGACCAGTTGCTGCCAAGGTCACGGTGCGACCGCCACAGCAGCCAGAGCGCCGCGGCGAGCAGTACGGTCCCAGCACATCCAACGATCGGCGGGGTCGTGTAGCCGCCGAAACTCAACCAGTCGGTAGTAAGAGCGACGATGGGCACCGGGATCATGCCCACCCCTGCAAGGAGCAAGAGCACCGAATCCAGCGCATGACAGCGCGAAGTGAGAATGCGCCGAGATCGCCTGCCACGAGTATAAACGGCCCGGATGAGTGACCCGAGCACCAACCCGACGATGTAGACGGTCTCGAACGGGCTGTTCATCGCCAGGTTCCTCCGACCGGAGGTGACTGCGCCGCAGGGCCAAGGGGCGCAGTCGGCGAAATGAGTAGTGGCTTGGGTTCCCTCACCTGCCGCTCTATCCCTCCCCGGCTGCGCAGCGGGGACTGGAGTGATGTGCCATGTCGCGCCTGCTCATGCTGCTGATCGCGCTCGTGGTCGCCGCGATGTCTTGTGCCCAGAATGCCAGACTGCTCACGGAGAACGGGCTCCGTAATCCGGAGTTCAGCCAATATGAGCAGTTTGAGCGCCCTTTGACCGGCGGCTGGGCGGAGGCGAATCCACCCTTCAAAGGGGGCCAAGACGCGCCGCGCGCAAGCTTCGCCGAAGGCGCCCTCACCAACGGCGACATCAGCACAGACCACAAGCGCACCCCTTTCCCCTATGCCTATTGGCAAGGCCAACAGCAAGCTGAGCTAACAGTCGGCCTGAACGGGGTCTACGACATTGAACGTGCACGCATCTGGGTGCTCTGCCCGGAAACCGGCCCCCACGGGGCTGCAGCTATCGACGTCTATCTCAAGGGCGACCCCCTGGAGTTCCCGGACGTGCTCAAGGTGGGAACGATCTCTCCCGTCACCGATGGCTGGAACGAGATCGGCATCAGCCGACGGGCAGACGGCCTGCGCTTCGTCTTCCACGCAGCGCCCGGACGCGCCTACATCACCCTGAGCGAGATTGAGGTCTGGGGAACGCCCGTGCCCGGAGCGGCGCCAGACAGCGTGAGCGTCTCCGACCCGAAGCGCGTTGAAGATGGCATCACCTGGTGGGCGTTCGACTTTGGCCCCGCGGGATCCCCGAGTTTCGCACAGTTCTGCGTGGTGGATTCGAAGACCGTCTACTCGCGTGAGAAAGGCTACGGCTGGATTCCATACGAGGGCGGAGAACCGGTGGTGGAGAGCAACTTCGGACCGGCAAGCGCTAATGTCCCCGGCCTGGGGGAACGTGACCGTGGCGGCGCGGGAAGCGACTCGCTCTTTCGCGACTTCGTGATGACCAGTGAGTATTATCACACCCAGGTGCGCCAGACATTCGCCGTGGATGTGCCCGACGGGGCATATCGGGTCCTTTCGATGCACGGGGACACCGAGTACGGGCGCCGGGGTCTGCAGCCGTACTGGGTCGAAGCGGAGGGCACTCGCGTCGTCGAGAATCTCGTGCTCCCCTGGAGCCGCACAACGGATGCGGTCTTCGACGCCACCGTCACCGACGGCCGGCTGGACATCACCCTCGACGCGGAGCACGAGAACCCGGCCAACCGGGGTTTCGTACTCAACGGTCTCGCGATTCTGCCTGCGAACACTGAAGAGGAGCGCCAGTTCGCGAATGCCAAAATCGAGCGCATCCGAGCGGCCGTCATTCGCGAGCACCAGGAAGCTTTCGACCGGGAGTTCACCGAGGTCCCCCACGTCGAGACCGCGACCATGGTGGAGCCCTCGGCGGAAGACACAGCCCGCGGCTTCATCGTCTGGGCCCCGAACTGGATGCGACTCATCTACCCCAACACGGTACCCACCGCAGAGGACATCACCCGCAAGCTGTCCCTGGAAGCCGCTCCTGGCGAATTCGAGCCCTGCACCATCGCAGTGCGGGCGCTCAGAGAGATAAAAGGCCTGACAGTCTCAGTGGGTGAGTTCTCGGGCGAAGCAGGTGTGATCCCGGCGAGCGCGGTGGAGATCCGACGCGTGAAATGCTGGCCGCAGCGTCTCGGGTCGTCCTGGAGCAAGGAATACCAGACAATGCCGGAACTTCTGCTGGCGGAGTCGGCGGTGGACCTCGATGCCGACACCACCGGCCAGTTCTGGTTCACGGTTCGCGTGCCCGAGGATGCCGCGCCGGGAAGATATCTCGCACCCGTACGTCTGTCATCGCCCGACGGAGCGGCCTGGGAGTCCCAGATGCAACTGCGAGTCCTGCCTTTCAGACTCGCAAAGGCGGAGCGTCCCGTTGGCATGTACTGGCGCAGCCAGCAATGGGACCGGCAGCGACTCGACGGGCAGATCCGAGACATGCTGGCTCACGGCGTGACAGCGGTGACGCTGGACAACTCGGTCCCCGTGAAAAACGTGGATGGCAAGCTTGTGGTTGAGACAGGCGAATTGCTGGAGTTCCTGCAGCACCTCAAGCGCCTGGGCGTGGAAGGCCCGATTCCCTTCTTCGGCGGCCTTGATGGAGCAGTCAAGCGGGCCTTCCCTGGTGGGGATTTCGAGGCGAACTTCGTCGAGGCCGTCAGGCAAATTCAGGAGGTTTCGGCGCGCGAGGACACCCCCCAGTTGCTCTTCTATCCGGTTGACGAAATCGGGAATCACGATGAGCGCGGGCAGAAAGCCCATGAGCTGTGCAGTCTCATTGCGCAGGTGCCCGGGGCCACGAGCTACATCACCGTGAACAACTACGCAGCCGGGGAAAAGTGGGGTGACAGTTTCGACATCTGGTGTGGGAACATCGAGTACACCACCGAGCAGGAGGCAAAGCTGCTGGCCCGGGGTAAGCGGTATATGCGTTACGGACCCGCCTACCTGTCGAGCTGCCGCAAGGCCCGAAACTCATCGGGCTTCGGTTTCTACCGCAGGCCGGCCGAAGCTCACTATTACTGGCATTACCAGTGCTTCAATGCGGACCCCTTCAACGACCTCGACGGCACTGCCCGGGACTGGTGCGCAGCGTATCCAGGTGAGACGGAAGAGATTCCGACTCTCGACTGGGAGGCGATCCGAGAGGGCATCGACGACATGCGTTACATCGCAACCCTCAAGGCACTGGCAGCGCGCGCCGCAGAGGGCAATGCCAAGCAGAAAACCGCGTCGGAAAGGGCTCTTGCCACTCTATCCGCTATACTGACGTCCGAAGAGGGCGTCAACCAGTACGACTTCGGAGCCGAGCTCAGCGACGAGGGGTTCTGTGCCCTGCGCGGCCGGCTGGTCGAGCGGATCCTCGAACTGCAGGAGGCGCTCAAGTAGCCGGCGCCAGATATCCGCGCGGCTCCACGCGACGTCCTCCGGGAGCCAGGGGTGCATCGCCCGGTGATTACACGTCGGATCCCTGGCCCGGCGATGCCAGGTCTGCACCGCGCTTGCGTCCTCGAAACCGTCTTTCTGAAGCAGTTCGCCGGCGGCGACCAGTGAAGCCGGCAGTGTAGGATTAGCGAGCCCGTGGAGAAAGGCGGTCGAGGTCGGTCCATTCTGACGGCAGAGGAATCGGCGTCATTCCTGCGGCGTATCCGATGGCGGCAAGGAGTCCAGGAAAGCCACCCCGGCCTGCCCGAATTCGCTGCGGTTGGGCTCCCGACCGTGAAGAGCGCGGTATTCGGCGACAAACTCCCGCGCCCAGGCGTAGAACCGCGCGTGAGTATGATACACCGGCTGCTTTTCGCCTTTGTTATCGATGAGCCAGAATCCTCGCTGCTGTCCGTCGCGGACCTCGTTGTTGAACATCTCCCAGTAGAGCGCAAAGGGGCAGCCCCACTCCAGCGCGACGCGCATGACCTGGCGGGACTTGATGTCCTGCTGCGCGGGGCTATTGTGTTCCGCCGGAAACCCGTACTCGCCGATGAACACCCGCTTCCCGGGGATGTCTTCCTTCGGTGGGAGCTTCGACTCGATGTGGTTCAGCGCGGCCTCAAGGGTCTCCGGGTCGTCCTGGGTGTCATAGCTGGAGTAAGAGACGAAATCTACAGTGGTGGAGGGGAGCACATCATTGGTGACGCACTTGCGGCCCTCGAGCGCGATCTTGACCAGGTTCACCTCGCAGTAGTTCCAGACTTCGACCCCGTGGTGTGGAGTGTCGCGTTTCGCGTCATCCACCGCTTTCTGACGGGCGTTGAGCCAGTCGATCATCCCCTGCACGGCCGCCGGTTTCACATTGTCGTCGGTCTTCGTGTCATACCCGTCACGCAGGTGCCAATCGCCCTCCCAGTGCCCCAGATAGAAGGCCTTCCCTGAGCCGCTGTACGTCTTCAGCAGGTAACACGCGAGGTCGTAGATCTCCCGGCTCTGGCGCGCGGAGTCCTCGGCCGAGTACCCGTTCTTCCACCAACCCGGAGCGAACGGGTAGACCCAGATCAGGGTGTGGGCGAAGGGCATGTCCAGGACCGCGCGGTGTGTCGGCTCGTCGCGGACGAGGGCAGTCAGGCTGTCGATGCCGCCGGTCTTGGCCGGCACATTGCCCCGCTCACCGTAGTAGTTGGAGCCGATTCCGAACTTGATGGTGTTGGAGCCCATCTCCAGGATCGCCTCAGCGGTCTCAAGGAGGCGGGGCTTATCGGTGAACTGGTACGACGGGCTGAAGGTCTGGGTGCCGATGACGTACCGGAAGGCGTCGTGCACGGGCCTCCTGGTAGAGACGGGCTGTTCCTGGGCGCTACTCAGGGCAGTCAGCCCCGCGAGACAGCCCAGAGCGACAGCGTAGAAGAGCATGGGAAGCCTCCTGCGCGTGCGGGTAGCTCGGTGCACTCGCAAGACTTCCCGAACAGGTGTTAGCGGACCTCCTCCCCCGCCACTGGAGCCATCTCAGGCCGCGTCCGGCGCTTTCGCCGTCGCCGCGAAGAAAGTCTTGCCGCCAACTTCACGCATGGCAATGGCCCCCTCGCGCACCAGCCGGTCGGTGTACTTGAGGACCTCGTTCCGATGCATAGCGAGCCCGGCGGCGATGTCATCCAAAGTACAAGGCCGACGCCGGAGCAGGTCCAGCACCCTGTCTGCGCCCGTCTCCCCCAAAGCACTCGCAGCGGGTAGCGGGTGGTCGGCAACCACCTCGACTGTGCCCGTGAACAGCTCTGCCAGCACGTAGAGCTCTTCCAGGGATACGCCCCGCGCATCCGGCTCGGCGGGTGGTCGTGCGATGGTGTTGATCTGCACGCGATCCGGCTCAATCCTGGCCGCGAGAGCCGCGATCTTGGCCACCTGAACCGGGCTCGAGGTGATACCTGCGAGCAAGAACACTTCCAGCCAGATCTGTCCACCATAGCGCTGCCTGAAGTCGATCAGTCCCTGCACCATGTGAGGAAAACTGATGCCGGGGTGGGGCCGGTTCACCGCCTGGAAGGTCTCGGCGTCCCCCGCATCCAGCGACGGCAGCACCAGGTCCGCCCTGCTCACAGCCTCTGCAACGGCCGGGTCCCACAGGAGTGAGCCGTTCGTGAGAACCGCCACGGGAACGTCGCTGATCGACCTAATCCCGGCGATCACATCCTCCAGGCCACTGTGCAGTGTCGGCTCGCCTGACCCGGAGAGAGTGATGTAATCCGGCGCCGGACCGCTCTCAACGGCTTCCCGGAGATCAGCGAGAACACGGTCCGTGGGCACGTACTCAGCGCGCCTCACGGTTTTGCATGTGGTCCGCCCCAGTTGGCAATAGGTGCAGTCATACGAGCAAGTCTTGTACGGAACGAGATCAACTCCGAGAGACCTGCCCAGTCGCCGCGAGGGAACTGGGCCGAACACCAGAGAACGGTCTGCCGTTTCCACGAAGATCCGCTTCCCTTCGCACAACCAGACTCAGTGCTCGCAGGAACTGTCGCCCGCCTTCAACGTCCCGGCCGCGAAATCGGCCAGCGCCGCGGTCGCATCCCCGCTGACGCCGGCGATGAACCGGATCCCCGCTTCATTCAGCATACCCACCGCGCGGGGTCCCGCGCCTCCAGCCAGAACGCATTCGATCCCCTGCTCCAGCATCATACGCGGCAGGAGCCCTGGCTCGTGCCCCGGGTTCACCAGGTCCGGAAGCCTGTCTATGTTCGTCCCTCTCACTTCGGCAATGAGGAACTTCTCACAGCGGCCGAAGTGAGGACTGACTGTCTCTCCATCGCAGGCTACAGCGACCCTCATGTGTCATGACCTCCCTTGATCAATCATGGGCGGATTTCTCTAATAAAACATCTATATGTTTATAGCACTTATCGAGCGCCGTGGGAACCCTCAGGTTCGCGGATCCGCGTCCGCGCGACGCGATTTCTGGGCAGACTCCAGCCGAGCTCGCCTGATGACCCCGAGAGACCAAAGCACAGAGAGCCGAGGGCGTCTTGATCTCGCAGGTACCTGGGCGTCATCTATGGCTGTCCCGAGCGTGCCTGGACTCATAGAAGTCAGGCCCCTTCCCTGCTTTGGCATGAGTTGCGCTGCCCCTTGCGCGTCAGCACCTACTGAAGTCAGGCGCCTGCCCTGCCTGAGACGGGCTCGGCTGGCCGAGAGTGTTGGTAGCGTGCTGGGACCTCGCTGGAGAGCCTTTTGCCTCACAGCCCGCGAAGCAGAACGGACCCCGTGGAATCGGTGGGCTTCAGACCGCTTGAGCCCTCGAAGGCGACAGAAATGATGGGAACACTGTGCAGTGTGCTGCCCTTCCAGGGGCTCCTGGGTGATTCACAAGCACCGGTGTCCGCGGGCTTGCGGCCCGTATCGCGAGCTTTGAGGTATCGGGGGCGTCTCTTTTCGTTGCCGGTACACCCGAGGACGGAGAGAGGGCCCCGGCTCGACCGAACCCACCAGCTGCCGCGGAACACACCCCCGACAATCAAAGCACCTGTCAACGCAAAGTAGAAATGTCCGGTTTTGTGCAAAGTAGAAATGTCCTACTGCCGTTGGGGTCGGGAGTCTCCTTTGTAGGGTTTCTTCCACGGGTGGTCTGCCTTCGGGGTGACGGCTGTGCCTTGGCCGCTGCCCTGTAGGGAGGGCGTAGCCCGACCGGAAGGGCAGCGGCGGCGCCCGTCGGGGTGGGGGTTATCGTCACGAACTGCAAGTACTGATCCCGCCATCGCAGCCAGATGCTACCGTCCAGGCGCTGTTCCACGATCAGCTTGCTTTGCACTAGGCCCGGCGCGGCGCTTTCTTTTTTGATCTGGTAGCGCTGGTTCTTGAACCGGATCGTGTAGTCCCGCGTGACCACGCGCTCTTCCTGGTGGCTGAAGATGGCGTCCAGGTCCAGGCCCTCGCAAGTACGGTGGGCGTCCGTATCGCAGGCGGGCGGAACCGTGAAGCGTTCATTGAATTGGGGCATGTAGCGCTCCTGCAGGAAGCGATTGGCTTCTTCTATGGTGCGGATGTTGTCCAAGCGCATCAGTTTGACCAGCCGGTCCTGAGCGGTGTCGAAGCTGCGTTCCACCCGTCCCTTGGCCTGGGGAGAATGGGCCGTGAACCACGTGATGTCCAATTCGCGCAGGGCGCGCCCGATCTGGGTCTCGGGCTCCAGGCCTTCCAGTTGCTCTTCCACGCTGGCCGGGCGGTTGACCCGGAAATGGCTTGCCTTGTCGCCGTAGAAAGCCATAGGGCGGCCATGCAGGGCGATGTAGTCGCGCAGGATCGTCATGTTGGCCTGCGTGTCGTCCGCTTCAAAGAAGCGCATAGTGACGCGACTGGTGGCGTCGTCGATGAGGGTGATGAGCACCGCGCTCTCGCCCCGTCCTTCAAACCAGTCATGCTCGGAGGTGTCGATCTGCACCAGTTCGCCAAAGCACTCCCTGCGCGGGCGCCGCTGTCGATAAACGGCCTTGCGGCGCTTGGGCTTCCACAGCTCTTCGGCGATCATCCACTGGCGCAGGGTCTCGCGACTGACCGATAGGCCGTGGCGTTCGGCAAGCATCTCCGCAGCAAGGGTCGGGCCGAAATCGCGGTAATGCTTGCGCACCTGGACCATGACCTGTTCCCGGAACTCCTGGGGCAGACAGCGATTCGACGGCCTGCCGCGAGACTTGTGAACAAGGCCGGCGTCGCCTTCGTGCTCATAGCGCCGCACCAGACGCCGCACATGGCGCTCAGTGCACCCCAGCAAGTCCGCGGCCTGGGCCTGGGTCAACTTGCCGGCACCACCGCCGGGTCCTGCCAACTGCGAAACGATCTTCAGACAGTCACGCTCTTTTACGCTCATGAGTAGTTCCATCCCGGATAGTTCGCCGCGCGACGACGACGACACTACCACCGGACATTTCTACTTTGCACCAACCGGACATTATCACGTTGCGCTTACACCCGACAATCAAAGCACCTTGACGTTCCCATCTTTGTCATGTAACCTCCTCAATTACTTGCGGATGGTTGCCATTGACGGACGTGCGTATTCCGGTCTCATTCACTCTATCAAATGCATTGGAGGTCTGGTCATGAGGCGCCACGGTTTCACCCTGATTGAGCTGCTGGTGGTCATCGCAATCATCGCGATCCTAGCAGCGATCCTGTTTCCCGTCTTCGCCCGAGCTCGTGAAAAGGCCCGGCAGGCAAGCTGTCAGTCGAACCTGAAGCAGATTGCCCTCGCCGAGTTGATGTACGTGCAGGACTATGACGAGCGCAGTCACGGCCCGACGGCAGGCGGCACCAACTGGGCATTCGTCGGCGGCGGCAATTGCAGCGGCTGCTTCCATCGTTATGAGGCAAATGCCGGGAATATCCAGGCCAGCGCGCTGCCGAAGTGGAACCCCCTGCTGCCGTACCATAAGAACCACCAACTGTGGTGGTGTCCGTCACAGCCGGATGATGCCTGGCGCTCCTACGCATGGGGACGGGGCGGCGAGAACCGCAAGCTTGCAATGTTCACTTCCCCCGCTCAAACCGTGATGTTCGCCGACGGTGGCGGACGTGGAACCCGCAATGGAGACATCGCGTGGATCCCCCACAACTACCAGGATGCCAACACAGACCGCGACTGTTGCACCAACATAAGCAACCCGGGCCCGGGCAACCACCGGCACTGGATCGGGGATCCTCACAATGAGGGCGCAAACATCGCCTTCTGGGACGGCCACGTGAAGTGGATGGGCAAGAACAGCATTCCCACCGGCCGCCGCGGCAACGGCCTCAAGTTCGTCGCCGAGGACCCGGGCAATCCGTAGTCGCGCACGCGACAACAGTGGCTACGCGCAGAATCCGCAAGAATGGGCCGGCGTCAGCCGGCCCTTTTCTTCTCTTGACACGGATTCAGCACAGCAATATACTAATAATCCCACAGCCGGAGGGCTGACTTCCCGGTTGTGTTTTGATTCTGCCAACCTGTGACTGGAGCCGCTCTCCGCGGTCCCACGGTGAAAGGACAGTCGTTACGATGTATGCGATCATCGAGGCCGGAGGTCGTCAGCACAAGGCGCAAGCCGACACCATCGTGAAGATGGACCGTCTGGATGCCAAGGTGGGCGACGTTGTGGAGTTTGACAAGGTCGTCGCGGTCTTCGACGGCGACAGCGCCAACATCGGTGCTCCATATGTAGCCGGCGCGAAGGTGACCGGGCGAGTTGTGCAGCAGGGCAGGGACCGGAAGATCATCGTCTTCAAGTACCGCCCGAAAAAGCACTACAAGAAGATCCGCGGTCATCGCCAGCATTTCACCCAGGTGCAGATCACCGAAATCTCGGCGTAGCGTCCTGCTTCGCCTTCCAAGGGAGTGTTACCCATGGCGCACAAAATGGGAATGGGAAGTACCAAGAACGGGCGCGAGAGCGCCGCGCAACGCCTCGGCGTAAAAAAGTTCGGCGGCGAAGCGGTCCGTGCCGGTAACATCATCATTCGCCAGCGCGGCAGCAAGGTTCTCCAGGGCGAAAACGTGGGCCGCGGGAAGGATGACACCCTGTTTGCCCTGATTGACGGAACCGTGCAGTTTCGTACCCGCGCGGGCGGCCGCCGGCAGGTCAGCGTCATCCCGATGGCGGAGTAGTCCGGCCGGACGCGAGAAACCTGCGAGTTAGCTTTCCCGGGGATGCCGGCACCGAGCGTGTCGGCATTTCTCTTTTGGGGTGGACGCAATGTTCCTGGACACAGCTGAGATCAGAGTTCGATCGGGCCGCGGGGGCAACGGTCTGGTGTCGTTCATCCACGAAGCCCACGTCCCCAGGGGAGGCCCCGGCGGTGGCGACGGGGGCAATGGTGGCAGCGTGTATCTGGTGGTAGACCCTTCCAAGCGCACGCTGCTGGACTTCAAGTACAAGCACAGTTTCAAAGCGGAGAACGGCAAACCCGGCGGAAGCACCCACAAGACCGGAAAGTCCGGCAGAGACCTGACCGTTCCGGTTCCTCCCGGCACAATGGTCTATGACGCCAATTCCGGCGAACTGCTGGCCGACCTGACGCGACCGGGAGACAGGCTGCTTGCGGTCCGGGGCGGAAAAGGCGGACGCGGGAACGCCCGGTTCGCCACGCCCTCGCGACAGGCCCCGCGCTTCGCCGAGATGGGCGAGAAGAGCGAGGAGCGTGTGCTGCGGCTGGAGTTGAAGCTCCTCGCGGACGTGGGCATCGTCGGTTTCCCGAATGTGGGCAAGTCTACCTTTATCAGTCGCATTTCCTCCGCGAAGCCGAAGATTGCGCCCTATCATTTCACTACCCTCGAGCCAAACCTGGGTGTGGTCCGCATGGACTGGGACCAGTCCTTTGTCGTCGCCGACGTACCCGGGCTCATCGAGGGGGCCCACGCGGGCACCGGCCTGGGACACGAGTTTCTTCGCCATGTGGAGAGAACCCGGGTGCTCGTTCACCTCGTGGATGTCGCCGGGACGGAAGGACGCGATCCGGTTGAGGACTACGAGGTCATCAACCGCGAACTCGAACTCCACGATGACCGCCTGGCTTCGCTGCCGCAGGTGGTCGGCATGAACAAAGTGGACGTCCTGCAGGACCCCGAGAGCATTGAGCGCCTCACGGTGCGAGTTGAGGCCGACGGTCGCAAGGCTTTCCCGCTTTCTGCAGTCACCGGGGAGGGTGTGTGGGAGATTACGAACTACGTGGCCGGCGTGCTCCGTGAACTCGATCTCACGGACCCGCTCGACGACAGCCTCCGGGAGCCCCGACTGTTCGAAGCTCCGCCTGCCCCATTCAGGCGCATCAGCGTGCGCAGAATGGCTCCGGAGACCTACGTGGTGCAGGGCACCGAAGTCGAGAAGCTTGTGGAGCGCACGAATCTGGAGAGCATGCCTGCACTCGAGAGGCTCCAGGAACAGCTCGAAGCCCTCGGAGTGATGCATATGCTGGAGGCGAAGGGAGCAAAACCGGGAGACACCGTGTTCCTGGGCGACGTGGAGATGGAGTACTCCGGGCTCTGACGGACCCGCGCCATGCCGTTGCCCGGACGGCCGCTGCAAGGTGCTTGCCTACCGCGGCCAGCCAAAGGTAAGATAAAGTTTCGGGCGGACCTGTGCCCGAACCCGATTCTGTCTGCCCTCTTCCAAGGAGAGAACACCCGGTGCGTCGTGACCTGTGCGTGGCCGGAATCGATGTCGGGACCACCAAGATCTGCGTGGTCATCGGGCGCCCAACGGACCGTGGGGCGCTGGATGTCGTGGGTGTGGGCACGCACCCGTCCCACGGCCTCAAACGCGGCATCGTGGTGGATCGTGAACTGGCGCGCAATTCTATTAGCGAAGCGGTGGCGGCCGCTGAGCGCATGGCGGACATCAAGATCGCGGGTGCCTATGTCGGGATCACCGGCGACCACATTCAGTGCGCCAATGTGACCGGACGGGTGCGCACGGGCCCGACGGGCGAAGTCACACCCGAAGACGTGGAGAAAGTGATCCAGAGCGCACGGGACAGTGTGGCGCTGCCCTCGGACCGCGAAATCGTCTACACCATCGTCCGGGGATTCACTCTCGATGGGCAGCCCGGGGTCACACGCCCCGTGGGCATGAGCGCTACCTACCTCGACGCCGAAGTCCACGTTGTCACCGGGATGCAGAATATTATCGATAACGTGGAGAAGTGCGTCGAAGACTGCGGTATCGAGGTCCAGCAAGACCTTCTGGAGCCAATCGCCACAAGCCTCGCTGTGATCACCGAAGCGGAACGCGACCTGGGTGTGACCCTCGTCGATATAGGCGGCGGGACCACGGATATCGCAGCCTTCGACAACGGCTCCATCTGCCACACATCCGCCATCCCCGTCGCCGGCAACCACCTTACCCGCGACATCGCCCGTGTCCTGCATGTGAGCCTCGAAGATGCCGAGATGCTCAAGTGCCGTTTCGGCAGGGCGATGCCGGAATCAGTGTCCGAAGATGACTATGTCCAGGTGAACATCGCCGGAACCGGCAAGGCTGAGCGCGTCCCGCAGCGCCTGATCTCCGAGATCATCCAACCGCGGGTCGAGGAGATCTTCACGCTGGTGAAGAACGATCTGCGCCGGGCAGGGGTCTACCACACAATCAATGGCGGAGTCGTGATTTCCGGCGGGGGATCACAACTTGCGGACGCCTGGCGGGTGGCTTCCGACGTACTCGACGGGCTTCCGGTTCGCGTCGGTGCGCCGCGCAACCTGGTGGGGCTCTCCGAAAGCGTGGCCACTCCCATCCACGCGACCGGCGTCGGCCTGGCTATCCAGGCCGCCAATGACGGCGCCAGTTGCACCGAAGGCGCCGATCTGGATGGCTTCCCCATGGGCAATACCATCGCGGCGGTCAGGAACTGGTTCCAGAGTCTTGTCTCCCGCCCATCCCGTTCCCGCCGGCCGAGTCGTTAGCCATGTCCCAGTTTCTTCCCCGTGTCTCGTCCCCTGCGCCGCACAAGCGCAACCCATCCGGCGCCGATTCCTGACAGCATCAGGACCAGAGTGCCCGGTTCCGGTGTGGCCAAAGCCATGTCGAGCCTCGCCGAATCCCCCGCTCCCAGCTGAAGATCGAATTGCCATGCTGCTGTGATGTCGGAGGGCGTACCGATCGGCAGGCCACTGTCTCCCAGGTCCGAAGCTGCGGCCATGTTGTCCAGCAGCGACTGGATGCTGGGAAATGGACCGGCTTCGTAATGCTCCGCAGTCGGCGCGAGGGTCCAGATCAGGCGTTTCGCACCTTCGCCGAATGCTCCGCCGTGCAAACCGCCTTCCGCAATGTCCTGCTCTTCAGTCTCATTGATGTCCAAATCCAGGTAAGCATAGAAGGACAGCGTCATGGACGAGGCGGCGGCATTCCGAATGGTTGGCGACCAAAGCAGTCTGTTGGCCGGCGGACCGTCAACGGAGATCGCCCAGTCGATCAGAATGTCGCCCGCCGACAGTCCCAGCTCCGCTGCACCGAGTGCATTGAGCCTCAGGCTTGAGGTGATGCCTGTAGCTGTTACGTTGAGACTGTCCACGTCGAAGAACTGCGAGTAGCTGCTCCCCGGCGCGGTGGGAATTACCCCGTATTCGTTGCCAATGTACCCGTACAGCTGCCACAGCTCATTTGTTACGCCGCCGTCCAGTGAGTACTGGGTCACGTAACCAAACTCGTCTGTGGTGGCTTGCAAGGTACCGCTCTGGATTTCTATGGCGGAACAGGAAGCAGAAAACACAAAACAGAGCACAGCCAGAGTCGTGCGCAGCAAGGCCATTGGGCAGACCCCCCGGTTGTCCGGCGATAATCACTTTGCCCTCGGTCAGTATCGGCACGAGGCACAGCGAGGTAAAGAGGAGTTTACGCTTTTCTTGCTCCAGATTCACGGCGCCGGCTGCTTGCCATCGAGGGCCGCTAGTTTCTCGCGGGCCCGAGTTCGAAGTTGCAGGATCTCCGACCGCCTCTTCATGTTCTCTGGGGTGGCATTCTCGAGGGTGAGGACCTCCAGTCCCAGGGCCGCCAGCTTCTCCTGTACCGCTTTCTCGACGCCCTGGAGGATCTCCCGCGCCTCCTCGCGCTTGCCCTGCTGAGCCAGGAAGGAAGCCAGGTCCAGGAGCGCTTCGGGCCGATCCTCGGGCGCCGCGGCTTCAGCAGCCAGGCGCGCGGACTCCACCGCCTTATCCAGTTGTCCCTGATCCACATAGAACTGGCGCATCTCGGCAGCCGCCCGGGCGGACGCGGCGGAGCCCCCATAGACCTTGACGGACCGCTCGTAGGCCCACTGCATTGACTCCTCATCTCCGAGCAGCCGGGCGGCAGTGACCATCCGCGCGGCGACCCACGGCGCGAACTCGGACGTGGGATATCTGTTCAGGAAATCGCGAGAGGTCTCAAGCAGCACTCGGTTCGCCGTGCGCGCCTCCTCGCTGTTGTCCTCGCCCGTGGGACTGATCCGGATCACTTCGTAGAGAGCATTGTCCGCCCAGGGACCGTCTGGCCAGCGTTCGGCAACGTTCCTCATACGGGTGATCGTCAGGTTGCGGGATTCGCCGATCTCGCGCGCCTCCCGGCTCGCGCCCGGTTGGTAGCCGACATACTGGGCGAAAGCCTGGCCGAACAGGTAGGCAGCCGGAATGGGCCCGTACTGGGCGAAAGTGGCACGATAGGCCTCGCGGGCACCCTGCGGGTCACTTGCGGCAAGACGCGCAGCTTTCTGGTACTGCCAGACCGCGCCGGACGTGAAATACACTCCCGCCACCACCAGCACCCCGACGGCGAGCCGCAACACGGATTGCCAGCGCCGGGGGGAAGCAGGACGCTGCAGGCCGCGTGTCACCACGAAAATCAGCACGAGCGCCAGCACGGCAAGGATCGCCTTGCTGGCGATCCACTCCATGCGCTCGTCTTCCAGTTTCTCATGTTGCAGCCAGGTCGCGTACCCGTACAGGCTCATCAACGGGTTCAGCGCGCTGCCCTTCCAGGCATCTGCAATCCAGTACAGGAGCGCGGCGCCGACACCGAGGGCCGGGCTGCGCCAAGCGGCCGCAAATGCCAAACTAAGCATGGACAGGAAGAGCACTGACGGGACGCCGGCGAGCAAGACATCTCCCAGCGCCACGTCAATCTTCAGACCCGCGCGGTAGACGTACATCATGAGCACTGCGAGAATTACCAGCAGTGAGTACAAGGCCAGCAGCCGGAGGATGATGGTGCGGGTGAAGGGCACCGGGCGTGCGAAGGTGATCTCGTCCACCCGGTATTTCTGTTCGGGGGCCAGCGCGTGGGCCGCGAGGAACGCGCCCAGCAGCGGAATGACCAGTTCGCAGGTCCGGGCGACCGTCGCCGGCGTCACCAGCGAGGCAATGGCCATGTGCCAGAAGATGACCAATTGGCTGGCGACAACAGGGATGATCAACAGCCAGTAGCTGTTGGCCAGAAGCACCCTTGCGTTATAGCGGAACAACGTGCGCAGGTTATCCATGAATTGGGCTCGTTCGCAGGCCCGGCCCTCCCGGTCAGGGAGTGCTCAGCAGGCCTTTCAGCGCATAGGTAATGGACTCATACTGGGCCTGCCCCTGGGCTTCCAGGCGCTGCACCAGATAACGGTTTCGGTCGGCGATCATTGTGCAAGGCAAGCTGCTGATCTCGTATGCCTCGGCAAGCGGCGATGAATCCTCGATGTTCTCGGCCCAGTGCGTCCCTGTGTCGGTAACAACAGGGTAGCTCAAACGGCTGCTCCGTGCGAATCGTGCGCCGACGCTCCAGTCATCGGACAGGCAGACGGCCACTACCTGGACGCCCTTGTCTCCATATTCCTCGTGGATGCGCTGCCAGGCTCCAAGCACATGGGCGACATCGGGCTGGCCAGGCGACCAGAAACCAACCACGAGGCACTTGCCCTCGTAATCGCTCAGCGCCACGCGCTTGCCATGCTGGTCTTTGAGCCAGAAACCGGGCAGGCGGCCGGATCGGATGCTCTGGCTGGCCACCTGCTGGGCCAACGGGTGCGCGCTCATCGGGGGATCGTGGCGCGTGAGCACGAACCGAACGGCCAAGATAAGCCCCGCGGCAAGCAGGGCCGCTGCTACCAGAGGCACGTTGGCCCGGCGAGCATTCGACAGGCCCTGACGGTAGCGAGCCACCGCCATGGACGCGGCAACGACGCCGGCTGACAGCAGCAGGTAGACCGCCGCGTTCTGCGACAAGGAGAAGTCGAATATCCGCGACAGATAATCGCGCCCCAGCAGCACCAAGATCCAGTAAAGAGCGATGATCGCGGCGGAAAGAGTGTTCTGCAGCAGGTCGCCGGCGCAATACCCGAGAGCGCACAGAACCACAAGCGGCAACGCACCCGCGAGTATGCCGTCGATGAGTGCCATGGGGGCAATCCTCGGCCCCGCGCCCGGCGGAGGTGACCCGGCGAGAGCCGCCTGGGCCGCAAAAGTGAATACGGCCAAGGCAACCAAAAGACAAAGCGCCACTCCCAGATTGCCCAGGAAGCGGGAGAGCAGCAGGTCGTGGGCCTGGTGTGGACGAGATTGGACGACATCCGAGGCAAGGGTCTGCTGATCTCTACGGGCAGCGCCTGCCATGAGTGGCAGACACAGGAATCCCAGCAGAATCGCGCCCATGCGTCCGACCTGATAGGAAACGGCCGCCGGGGTCATTCCGGAACGGGCCCCCAAGACAAGCCCCACCAGCAGGCACACGCCCAGCAGCGTCAGCCCGGAGGCGCTGCGCAGCCCCAGCAGCATCTCGTACCTGGCTATAGGAAGAACTCTATACCTCAGCCGCCAGAGCACGGGCGCGCTCCACCTCCCCGATGTATCCGTCCTCGAGTGTGGGCTCGTCCGGGCGCGCACGGGGATCGTTTACATCGTCGGCCAGCAGCCGGATCTTCATGCCCTCGGCCGTGCGGTAGACCCCCGTGAAGGTGTACCGCTCTTTGACCTCCCGCAGCTCGCTGGGGTCGATATCCATCATCCAGACTTTGCCGCGTACCCGCTCAACCAATTCCTCTGTGGTCCCCGTGAACAGATTGACCCCGAAACGCAGGACACAGACATTGTCCGCGGTCGCCTCAACGTCTGCCACAATGTGAGTGGACAGAATAACGATGCGGTCCCCGCCCAGTTCCGCCAAGAGGCTGCGGATGCGGATGCGCTCCTCGGGGTCCAGGCCGGCCGTGGGCTCGTCGATGATCAGCAGGCGCGGATGGTTGAGTAGAGCCTGCGCGATGCCCAGGCGTTGGCGCATCCCCCCGGACAGACCGCCCACCTTGCGGTCAGCGTACTGAGCCATGTTCACCTCATGAAGACACCTGTCCACAGCCTCGCGTCGGCGTGCAGGGGTCCCGAGATCACACAGGAGAGCCATGTAATCCAGCTGTTCAGCCACCGTCAGCGTCGGGTAGAAGCCGAAATCCTGGGGCAGGTAGCCCAGCATCCGCCGGATCTCCAGGCGGTCTCGGCGCAGATCCAGCCCATCGATGTGCGCGGTGCCCGCGGTCGGCTCCAGCAGGGTCGCCAGGATGCGCATGAACGTTGTCTTGCCCGAACCGTTCGGGCCCAGGAGCGCATACACGCCGTCGGTGATGGATAAGTCCAGGGGCAGGAGCGCCTTGATCCCGCCCTCGTAGGTTTTCGATAGCTTGTCGACTTCGATGCGCAACGCGCGCACCTCCCGGCGTGAGTGTCGCGAGATCAGATACCCGGAGGGATGACGACCTTGCGAACGCAGTTGTTGCCGAAATCCGCAATGTACACAGCACCATCCGGCCCGATTGCGATATCGCAAGGAGCCGAGAACTTGGCGGTGTCGCCCTGGCCATTGCCGTAGCCCGGACCGGGAGCGTCCACAGAGACCACCCCTGCGATCAGTTGTGGAGCGCCACCCGGGGGAACGCGCATGAGGCAGTGGCTGCCCGTGTCGGTGACATACAGCACCCCGGAAGGGGCCACGGCGACTCCCGTGGGGCGAATCCAGATCGGGCTGGGAACCGGGCCCGGAAGCCTGCTCACACCGCCGCCGGGCTGAACCTCGAAGATCGCCTGGGCCGCCGGGTCGGCCACGAAAGCCACTCCTGACGCGTTCAATGCGATCCCGCACGGCTCCCTGGCGCCTGCGGCAGACAAGTCGGCGTAAGTACTGGTCGATCCGTCGGGGGCTACCCGCCTTACGCGCCGGTTGCCAGTATCCACCACCAGCACAGAGCCTTCGGGCATGACCGCGACATCTGTCGGGTATGCGAACCGCGCGACTGCACCGGGACCATCCGCGAGAGCTCCGGACGGCAGCCCGAGGCTGTCTTCGGGGGTGTCGCCACCGGACAGGGTGGTCACGGTCCCTCCACTCAGGCGACGGACGCGGTGGTTACCGGCATCAGCGAGGACCACCGCCCCATCCGGCGTCTCCCCCAGCCCCACTGGACACCAGAAGCGGGCGCCTGTTGCGGGGCCGTCCAAATGGGCGCCGGTGACGGTCGAGACGGGGCCACTGCCGGCAAGAGTCTTCACTTGCCCGTCTGGCCCAATCCTGCGCAGCCGATGGTTGCGCGCGTCGGAGACCAGCAGGCTGCCGTCCCGCGCAATAGCGATTCCGGAGGGACCGTCAAAGCGGGCGTCGTTGCCGAAACCGTCGCGGTGAGAGATGTCCAGTGCCCCGGCGACCTGCGGAGCCGGACCGGCGACAGTGCTCACTTGTACGCCCGGCAAGCCAACAAGGGGCGGCGGTGGCATCGCGCCGCCACCAGCCATCTCTCCAGTTCCCCCACCCTCTTTGTCTCGCAGAAGACCTTTCCAGTAACCGGTGAGAACTGCGAGGAATGTGAGCACCACGACGGCCGCGACCAGCGGGGGCGATAGCTGCTGTCTCATTGCGCCACCTGCCCGGCTGCTTTCAATGATCCAGGGAGGGTCAGGGCAGCTCGAACGCGGCCCCACGGCGAGATGGGCCGGCGCATGACCACCGCCTTGTCATTCAGTTGCTCCTGCGAATATGTATTGCCCCCATACACGGCGGCCTGTCCGGGCCCTACCGCGCCGGTGCGTGCGACCGGAACCGGCTCGTCGAGTTCATCGGGTATGCGCCACAGGTAGCCGGCGCCACCGTACCACACAGTGCGACCCACCGAGACTAATGTTCCGCTCGAGGGCAGCCAGTCCGTGACTGTCCTGGCTTGCCCACCCTTCAGCGGCAGCATCCGGGCGCACCGTCCAGACCCGGGGCTGTTCATTTCCTCGGAATATGCGGTCCAGACAAGGCTGTCGGGCGTGAGCAGACCCACATTCGGCCCCGCCGCTCGTCCCAGTGTCTCGACTTCCCCGCCGTTCTCGGGGCAACGCCGCAGCGTTGTCGCACCCTCCGACAACCCTTCGCCGACGCGCTCGGCCCAGTAGTAGTAGGTGCCATCAGACCCGAGGATTTGGCCCGAGAAATGGGGGCGGGAGCTCTCCGCCACCCCGAGCAGCCGCGCCGTCGCGGGATTCCCGTTTCCCGCCCGAATGGCCTGGAGATGCTGGAGCACAGGGACATGCACGACCGATGCCCCACGGGCTTCGCGCCCCTCGGCCCAGCAAATGCGCTCGCCACGGGCCCAGATGCCACAGGGCCTGTGCAGACCGCTGTGCACCGTGCGCCGGCCGGAGTTCAGGTCGAGTACGATCAGTTGCCCACTATCGATCTCCGGGCCGGTGGAGCCGATGATCAGCAAGCGGTCGTCGTCGAGGAACAGGGAACGCAGGTCATATTCCTGCGCAACGACCACCGGCCGGCCTCCTCCGTGAGGAACGCCCACGACCCGGCACGGTCCATCACCGGCCGACCCGCCATCGCCGGGCATCGGAGTCTCGATCCAGAAGACGCCGCGCGGCCCGGCCACGATCTGACGAACCTGTCCGTCCAGGATCGCGATTGGTCGCGCTCGTCCTCGCATGCAAACGGCCCCGACCAGGACAACGGCCAGGGCCACAATGAACAAGTATCGCTTCATCGGAGCCTAACCTGCACCGTCTGCGGCATGGTTCAATTTCAAAGGATTATAACCTGATGCGGCGCCGATGCCAACCCGCGGGGCCACGCAAACCGGTACAGAACCGAAACGGGCCCCGCGGAAATCGCGAGGCCCGGAATGGGATGCGAGTATGAAACGTCAGCTTCCGGTGACTCTGCGGCGGCGGATGCAGGCAACCGCGGCCAGTCCCAGGCCAAACAAGGCGACCGTGCCGGGCTCGGGAACGGCTCCCGCCTCAGTCAGGTCGTGGGTCACGTCCGGATTGCCCGCGCCACCAGCGGAGTGAGTTGCACCCCAGAAGGTCCAGCCGCCGGCCACCGCAAAGTCGGCGAGGTCCTGTCCCCACTCAAGCTGCTTGTCGCTATTGGAACGCTGGGTGAGGTCGGGGGTCGCGACGGTCCATGTCACGCCGGTCCAGGTATGGAAATGCTCAAACCAGCCCAGGGTCGGGCTGTAATGCATGTCAAGGATATAGTCAATCCCCGTAAGCTCGTCCGGGATGTAGTCCAGTGCATCGGTCGGGCCGTCTGAGCCGCCCGGAATCGCGTCGATGTAGATCCCATAGATCTCTGCATAGTCGCTTCCACCGGACGGCGTCCCCTGAATGTCCAGCCGGAAGTACCGCTTGCCGGCCACATCGTCCCACCACAGGCCGGGGTAGATGTCCTGGCCGTTCAAGAGAGCCACCAGCGGCTGGCTGTACTGAAAGGCATCGTCGGCGTCCGGGACATCAGGCGAGGCGGCCCAGGAGATGAGGGCGGCCTGGGCTGTTACGGACGTAACCGCGAGAGCGATGGCGAGAATGGTGACCCGGATCATCGCTGCCCCTCCTTGGCGTGCTGCAAACAAAGTATCCACGCAATATAGTAATCAGATTAGCTACCGAGGTCAACGCAACCGTGCGGCAAAACTGGGGATTTATCTGTAAATTACCGGGGATTTGCAAGACCTATCGTCCTCTTTTCTCTCTCACGGACACGGCGCTTGCCGCCTGTTCCGCTCCCGTGTTAGAATCCACGCGCCGGCGCACTGCTTCGCAGCCCCCAATGCGCCCCCGCCGGCTGGAGGTGTCGTGCATGCCCCGCAGACGTCGCCGCGAGCCCAGCGCCCTGGCGGAATCGGTGACTTTCTGGTCCGTGGTCATCTTTATTGCAGCCATCGTGGCCTTCCTTGGCTTCCGGGTTGGCCGCGACTGGTTGGGGAAACGGCTTGGGACTCTTGATATGTCGCCCGGCGCCCCGCGAATCGTGGCCCAGGCGGACATGGACCCGGAGAACGCCGCGCGGATCGAGCAGGAAGCCCGCGCGCCGGACAAGGCCGAGGTGCGTATCGAAGAACGCGACCCGAGTTACGCCGAAAAGCTACGCATCCAGCGCGAGGAAGATCTCGCCGAGCCCCAGGATGGCGCATCGCTCAACACGCTGGTTGATGATGAGGGTGAAGCAGAGGCCGACGACAAGCCTCCGCCCGATAGACCGAAGCCCGCCGGCAAACCTGAAGGACGGTCGGGCGGCTACACGGTCACGGCCGGGGCGTTTTCCAGCGCCGAGAACGCAAGTCGCACTCTCTCCCAACTGACGGCAATGGGCTACAAGCCATACATTGAGAAGATACAGCGCAACGGAAAGACCCTGCATCGAGTGAATGTCGCCGTAGTCAAATCGCGCGGGGAAGCGGAGCAGTTGAAAGAGGAGGTCGCCGCGGCGGGTATCAACGCCGGCCTCGTGGCCGGGGACTGACCCTCACACCCGCGGTGCATACGACTTTGACAGCACATAGCCTGCCCGAGTGGATCGGCATCGGAGCCGCGATTGTCCTCGCCCTCAGCCTCATCTCCGGGCTGACCTGGATCAACGGAAGCAGTCACGGAGTGGAGCGGCGGCGGCTGCGCGCAGCCATTATCCAACTCTGGGTTGGCGTCATCGTCTGCACGGCCGGCCTGGCCTATGCCCGGTACCTGCTGGGCGGTGGGGTCATGGACTACGATTCCCGCGGCGACAGCCCCATCGCGGTGCGAGCGCTGGGGCCGCGCGAGATGGTGGTGATCGTCGCTGCGGTAGCCTGGGTCGCTGGATGGACGTTCGTGGTCTCCCGGGCAGTCCGAGGGGTCACACCAACGGACCCGACCGGTGCGGACCGTCCTTCGTAGGGCCACCTTCTTGGTCGGCGGCCATTCCATCTGCGAGAACGGCAACTGCTTTCCGCCAGTCATTCGGGAGTGAGCCATCTTTGGATCTGATGACCATTATCGAGAGCGCTCGGGGGCTGTTGCCGGGCCAAAAGAAGCAGAAGGCCCCGCCACTCACGCGCGAGCAGGCCCTCTCCGCCCGCCCTGTGCGCAATCCGAGCCTCAAGTGGCGCGAAAACGACGACGGCGAGGCCGTCGTTATCCTTCCGCGCCGCACCGATATCACGGGCAAGTTTCTTGCATGGATGTTTTTCGTACCCGAGACGCGCCCGCTGGCATTGGACGAGGTTGGCACTTTCGTCTGGAAGAACTGTGACGGAACGAGCAGCATCGCCGAACTGTCGGCGAAGCTGAGCAAGGAGTACCGTCTCGGGCGCAAAGAAGCCGAACTGTCTCTGACTGAGTTCCTGAAAATGCTTGCGAAACGCGGGATGATCGGTTTCCTTGTGCCTGACGAACTGGCCGCTGAACTGGGTGAGGAGCACAAGAAGCTGCTTGGGCTGGAGCACGTCGGGAACACGGAAGCAGACCTGCGCAGGGCCGAGGAGTCCGCGGCCGAGGAACAGCAGGATGCGACCAACACTCCACCGCAGGACTGACCGGCGCCCGGCGATCAGTGAGGTGAAGCCGGATGGATACCGTCCGGTTGGGGCTTATCGGTTTCGGCATGTGGTCCCGCTCGGCTTACGTACCGTCCCTTGAGGCGCTGGACCACGTGGAGGTCATTTCCGTCGCGGCGCCCAGCGATGCATCGCGGCAGGCGGCGGCGGACTTGCTCGGGCCCGGTGTGGAGCTCTTCACAGACTATCGGGACCTGCTGGACCACTCGCCTGTGGATGCCGTCGCCATTGCACTGCCCGGGCCGCTGCATGCGGAGGCCCTCGCGGCGGCGTTGGACGCATGCAAGCACGTCCTCTACGAACCGCCCATTGCCGTGGAAGAAGCCGAAGCCATGCACGCGCTGGAGACGGTGGCCTGTCACCCCAAGGTGGTGCGCGCCGACCTGGAACTGCGCTGCCTGCCGGTGCTGGATTTCCTGATGACCCGCCTACTGCCCAACGAACTGGGCGAGCCATTTCTCGCGAAAGTCAGTCTCTGGTGCGACTGGGGCCTGGGCGGCGGCGACTGGCTGGATGAGGCCGAACCCCAGGGTTTCTTCCCCTGGCTGGGCTGTTGGTACGTGGATGTGCTGGACCGTGTCTTCGCGGTTGCTCCTGAACGCGTGTGCGTCACCGGGGGCTACGCGGCGAATCGCACCCTCATGGACCACGGCTGGGCGAGCTTCAGCTACCCAACGGGAGCAGTGGGGCAGTTCGAGTTCAACTTGGTCGCCGCTGAAGGCCAGCGCACCGAACTGGCGGTTGTCGGCACTCGAGGCGAGGCCATCATCGACCTGTGGAGCGGTGCCTGTCGCTGGAAGTCGGGCGTGAACCAGTGGCACGAGGCCCAGGTGCCCTGCGCCCAGCCCGTAGCGGGCTTCTCCGGCATGCGCGAGTCCATCGCCGCGTTCGTCGAGGCCGTCCGCGCGGAAGCCCCGGATGACGAGGCTCTACGCGCAGCCGAAAGGGTCCACAGGATCGTCTTTGCCTGCGCCCGTTCTGAAGCACAGGGCCAAGCAGTACGGCTCTGAACACAATCCCCGGAGGGAGGGCTCGCGATGCGCATGTGCGATGTCGGCTGGGTCTGGGAGGGCCAGGGGCTGGACCCGGGCGTAGACCCCTCAATCTTCGGCGTCGGCGAGGGCTGCGAGTACTTCGGCCTCACCCGCGCCAACTTCCTCTTTCATCCCACAGATGACCTGTCACTCACCAAACTCTCCTTTCTGGACGAGGTCACCTGCGACATCAGCAAGTGGAAGTTCAAAGACAGCCCGGCGGGGGGCGCGGAGCACTGGATCGATTCCGCCCCGGAGTCTGTGCGCCGGGAAGCCGAACACGTCAGCCGCATGTCCCTTCGATACCCAAATGTCACCGGCGGCTTCCACGACGACATGCGCGGGCTGATCAAGCGCGAGAACTGCACAGCGGACCAGTACTCCCTTGTCTACGAGGCCCTCAAGAGCGCCAATCCGGCCCTGAAGTTGTGGGCAGTTGTGTATACCCACGAACTCATGCCCGAGGAGTGGGAGGGTTTCCACCCCTTCATGGACATCATCAACCTGTGGGTTTGGAATGCGGAGAACCTGCCGAAGCTGAACGAATACATCCCGCGCTGCCGGGACCTTTTCGGCGACAAGCCCATCATCCTCGGCTGCTACCTGCGGGATTACCCGACGGTGGCGCCAGTGCCCATGGACCTGCTGAAATGCCAGTGGGAGACCCTTCTGCGACATCTGGAGGCCGGTAGCCTGCAGGGGTTCAGCATCCTCGGGGCGGTGCTCATCGACGGCCAGCAGGAGCAGGCCAACTGGGTCCGAGAGTTCATCGCGGCCAATTCCTGACCGCGATCAGCGCCCGGGCGCATTCCCTTTGTTTTGCGCCGCCTGCTCGGCATGGCGGCGGATGACCTCGATGGTCTCCGGGCTCAACTGGGTGCCGGTGTCCGCCTGAACCCGGTCCACTCCGTTCATGATCTCGGGCAGAGTCGTGGCCGATGCCAGCACAGCCAGAAGCCCCTCCTCCACCGGCGCAGGGAGCGCCGGCTGGTGCCCGATCGCCTCGATCTCACGCGCCGCCTCTTCCCCTGTTGCGCCGCGGTTGATGGCCGCGATGATCTCCTGGTGCCCCGCCGTTGCCCCGCCCGGAATCAGGCTTAGTCCCACGGTGCTCAGGTGCGCCTTGAGCACCGCGAAGTCCTCGGGATTCTGGAACTGCGGCTGGCGAAGGAAGGCGATCATCAGCCCCAGCGCCTGGTCTCTGCCGGCGCGTTCCGTATCCCCGGCGGCGAGGATAGCTTGCCTGGCTTCCTCGGAAGACATCAGCGCATTGGGGTTGGTAGTGACTGGGGGCGGCGGTTGCGGAACCTGTGACGGTTGCACGGGCGCCACCGGTGTCGCAGTGGATACGGTGGCCCGGTTCGGCGGAGTGACGGGATTTGCGATGGGTGGCGCGGCGGGTACCTGGTTGGGCCGTTGCTCCGAGAACGTGGGGCGCTCCCGCGGCATGTAGATCCCCAGCAGAATCGCCAGCACGGCGAGAGCCACTAGCCAGCCGATTGCTTTGCCGGCCGCCGACCTCTCTCGGCGCTCATCATCGGGAAGTTCGGCCGCCGGGTGTTCGGCAGGAGAAGGTTCAGGCTCTGGACGAGGGTCCTCAAACTGGGGGACCGAGGCCGCCGAACGCCGGTCCGTGAGCACCGGGGGAGCTTCGAAATCGGGCACCGATCGCCCGCTCGCATGTGGCTCGGGGTCAGTGAAGTCCGGGCCCCGGTTGCTGCGGTCTGGGTCGGCGGACATACGGGCCCTCCGGGGCTCTTGCCAGACGGATCAGTGGGAGTGCTGCGCGCCTCCCTGAAGTGCCCGCAGGGCGCTGAGACTGGGGAACTGCTGCTCCCAGTTGTCGGCGGGCTGTCCGTTCTCGTCGAGTTTGACCTTGCCCGTTCCGCCGCACCGCAGACAGCGGGTCTTCAGCGACCCTCCGCAGAAGGGACAGACCTCGCCGGTCAGATCCTCCCGCAGTTCCCGCGCGAACTCGTCATTCTCGGGCAGCGCCACGCCCTCCGGGTGCATCAGGCGCCCATCTTTCGTATGCCAGTTCGCCGGATACGGGCAGGGCGTGACCCCAGAGCCGCCGCAGGTCGGGCACGTGCCGTAGCGGTCCGACGGCTGGTTGTCCTGTGTCGTGGACTGCTCGGCCGGTTGCGGGCTAGGCGACGGTGATGGAGCCGGAGCGCTCTCAACGGGCTTCGGCGCGGCAACCTGCATCTGCGGGGCTACCTGCTGTGGCGTGGGATTGGGCGTTGGCGTCACCACCGGCGCGGGTTGCGGCGTGGGATTGCCCGCCTGCGGGTCGGTCTCCGGACGCTCCTTAGGCATGAAGATGGCCAGCAGGATCGCCAGGATCGCCAGGATGGTTACGCCACCTGTGATCCGAGCAGGCCAGGGGCTGCGCGGCTTTTCGGGAGCGGCAGGACCGGGAGCGGCCGCTGAAGCCGGGGTGGCTGCAGGCTCCGCAGCGGGCTCCTGGAAATCGGGAACATCCGGGATCGCCGGGGTTCGCCGATCCGGGGCAGCGAGAGCGGCCCCGGACGGGTCGCCGAAGTCGGGCCGCGCTGGGACCTTGTGCAAAGGCCTTCGCCTTCGGGGACGGGGGGCCTCGAAGTCCGGCACGGAACTCGAATTGGGGTCGCGCGGTTGCTCAGGACTCATGCGGGTTACCCGAGAAGCACCTCACTGCGGTTTGCACTGCCTAGAGAAACGCGCGCTGAACTCACTGGTGTTCCGCCAGTCAGCGGAACATGGCGAAACGGAGCGGATCCAGCCCCGCGTTCGTGATGAGCTTGGCCGCGCCGTCCACGATGCCACCGGCCGTGAGGGCATTGTTGGATGCAAGGACCTGATCCCGCAGATACCCCCGCAGGCTCGAGGGCGCCGGGTCGTTGGCGATGGCCCAAACCGCAAGCTGGATCGAGGGACGCGGAAAGCCCCACAGCTCGGGGAGCGCACACAGCCGGGCCATGTCTTCATTGGGGCACGGGAAGGCGTTCATCACGTGCTCTTCGGTGGGGGCGAGCAGGTTGAAATTGGTGCAGGCGGTGGGGATCCACACCCGGGCGTAGCGCTGCGAGGACAGGTCAACCTGGGTCCGGCCCAGAGATGTCTGCCCCTGTCGGCCCGTTGTCTGCGCCCAGAACTGGGTCCCGGGTGAGATGTCCACCCCGCGCGGGCCGGTTTCTCCTCTGCCGATCACGCCATTTACCCCGGTGTCTCCGCCGCCCCAGAACTGGGCCCAGATCTGCCCGCGTTCCAGGCCTTCCAGCAGGTCCACGGGAGGGCCCAATGCAGGCGCGCTCCAGGCCAGTCCGGCGGCCAGTAGGCACTGCAGCAGACACGACGCGAGCTTCATCCGTTAGCCACCTCCACACGCAACCCGCAGGCCGCGATCACTCCCGGAAGTTCAGCACGTACTGATAGGCCGAAAACGCGGCGATAGCGGCATCACCGACCGCCGTGGTGATCTGCCGCAGCGGGGTGTCGCGGGTATCCCCGGCTACGAAGATGCCGGGCGCCGAGGTCGCCATAGTCAAGTCTGCGACGACATAGCCCTGGTTCAGCTCAACCACACCTTCGAGCCATCCCGTCTGCGGATCATGTCCAATAGCTACGAACACGCCATCGACGTCGAGGTTCCGGACTTCCTCGGTCTTGACATTCGTGACGCGCAGCCCGGTGACGAACTCAGACCCCAGGACCTCGGTCACAACGGAGTCCCAGATGAACTCGATGTTTGGGAGCTTGAAGGCCCTTTGCTGCAGCGCGTCCTCAGCCCGTAGACGATCGCGCCTGTGCACCAGGTACACCTTCTCGCAGATGTCGGAGAGGTAGACCGCCTCGTCAACTGCGGTATTCCCCCCGCCGATCACCGCCACCGTCTTGCCCCGGTAGAACATGCCGTCACAGGTGGCGCAATACGACACGCCCTTCCCGAACAGGGCCATCTCGCCGGGAACCTTCAAGCGACGGGGGGAAGCTCCCGTGGCGGCAATGATAGCCACCGTGCGGATATCGCCCACCGAGGTCTTCAGCACCCAGTGGCTGTCGTCGCGCACAAGGCTGTCAGCGTTGCCCTGCACGAACTCGACGCCGGTGTTCTCGGCTTGCAGGCGCACCCGCTCGGCCAGCTCAATGCCGGAAATACCCTCCGGAAAGCCGGGGTAGTTCTCGATCTCCGATGCCAAGGCAGTCTGCCCGCCTGGCGCTGCTTTCTCCAGGACGATGACGTCAACATTATAGCGTTTCGCGTACATAGCGGCAGTGCAACCGGCCACACCTCCGCCAACGACAATCAGTTCCCTGTCCATGGTGACAGCCACGCTCGGAGGCCCTCCAGAGATTACGACTTCCTGGTCTCGTAGCAAACGCCCGGGACCGTACTTGGCACAAGAAGTGTAGCACAGGCATTATACAGCGACAACCTTTATCGCGGCACGAGAAGGCGGCAGGCCGCTAACGGCGAAAGTGTAACTTGATATATCCCGTGGCAGCACGAAACGCCCGAGACGCGGGCAAGTGGGGGCAGATTGGCATGTCAGACCGCCCGGTGTGTTCCACGTTCTGTCTCGCTCTGTGTTTCGTACTGAGCACCAGCATCTCGGTGGGCCGGCCGGACGCACCCGTCTTGCCCCCAGCATCCCTCATCGGCGACATCCAGCCCAGCCACATGAATGGAAGACCGCCTGATGTGCTTCCGCCCGAAGGCGTTGCAGCTTTCACTCGCCGCCCGGCGCCGGTTATCCCGGGCCAGGTTGATGCCCAGGCCGGCACAGTGAAGAAACTCAGCGACATGCCCTCCTATACCTGGTGCTTCGGCTGCTACAACACCGCGGCGGCCATGGTGTTCGGTTACTATGATCGGCACGGTTATCCGAACATGTACACCGACCCCATCGGAAACGGTGTATGCCCGCTTTACAATGAGGAAGCCTGGCCGGACAATCTTCTGAGCAGTACTTGGGGCGAAAGCCCCTTGGCGGCTTCGCACATGGGTGTTGCGAACCGGACCACTTACGGTCACGTGGACGATTTCTGGTATGACATGGGCTCTCCCTATGACCCGTGTTTCGACTCGGTCACGCCCTGGGATCCGCATGAACCGGAAGACTGCACCGGCGACTGGCTCTGGACCAGCCGCGCCGACAAGCTCAACTACGACGGAGACACCCATGTCTTCTGGTCCGGTCAGGGCTATCCGTCCCGGGACTACACAGCAAATGAACCCGACGTACGCGACGGCGGCCACGGGCTGAAGCTGTTCGCACAAAGCCGGGGGTACCAGGTGGATGACGTGTTCAACCAACTCATCCTGCCCACGCCGCCGGGCAAGTACAATTACCGGGGGTTCACCTTCGACGACTACGTGGCCCAGATCGATGCGGGCAGACCTGTGCTTCTCCTGGTGGGACCGCACGTGCTGGTGGGCTACGGGTACGACACCCGGAGCGGCAAGGAAGATTGCTTCGTCCGCACCACCTGGGACTGCGACAAGAGCGACAGCCACGTCATCTCCTGGGGCGGCCAGTTCGCCGGTGAGGACCACTTCGGCGTCACCGTCTTGGACCTGGCCCCGCCGCCGCCCTACTACCGGCCCGATCTGCTTATCCAGGCTCCCTGGGGTGGCGACTACGTCGGCGGCTACATCTACGACCAGAATCAGGCCGGACACGGCCCGGTCATGCCCGGGGAAAAGGCCGTCTACACCCTGCGCCTGTACAACAATGGCAACGCAGCCGACACATGCAAACTCGCCGGTTCCGCGGGCACAGTGCATTGGTCGGTCAGGTATCTTGGGCCCGCGGGTCAGGATATCACTGCGGACGTCACGGGCGGTGGCTGGGATAGCCCCAACATGCCGCCGGGGACATTCATCGACATCCGGGTCGAAGTGACCCCCGACGCAGCTGTGCCGGCAAACGAGACACTCGGAACGGTCATCGTAGCGCAGTCCGTCACCAACGCGAGCCAGAAAGATCTCGTGACCGCCTGGACGCGTAAGCTCAGCGCGGACCTCACTGGAGACCAACTCATCGACGCCCGGGACTACGGCGCCTTCGTCCAGTGCTGGAAAGATGCAGCCTCGGGTGGCCCAGTTGACCCGGTGGGCGACCTGAATGGAGACGGGCGGGTGGATGTGAAGGACGCGGACAGGTTCACGCAACTGCTGGTGTCGGGGCAATAGCCTGGCCGACTGCCCGGCGTGGGTGACTGGACAAAGGCGCGGAAAACCAATCCCGCGCCCCGGCGCATATCTGCAGGTTACCGGCTCGTCGAATGCCCTGTAAGCCCCGAGTTGCTCCCTTCCCAACGGGCCTGCCAGTACTTCTCCAGTCCCTCGCGCCAGTCTTCCGCTGCTTCCTTCAGTTCCGCGCAGATTTCGGGCGCTTCGTCCTTCAGGTTCACCCGCTCACCCATGTCCTCGTCCAGGTTCGAAAGATGAATGGCGTCTTCGGGCGGTGCGCCTTCCACCAGTTGGCCTTCCAGCACCAGCTTCCACGGGCCGCGACGAACCGCGGTCTGCTTGTTCATCTCCCAGAAAATCGGGCCATGGGGGCTGGGCTCTCCCCGCGCCGCCATGCCCAGGATGTCCAGGCCGTCGCAATCATAGTCTCCTGCGCTGCCGCCCGCGGCGTTGACAAAGGTCGGGAAGATGTCCATCATCGCTCCGGGCTCGTGTATGACCTGCCCCCCGGGCACCTGGTCCAGCCAGTTGAGGATCGCCGGCATCCGTACTCCGCCGTCATAGAGACTGAACTTGTGCCCCTTGAGTATGCCCGCAGAGCCGCCGTAGTACGGGTCTTTCGTGCCATCGAGCCAGTTGCGCGTCTCGCGAGACGGGCCATTGTCGCTGCTGAAGAAAATGCAGGTGTTGTTCCGCAGGCCGTGTCGGTCCAGAGCTTTGAGGATCTCCCCCACCCCATCATCCACCGCCGCCAGCATGGCCGCCATCACCTGCCGGTCCCAGGGGAGGTGCGCAAAGCGTTCCATGTATTCCACTGGCGCATGCATGGGGTAGTGCGGCGCATTGTAGGCAACGAACAGAAAGAAGGGCTCATCGTGCGCGGCGAAGCTGCTGATCTGGCTCACAGCGCGCTCGGTGATTAGGTCGGTCATGTATTCGCCGTTGCGCCACACCTCGCGTCCATTGTCCCACAGGTCATGCACCGGGTCGGTTCCGCCGCCCATGCCCCAATAGAAGATATGGGAGTAGAAATCGATGCACCCAGCCAGGAACCCGAACCAGTCGTCAAAGCCGTGGTTGTGAGGCATGGAATCCTCGGCAACGCCAAGGTGCCACTTGCCCGACATGGCGGTGCGGTACCCTTGGCGTTTGAGGGCTGATGCCAGCGAAGGCGTCTCTCGCGGCAGGCCCGTCGCCTGCCGGTGCCCGGCAAGGATCGACCGCACCCCGGCGTGGCCGGGGTATTTGCCGGTGAGGAGTGATGCCCTGGAAGGCGAGCAGACGGGTGAATTGGAGTACCAGTTAGTGAAGCGGGCGCCGGAAGCCGCCAGGGAATCAATGTGCGGCGTGCTCAGGTCGGGCGCACCCATGCAGGACAGGTCGCCGTAGCCCTGGTCGTCGGTATAGATGATGATGAAATTGGGTCTGCTGTTTTCGGGCATAGTCCGCGGGTCCTTCCCGTGTCGTGTGCGAGGCGATGTCGACCGAGACGGTCGGCCTGCACGGGTAGCCTGGGCGTGTGGGCAATGCGCCGCGTAGGCCGACCGTCCCGGCCGGCTCCGAACAACGTCGTTACTCCCCTGCCCCGTGCTTCACCAGCACAACGCGCTCCACGCTGATGGCGTTCTTGTCGCCCTCTTTCCCATGCGGGAATGCCGGACCCTCGAACTTGATCCGCGCCCAGATGTCGTACTCCTGGTCCGGTTTCTCTGGGTCGATCACACTATCGATGTCCAACTGAATAATCCAACTCCAGAAGAAGTACAGGTAGTAAGTGGGCCCGATTTTCTGCGGCTTGCTCATCCTGTACCAGTGGTATCCGGGCCCTGGAACGTCCCCGGGCTTGATTGACTCCCCGTAGGCAAAGGTCGCCGTTGATGGTTGGTACAGCCCCCAGGGCATGGGCATCTTGTACTTGTCCAGCGGATGCCCCACCGGGTCCACCGGGGCCGGGAACTCCAGCCGGTTGGTGATGCCGCTCTCCGCCTCGGGGTCTTTCACAACTTTCACGATATCCCGCCAGTTGCGGGTCATGTCGGCGGTGAAGTCGAACACGCTGCCCGCAGGCAGGTCGCGGAACTTCTCCGGGAGCGGTACGAAAGCCGGGATCGATGCATATCTTGCCATCTCGTCGTCAGCCTCGGCCTTCTCGGCTGCAACTTTGCTGCCGGTCATGCGCAACTCGGCCTGGGCGTAGCGGGTGTCCCTGGCGCGCTGAGCAATGGCGTCGCGATCAAGCGGCACTGTCTCGGGCGCATTGCCCCTGCGAACCCATTCCGACGCGATGTTCCGGAACAGAACGACGCAGGCTCGGTCCAGCGGAAGTCTTGCGTGGCGCACCCGGCGTAGCAGCACTTCATCGCCCCGCACGAGATCTTCTGCACGGTCGAACATCGCCTGGGCACTGGTGGCGAAGTTGAGGTCTATGAAACTGAAGGCGCTGGGGCCGGGGCTCATGGCGATATAGCTGTCCCTCGCGTCGCACGCTTCCTCAAGGGCATCGAGGTACTCGCGGATCACTGGTCCCGCCGGGCCGTAGAAGCCGTCAGTGAAGGTCGCCAGCAGTTCGTCGTAGTCCCGGTAAGGATCCTCCAGCAGCTTCATCATCAGCCACGCCTTGAGGTCGTGCAGGTCGCTGGTGATGGGGTATTCGTGCTCGGTGAACACGCCTTCAACGTTGTTGGCGAGGTAGAACTGGTAATCGGGTTGGAAAGTATGGGCGCTGGGATAGGGCAGGCCCTGTGGTGGCGCGTAGGTCACCGCGTAGTCCCAGATCCGCAGGTTCTTGGCGACCACTGCCCAGCTCTGGAGGAACTCCCGGAACTTGGTGTTCTCCTCGCTGGTGATGGGCTTGGTGGCATTACTGCTGGTGTCGCACAGACGGACGATCACATTGTCCCGGGCGCGGATGTGTTTCGGCGGCTTCTGGGAGTACATGTACGCGAGTGTGTCGATGAACACGTCCGGGTACTCCTCGCGAATGGCGTCCGCCATGGAGTTGACGAAGTCCAGCAGCGGCCCCGCCTCCGATTCTTCGGACTCTGCAATCGCCTTGCAGTCGTCGCATTGGCACTGCCCTCCCCAGTCATTTTGGGAGATGCTGAACACCACGGGCGGCGGAGCACCTTTCGCAGCCGCCTCCTCGCGAGTGGTGCGGATGAAGGCGTGCAGCTTCTCCAGGAAGGCGCGGCGCAGCTCGGGGTTCGTCAGGCAGAGCTGTTTGTGATCATGCTCGCGTTTCCCGTTGATCAGCGAGTACCACTCGGGATGGGTTGCGAAGTACTGCTCCGGCGGGAAGTACAGGTAGAATGTGTGGACGTGGTACGGCGGTCCGTAGTCCATGCAGCCGCCGTATTCCGGGGCGATTCGCGCGTCGCCGTCCCGGTTGAGCCTGTTGCGGGCCGCGCATGCGCCTTTGTCGTTGCCGTAGAGCATGTAGATGTCGCGGTACGGGAAGGCCGGGCGTCCGGTCAGGTTCAGGTCATCAGGAAGCTCAATGACCGCGAGGTGAGGCACCGTCTCTTCCCACGGGTTCCACCAGTGGACACCCAATTCTTCCTCCAGCAGCCGATAAGCCGCGTAGATCGTACCCCGGTGGCCCCCACCAACCAGCACCAGCGCATTGCCGGACACGCGGATCACCCACTGCTCCTCCGGCAGCGCCGCGGCATCAATGCCCAGTTCAGCTGCTTTCGCCGTTGGGCCGACGTATATGGCAACCGGGAGCGCAGAAGTCTGAGGCTCAGTCTTGACGTCGAACTCGCCGCCGCACATAAGGCCCAGGTAATGAGCAAGCTCGGATGCAGCAGTAACCTCCGCCGGCTTCGCATTCGCGGCCAGGATGATGTCAGCGGATGGGATCCCGTCTTTGGCGAGGGTCAGGGCAAAGCAAGGGGAGAGACCAATGATCACGGCCACGGCAAGCAGAGCGCGCATAGCGTGCACCTCCGGGTGAGCACCCACGTCATACCAACCATTTCGCGGACCTGCCCGGGCGCACCTGCCTTCACGTGCAGGGCCGGGAGACACGAAGAAAGCCGGCGCCCCATCGATCGGGGCGCCGGCTTGGTGTCGGCATTCCGACTGACGCGTCGCGCCAAGCTCAGTAGATGTTCCACAGGACGAAGGTATTATCACCCGTGAGTGCGGTGCCATCCTCGCTTGTCGCGGTTATGTCCAGGGCATCCTTCGTCATGGATTTCACGTGACCGTCGCAGAAGCCGATGTTCGCCATGTCATTGTGCCTGTACATGACGTAGCGGCTCGCTGCATAGTTTTCGTACGAATGTCCGGCGGGCTTGATGCGGAAGGTGTATCCGTCACCAAGGAGCACGGTCTCGGCGGGTTTTCGGATCCAGCTCATGGACCGCCCGCCCTCAAAGTAGACGCTGTAGCCGTATCCGATGGTCTCGTCGCCGCCGGGGTTCGCGGTGTCGAGGGAGTAGGACTTGTCCGACGGACAGGTGAAAATCTGGTAGTTCTTGATGTAAGGCATAATGTAGGCCGGCCAACGAACCGCCACACCGTTGACAACGATGTACTGCCTCGGGAACTCCTCGTCATAGTCCTGGGCATACATGAGGAAACCGAGAGCAAGCTGCTTTGCATTGGACATGCAGCTCGACTGTCTGGCCTTCTCCCGCGCCCGCGCGAACACGGGGAACAGGATGGCTGCCAGAATTGCAATGATCGCGATAACTACGAGCAACTCGATGAGCGTGAATCCACGTCTCTTCGGCACTGTGAACGACCTCCTTATTGGTGTAGCCCGTGGGGCGGCGATGCCGTTTTGTGCACAACGCCCTCAACATACCTGCCCCGACAGCGTGCCGCAACTCTTTTCACTTTGCGAGAGATTGAACGAAAATGCATCCCGCCGTATCAAGGTGCTTCCAGGACTTCCAGCACAATGTCATCGAGAAGCATCCTGACATCAATAACACCCGTGGGCGTGCCGCGTTCCACCGCAAAATCCAGGGAGCCAACATTCGCGGGCATCTCGGCCACGCACTGCAGCCTCTGCCACTCGCCCATCATCGCGGGGTCGAAGGTCTGGCTGTTGAAGTTGGTTAGCCAGCGCCCCTCGGTATCGTTCACACCGATCTTCACGTAGGGCGCCTTCGCCCCCGGCCCAAGCCTGTCCAGGCGCATCCACGCGGTCAGGGGGCCTGTACGAAAATCTAAGGTCCGGCATTGTGTAGCATAGTTATAAGATCGTCGGTTTCGTGTACCCATGGCTTGCCGCGTTGCTTGGCGTTGAGCCTTGCGATCACCAGGAACATCCCCACGTTGGCGCCTGTGTCACTGTGATACGCCGTGGCGCGGTCCAGGGTGCGGCGCAAGGGTCTCATCACCCCACCTTCCATCGCGTTGGTCGTGCGATACCGCCGGGGATGCTTCACCTTGAGCGGTCTGAGATATGCGATGGACGCGTCGAAATCCGTCAGCAGGCTGGCGACGGCTTCCGGCTCCACAGCCTGCCAGTCTTCGACGAGCGCTCCAACCGCTCGTGTGCCTGACGCGCATCCGCCGATTCGTAGATCCAGCAGGCGGCCTCCAGGATCGCTTTGCGGCTGCCCTTGTGGCGCAAGTTTTCGCCCACGTTCTTGAGCTTGTGAAACACGCAGCGCTGGCGAGCCGTGGTGGGGTAGACCGTCTCGATGGCTGCGCACAGGCCGCCGGCACCGTCGCTGACAATCAGCTGCAGATGGGCATCCGTAACGCCTCGTAGGTGAAGCCGGTTGAGCAGGGGAAGGCAGTTGCTCTCTTCTTCACTGTCGACGATCTCGAAGTCGATAATCTGCTTGCGACCTGTGTCGGACCACAAGCCCAGCGCGATGATGGCCACGCGCTTGACACGCCGCATCACAGGACGCTGACGGCCCTGGCGGTCCGTGGTGTACTCACCGGTGGGCGCCAGTGCCGTGAACCAGATGCCATCCAGCATCAACACGTCGGGCGGGTCGGCGATGGAACTATTCCGCCACTGCGCGAGGGCATCGGAGAAACTGTGGACCCGATCCTGAATCGTGCTCGCGCTCACAGGCCAGCCCAACTGCTTCCCCACACGCTGTGCGATGTGGCGCAGGCCCTCTTCCGCTCCATAGGCGAACAACACTTCTGCGTCCACGTCGAGCCACAATTGCTTGTGTTTGCGCAAGGCGGCGAACTCGATATTCGCCGCAGCGCCGCAACGCAAACACCGCACCATCGGCACCCGCAGACCCACCAGAGCGCCACGAGTCGTCTGAAGATTCCGCGGGTAATGCCCATTGCGCTTCATCTCGCCGGCGTACGCCTGCCCGCAGCGATGACACGCCCACGGCACCGTGGCTTCGCCACTGTCTTCGCGTGGTGCGCCGGGCTCTCTTTGGAGCCCGTGGGTGACCTCATCGTCCAGCACGCCATTGATCAGAGACTCCAGCGCCTCACACGCCACACCTTCAACGATTCCGATCAAGCCACGAAACACTTCATCCCGCTCGTACGTGTTGACATCCAACGGCGCTATCGATACTGTGCTCACGGAGCTACCCCCTCGGAGATTGGTTTTGGGTGACAACCTACCGTTCTCCGAACAAAGGGTAGCTCCCTGCGTTCTCAGCAAGATTCACGCCCCGGCATTAGACTTCGGTACGGACTCCGGTCAGGCGGTATTTCGCTGCAGGCAAAGGAGCCACGGGTATTCGGCGCTGCGCGTAATTCCATCCACCCTCACTCGCGCCTTCAATGAGCAGCGCGGCATTGCCGGAGTGCGCCCCGTCGGTAATGAGACTCGCGGCGATTCCCTTCGCAAGCCCCCAGCCTCCCAATTCGCCCTCGAAACCCTCGCGGAACACCTCGCCCACCGGCCCGGTACGCGGCACAGCGGGGATATCGGCCACACGGTAGCGTCCGCGCGCGTCCTTCCCGGCGTTTCCCAGGGCGATGATCTGGCCGGTCTCCGGCATGAGCATGGCGACCTTGAGGGTGTATGTCCCAGGTTCGCAGCCGGCGGGAAGGCGCAGGATGGTGTCCACTTTCTGCTCCTCACCCGGCCACCACTGGGTTGTAGGAATGGCCGGGAACGTCACCTGCGAGACAAGGATCTGGCCGTCTTTGTTTTCCACCGTCCATTCCACCGCATAGCTCTCGTAGCACGGTGCCACGCCGTCATTGCGCCATGTGGTCAGCAGGGGCACCCGGGTGGGCACATCAGCACTCACGCCCATCTGGGGCAGGTGACGCACCGAAACGAGCGCGAAACGATAGCCGATCTTCCTTGCGGCGCGAGTGAGCTGCTGCTCAACTTCCTCGGGCAACTGGCCCCCGAAAGTCCCCAGGTTGGTGTTGAGGTAACTGATCGGCGCCTCCAGGGCCCTGTCGATGGTCTCCGTGAGGTCCCAACCCTTCTGCTGCATCTCTCGGTAGCCACTGTGGAATTCGAAATTGCACTTCACACCGCGCCGGGAGTACGGCTTGTAGAGCCACTCCCCAACGTTGTAGCTGGCCCCCGTCGGACTGAGGCCGTCCTGCCGGAAATGCATCCCGCGCAGGGCTGCGTAGTCATTATTGGTCAGGTCATTGTGTCCACCCACATTCAGAAACACCGGAGTCTTGCGGAACGCGTCGGCGAAGGCGTCGATGATCCTTCGATGCGCCGCGACCCACTTGTCGTGGGTGTAACCGGTTTCCTCAAGCTGCTGGTGGTTCCAGCGCCCCGGACCGCCCAGGTGCATTTCACCCCACTCTCCGATGCTCCCGATATCCACGAACTCCAGTCCCTGGCGTCCGTCCAGGTACTCCCCAAGTTTTCTGATGAAAGCGCAGTGCACATCCAGATAGCGCTCATCCCAGAAGACCGGGTTGATCTGCACCGGTGCGAACAGGCCGCGATGCTGCACACCAGGGACGCCACTGTCGAACACCCACTTGGGGGTCACGTACTCCCGGCGCGAGTGCATGTTCTGACACATCACGCGGAAGGCCACGCGCTTGCCCGACTGTTTCACCCAACGGTCAAACCGGGGGCCGAAGTACTCATCGAAGGTGTAGACGTCCTGCTCCGGATTCACTTCCGCCCAGTCCAGGCGGTAGTAAGCAATCCCCGACATTTTCACCAGCCAGTGGTCATCCGGCACATCCAGCGGTGGATACTGCATATACAGACCCATTCCCGGGTTGAGCAGCACTTCGTCGCTGAGTTCCGGCAAGCTCTCAACCATCCCTGCCGCGCCTTCATCGTCAGCGGGTTGGGCAAGGGCTGCCACGGCAGCGAGCGCCATGGACACGGTGACCATCAATAGCGAGTTCATAAGGGGTCAGCCTCCCAGATTCAACGGTCAGCCTATTCGTGGGTCACATGCGGAGCACCTTCGTCACTGCAGGGAGATGCCGCACCTGCGCCGAATACTGTGCCGAATACCTTCGCCGAGGTGGTCTGCCATGCAACTGTACTTCCTGCGTCATGCTGAAGCCCTCCCGGACGGAGAACGCCCATTGACGGAGGATGGGGTGAAGCAGTCCAAGCGTGTCGGTAAAGCCCTGCGAAAGCTGGGTGTCACTGTCTGTGCAATCTACACCAGCCCGCTGGTACGCGCGTCTCAGACAGCCGATCACGTCGGCAGCGCGCTGGGCATCCGCCCGCAGGTCACGGACCTCCTCGCGAGCGGAGCGGACCTGGCGGACCTGCGCGAACTCCTGGACCGCCACGGTCCCGAGGACGTGGTCATGCTGGTCGGGCATGAGCCAGACTTCAGCACCATGATAGGGCAGCTCATGGGCGCGGGAAACGTTGACATGAAGAAGGCCGGAATCGCGCTGGTTGACTGCGCGGAGATCGCCGCCGGCCGGGGGTTGCTGAAGTGGTTGTCACCCCCGAAGTTCATCCGGGGGTGAGGCCGGGACAGAAGAGCGGGTCCTGGCGCGGCCACTGGATATTGACGCTGCAATCCTGATGGGCTATGTTATCACCTCTCACCTAGCTTCCGCAGGCAGGGACGTGCGACCCATTATCTCACACGCGGACGTGGCCGATTTCATCGAGTCGCTGGCGCCCCCGCGAGGCGATGACGAGGGCTTCAAGTTCGGCAATCCCCGGACGGAGACCCGCGGCGTTCTGGTGTGCTTCATGGCCACGCTGGAGGCGATGGAGGTCGCCGCCCGACTGGGCTGCAACCTGATCATACACCATGAGGAACTCCACGTCCCCTACACCTTCCGGGACCCTGACCTGCACAAGTACATGGCCTGGCCGGTGAACACCGCACGTTTCGGCAGCCTCGCGAAACTCGATCTCACCGCCTACCGCGCGCACGGCCAACTGGACCGCTTCTGCATCCTGGACGGCTTTGCGCGAAAGCTCGGGCTGGGTGAACCGTCGGTGCGCCAGGGATACGACCGCGTATACGACATAGATCCTGTCACCGTGAGAGATCTTGCCTGCCGCATGAAAGAGCGGGTCGGCATGCCCCACGTGCGCGTGAGCGGCGACCTGGACCGGGTCGTGCGCAGAGCCGGGCTTCCCTGGGGCGGCCTTGGGCTGAGCGTCAACGTGGGCTTTCTGAATGGTCTCCTGCAGTACGACCCGGATGTACTCATCGCGGGCGAGTGTGACGAGTACGCATTCCGGTTCACCGAAGACGCCGGGATCCCCATGATCGAGCTGGGACACTCAGTCAGCGAGAACCCGGGCTTGCAGGAGTTCGCGGAGATCCTCAGACGCCAGTTCCCGGGACTTGCAGTGCACTACCACGAAGTTCCCTGCCCCTGGCGCACGGTCTGAGGCGCGAAAAAAAAGTGTGAGGGACGCTCCGGCAGGAGGAATCTAGGCAGGCCGGGGGGAAACGAAGGCCGGCAGAGGCATCAGCGCCGCCTGCCGCCTGTATGTAGCGGGTGCATGCGGCCGGTGCCTGTCTGCGTCCTCTGTGTCCGATGCCGGGTCGCAGACGATGCCCCGGTCTGTGCCGATTCGGCCATCAGGATGGGTCAGTAGAGTCTGATCACGCTCCATCCCGTGAGGAGTTGACCGCCGTGGACGAGAAAACCAGGCGCCCCCTTACCTGGATCATCATCGTGGCAGTGATTGTCGCGATCGTCATCATCGCGATCTATCGCCGGACCGAGATGGACCGGCTGGCCAACACCATCGCCTACGGGTCGCCGGCTCAGCGTATTGAGGCCGTCCGGGTCCTCGTGGCCAAGCAGAAACTCATGGAAGCCTTGGAGGACAGGCCGCGTTGGGTCATGGACAACGCGATTGCCGCCATTCCCTACATTGGCGACAACGAGGCCTATTATGAACTCCTCACCACCCATGCCGTTCTGGACGCTCCGGTTCAGGCTCGCGACCAGTATATACTGAGCCGCCTTGGACCTCGCGGAGTAGAGATCTTCCTTGAGGCCATCCAAGACAAGGACGGCGTGACCCGCGGGACCGCCAAAGCACCGCTCATTGCTATCGGCAAAGCCATGGCCGGCATGGAAACGGACATGGGCAACCTCGTCATCGACGGCTGCATTGACCTCATTGACGCCTGGGATCAGTACGTGCGTGACCTGGTGCGCGACATTCTCGCCGGCATCGCCCTGCCCGCCGTCACGGACCGGCTCATCCCCATCATGCAGAAGACCGAGCCCGGCCAGAAGACACTCCCCGACGGCACGGTTCGCGAGGAGTCAACCCAGGAGTACATGCGCGCCCGGGCCACAGCCGAGGCCACTTTGGTCGCCATGAAGGCTGCGGCAATCCAGCCGATCATCGACAATCTGCTCACCTTCGATAACGCCGACGTTCGCGGCAATGCCTGCAGGATTCTCGGCGTCATCTGCGACCAGGCCGCGGCTCTGGTGCCGCCGGCTGCCGCCGTGCCGGTGGTGCAGCCCCTGATCGACCGTCTGAACAAGGATTCCCAGTGGGCCGTCCAGCGCCGCGCCGCAACGGCTCTGGGTCTGCTGAGGGAGGTCGCGATCTACAACGGCGTGGTCCCTGTGCTGATCGCGCATCTTGGGGATCGGCCCGAGGTCAAGGCGGCTGTCGTAGAGGCGCTGGGGCGTATCGGCGATCTGCGCGCCGTTGGCCCGCTTGTGAATACCCTCGTAACCAACCGCAGGGGCGCCACCACTGAGTTGCGCATCGCTCTGACGGCCATGGGCGAATCGGCAATCCCGGCCCTCAGCAGCGTCCTGGGCAATCCCGAAGGCGAGGTCCGTCTCATCGCGACTCAGGCCATCGCCGAGATCGGCGGCACGAACGCAGTCGTTCCGCTCGGAGGCATGCTCAAGGATGCCGATGTAGCGATTCGCCGTGTCGCTGCCGACGCCCTGCGCGACATCGCTGACGTGCGCGTACTGCCCCAGGTTGCCGCGGCTCTCGGAGACCCCGACTGGAAGGTCTACCACGCGGCCCGCGACGCCTTGGCCAACGTGGGCCCCGCAGCTGTCCCGGTGCTCGTCGACGCCCTCGGGAGCGCCAATCCGCGGGTGAACAGCATGGCGATCGAGGCTCTGGCGCGTATCGGCGACGCTGCGCTGCCGGCCCTGCGCACAGCTCTCTCCTCCTCGTCACAGGTTCGGGCGCACTGGGCGGCAATTGCCCTGGGTGAGGTGGGCTACAACGCCGTAGGTCCCGCCAAGGCGGTGCTTCAGAACACGTCCCTTCCTGTGACGGCTCGCGCGGAAGCCGCTCTGGCATTGGGCAGAACTGGCGCCGGCGACGCTGTTGAGCCCCTCCTCAACGCCCTGGCCAGGCAGGAGCCCCCCGTTCAGGTGCAGGCCATCAAAGCGCTGGACGAACTCGCTGACGAGCGTGCCACCGAAGGCCTCGTAGCGGCGCTCAAGAGCCGGTCTTCCGAGGTACGCGACGCGGCCATGGATGTGCTCCGAGACTGGCGTCTGGGCGACGTGGAGAAAGCGCTGCAGAGACTGATGAGTTCCGGCGACGAGAACACGAAGCGCCGCGCGGCGATCCTTCTGGCGGAACAGACCGCTGTGGCGCCCCATGAACTGCTTGAGGACATCGCCGTTCTGGGCTCGGGCGAGCAGGAAGGCGCGAAGACGGAAAACCTGTCAATCCTTCTCGCCGCAGCCACGGACAAGAGAGAATCCGCGAAAGTGCGCGACCGGGCTATCCATGCGCTGGGGTACGTCGGGACGGAGGACAGCCTCACCCCGCTGGCAGAGATGCTGCGCCCGGGAAGCAAGTTCGCCGCTCAGGCGGCCGTGGCAGTTGCTCGCATCGGCGAGAGAGTAGCTCCAAAGGTTCAGCCGGGCACGAAGCCCGAGGTAACCGTGGCGGGCAAGACCCTCATCGATCTGATGCTGAGCACCCAGGACGACGACCTGCGGGCCAAGGTTGCAGCCGGCCTGTCGATGATGGGCGAGAACGTAGTCTGGGAGCTCCTTGAGCGCCTGAAGACCGAACCAACCGAGAAAAAGCTCTGGATCATGGCCACTCTCGGGGCCATCGGCAAGCCTGCCACCGAACCTGTGCTCGAGGCGCGTGGTGAGTCGGACGACAACGAATACCGAGCCTGGCTCGTCGCCACTCTGCCCCTCATCGGCGACGCGCAAGCGCTGGACTTGATCAAGCACCTGGCTGCTGAAGACCAGCCGCAGCCCGACAAGGTTGAGGCAGCGGCAGAGCTGCTGAACACTATCCGTTCCGTGAGCGTTCGCTAGACGCCGCCGTTCCGGCGGTACTTAGCGTGGGGTCAAGCCAGTCCGGGCCCTCACGGGCCAGAACGCGAGTTGATGACTGTGAATCGACGCACGATCACCGTGCTGGCCATCATCGCTGCAATCCTGGTGGCCGTGTTCGGAATCACCCGGTGGCAGCGCGCCGTGGCCACCAGGAAGCTGCTGGCAGACATGACCTCGAAGGACTATGCGAAGGTCATGGACGCCATGGACCAGCTCAAGGACAGGGGAGGCTCGATCACCCCGACGCTGCTGAACGAGGAGCACCTCGGGTCCAGCTTTGCGCCTGCCAGGTGGCGCTCGGCCACGCTTCTCGGCGAGGTCGGCACTCGCGCGGCCGTTGAGCCCCTGAGGGGTGCGCTCAAAGACGAAATCCCCAGCGTACGTGCTGCCGCTGCCCTCGCCCTGGGCAGGATGGGAGCGAAGGATGCCGCATCGGATATTCAATCCCTTCTGGCGGACAAGGACGAGGACCTTGCGGTCCGAATTGCCGCCGCTCGCGCACTCGGCCTGCTCAAGCATGACGCTGCGGTTTCCGACCTGTCTACCATCCTCAAAGACACCACCGAGGCTCTTGAGGCCGTCGCCTGGACCGCATTCCAGGCCATGAAGAACGCCGAGACTGCCCTCAAGAACGCGGAACTCGCCGCGAAGCCGCCGGCGGGCGCCACCATCGCGGCGCCTGCAACTGCCGACGACGCTCCCGCGGTGAAGAAGCCGGCGCCAGTGCCTGGTACGACGGGAACCATCGGCGGCATCACCGTCTACCCAACCGCCGCCGGGATGCCCGAGCCTCCGCCATTCGATCCGGTTGCTGCCAAGGCTGCAGTGGACGCGGCGAAGACTGCGCTGGAGACGGCCACGAAGGCCTTCCAGGATGCAGAGAAGCTTTCCCGGGCAGCTGGCGGTCGCCCTGCCGCTTCATTCTGGGTGGAGCCCCCGCCACCGCCTCCGCCTGCCCCGCCTGGACTTCCCGCGGCCGCAATGCCGCCGCCACCCCCGCCACCACCTCCGCCTGCGGTTGCGCCTCCCGCGCCGCCATCTGACAAGACCTGGGAGCTGCGCGTTGAGTGCGCACGTGTGCTGGGAATGATTGCGAAGCAGGAATGCATCGACGCCCTGTCTCTCGCGATCAAGCCGGAACTGGAGCCCAGCGTCGAGGTCCGCGTCGCTGCATCTTATGCATTCGCCGACGTCGCCAAGAAGGTGCGGGATTCTCAGGGCGCAGCCAGCCTTGCTTCGGCTCTGGTGGAGGCACTCAAGGACAAAGTCGGAGATGTACGCGCGGCGGCCCTCCACTCCATGGCGTCGCTCAAAGCCGATGCGTCCGTGAAAGAACAGCTCAAGACCGCTCTGAACGACGCTCTGGATGACGATTACTACTGGGCACGCGAGGCCGCGAAGGCGAGCATGCGTAAACTCGGCATGCGCGTCCCTAAGGAATAGCCGCCGCCCACAGCTCGTCTCTTGATCTACTGGGAGGACATACTCCATGCCGAACCGAAGCAACCTGCTTGTTCTGGCCATCGTCGGCGGCGCGCTCATCATCCTGAGCGGCTGCGCTCTCGACCCGATGGAGCGCCTGTCTGAGGACATCGACTCGATGGATGTGAAGGTTCGTCAGCGAGCTGTGCTGGAACTGGCGAACCTCGATGATGAAAGGGCCATTGAAGCGCTGGTGGAGGTCCTCGAGAGCGACGAGGAAGTCTTCGACATGGCCGGCGTCGCTCTGGTCAAGCAGGGACGCGAGAACGTTACCGATGAAAAGCCGGACCCGGTCCTGACCATGGTGGCGGGGGTCATGAAGAACGTTCATCTCCCCGTGGGCAACCGGGCACGCGCTGCCTGGGTCCTGGGCGAGATCGGCGATCGCGAGGCCGTTGCCCACCTGCGCGCCGGAGCGGGTGCACTCCTCGCCAACGGTCAGGCCGCGGTCCCCGTGCAGGATCAGGCCAAGCTCTCTCTGAAAAAGCTCGGAGATGCCAGCGATGGCGCGCCCTACGAGATCCCGATGAGCACCTTCAAGAAAGGCCAGCCCGTCGATAGCCTGCCCGAAGTACCCCCGGTGGCGCCCCCGGAAGTCGAAGAGGAAGACGAAGAAGAGGAGACCGCTGCGCTTCCTTACATCGCGCAATTGCACGAATGGGAAAAACCTTCCTCGAACCCCTTCGGGGTTTGATGCGGTCATCGTCACGCCCATCCAGGGGACCGGTCATTGCTCCGGTCCCCTTTTCGTTGCGCCAAGGTCTTGCTCCCGCAGCCGGGTGAAACTCCGGGCGTCCGAGCGCGTCATACTCATTGGTCCGAAGTCCCGCGCGAAAGGAGGGTCGCCATGCGAACACTTTTCCTCGCGGTTGCCCTCATCGCCAATTCCGCAGCGTTGGCGGAGGAGATGACCGTCGAGAGACTGCTGACCGAGGCCGCAAGGGCAGCCGAACGCGCTCAAGACCCGCAGAGCCGGGCGCTGTGCATGGCCGACATCGCCACCGTCTGGCACGGACGCGCTTCATCGCACTATGAGGATGCTGTCGCCCGCGCGATCGACTATGCGACCGCAGAGCGCACGGAGATGGGCAGCGCGTTAGCCCTGAGATCGGTTGCGCGGCGCATCGGCACCGTCGATCCGGACCGTGCGGCCCAGATACTGGAGACAGCGCTGGCGATCGCCGCGGAACTCAAAGGTCCTCTTCAGCGGACCGTCGTGCTACGCGAACTGACTGCGCTCGCAGCCACACTCGGCCATCCATCTTCCAGGGACTCGGCAAACGGCGCCCTTGAGGCGGCGCGCTCCCTCGACGATGCTCTCCTGAAGGCGGCCGCCTTGCGTGACCTGGCGGCGACCCTCTCCACCATCGATGCCGACCTGGCAGCCGCCACCTTCCGCGAGGCGGCTGCGGTGGTACGCGCCATTCCGCTGGAGGAGGCTGGTGCGGATCTTGCGCGTGTTGAACTGGCGGCAGCGTGGGCGGTCACTGATTTCACCCAAGCCCGGCAGCTCGTAGATGAGGTCGTCCAGGCGCAGGGACAGAACACGGCGCTGGCCGGCCTCGCCGTCGCGCTGGCATCAGCGCGACCCGATGCTGCGCTGGCGCTGGCCCAGGAGCTACCGGACGGCCCTCACCGCGCGGCTGTGATTGCGGCGGCAGCGGCCGAGCTACACGGGGAAGGGGCCCAGGCCGCGGGGGTTCTCGCTGAGGCCGCGCTGAGCACCCTCGGTGACCAGAAAGGCGAGACAGCCGACCGGGCGCGTCTCGACGCGGCCGCCGCGTTAGCCGCCATTGACCCGACCCGTGCACGCGAAACGGTTCTGGCCATCCACAACGAGGAACTCAGGAACGAAGGGCTGGCCGAAGTCGCCCTGCGGACAGCGGCGATGGACCCCGATGCGGCCATCGACCTGCTTGGCTCCATCGACGATCCGGGTACTGTCGAGCCGGCTCTGGCCGAGATCGCTTGCCGGATTGCGCCCACCCGACCCGATCGCGCCGCGGAGATCGGTCGAAGCCTGCTCAGCAGACAGCTCCGGTCACAAGTCCTGGTGGCTGTGGCGCGCGCGCTTGAGGCCAACGGAACGATGGCCCCGTGAACGTCACCCGCGGCTGGCGAGTCAGGGCTTTTGTCGGCGTGCTGCTGACCCTCTCCCCCTGCGCGTCTCCACAGGACGCGGAACTGACCGCCACGATCAGCGCAGGGTTCGAGGATTTCGCGGCCACGCTGGGAATGAGCACTCTCGCCGAGACGGCCGCCCATGCCGGCAACGAGCCCATCGCTGCGCTCCGCCTGCAGTCCCCGATTGATCACGGCTACGGGTTCGGTGCGAGCGCTCTCTACTGCCCGAGCTTCCTCCCCGATCTGTATCCCGGAGCCAACCTTGGTCAGATGTGCGAGGAGGATTTCTACTCATCGCCCTGGTTCACCCAGCGCTGGCGATTCAACCCCTTCGTTATCGCGCGCGACCAAGTCGAGCTGTTGGCCTCCGACGCCGACGAGCGTGGTCGTCGCCTGGCATGGGCGGCCGCATACGCCTATCTCAACCGGGGCACAGATGAATGGGCCAGTGATTCCCTGTTGTCGTTGCTGAAGGATTCCAGTTACCTGAAAGATGACGTCATTGCCGACTTTGCCGGCAGCGTCCTCCTTCCCAGGCTGCCCGAGGAGCTCACGGAGATCTCGCCCCCCGAAGGACAGATCGCGGTGGACTTGCGGGTGCTCAGCAATATCAGCTATGACTCCGTTGCTTCGGTTGAGCGGATGATCCGGGAGGCGGCGCGAAAGGGATTGAAGGCGATTGCAGTTGCCGACCGCAGCCGCATCGACGGTTGGCAGAAGGCCCAGCGCATCGCAGCGCGCTTGCAACGGGAGCGCGAGATCCCCCCGGATTTCCTGGTAATACCCGGCCAGGTTGTCTATACTCACTCCGGGCCGGTGCTGGCGCTGTTCACCACTGACCACATCCCCGATGGGATGACCATGAAGCGAGTGATCGAAACCATCCATGAGGAAGACGGGCTGGCGTTCATGCTTCATCCCGGCGTAACCGGAGGCCCCGAGCGACTGCTCAAGTTCGACTTTGACGGTTACGTGATCCAGCCCATCATGTTCGAGATGTTCCGGGTTCTATCACTCCTCAATGATCCGCGCTACGAAGATCGCCTGCCCATAACGATCTCCCAGTCGCCCTATGCTCGCCTGGCCGGCCAGCCCTACACTCTCGTGGAGACGGATGAAGTGTCGTTGCCGGCGATCAAACGCGCGCTGAAGGAACACAAGGCCTATGCTGCCGGCGAGGTCTACCTGCCCTGGATGACCGTGGCGTCATACCCGCCCCTGGCGAAGTTCTCGCGCTTCCTCAATCGATACTACGTGCTGCATAGTTGGGCTGAGACGCGAATAGCCCGGGCAATCGGGGCCGACAGTCTGATGTTCTCCACCAGCTGGGATCGCGAGGTCCGCTCCATGATCGGCCTAGCAAAGATGCCTGATGGTGTCCGCGACCTGTTCGACGGCAGTTCGCCCCTCCTCGAGGACCCTCAGCTGCTTTGGGTTGCCGCCGAGTACGGGCCCTTCCGCCTTGGATATGATGACCGCATCGATCAAGCGTTTCTCCAGGCCCGATGGACGTGGTGAGACGGGACCTTCGTGCGGATCGGTCGTTTCATTCGCCTGATCTGACCGACTGCATCGGAACCCCCCGTCGCACGGGGGCGTTTCCACACCTGAGGTGACTGATTTCATGCATGCTCAAGCACTGGTGCGCGATAGCTATTATTGCCGGGCGATCTTGCTGGCTGCGGTGTTGCTTCTCCTGAGCGTGTCGGCTGCTCGAGGAGCGGATGTCAAGTGGTATACGCGGGTCGAGGACGCGCAGGCAGCCGCGGCGCAGTCCGGCAAGCCCGTCTACTTGTTCATCTTCGCCCCGTCCCAGAAGGCCTGCCAGTTGATGCGCACCCAGACCTTGAGCAGCCCGACCATCGCGGCGTTCCTCTCCGCGAATTTCGAGTGCTGCGCTGTGGACTCCGTCCTCACGGTCAACAAAGCGATCATCGATCGCTACGCCTGGTCCGTTTCGAAGGCGGAGGGCGGACAGGTTCGATTCGGTTCCATGCCCGCCCACGTTTTCACCAACGCCAAGGGTGATCCGTACTTCACATTCTGGGGGTATACGCCGCCCGAGGGGTTCATTGTGAAACTCGGTCAGGCGAAACAGATCGTTGAAGCCAAGCGCGCCATTGACGCTAACCCCAATGACGCTCGGGCAATGGCCGATCTCGGCCACGTGCTCCTCGAGGTCGAGGACTACGAAGACGGACGCAAGCACCTCAATCGCGCGAAGGAGCTCGACCCGCAGAATAAGGTAGGCGCCCTGGAGGATGCGACGCTGGATCTGGTCATCCTGGCCATCGTGGATGATCCAGTGAAGGCTGAACGGGAATTGGCCCGGTTCATGAAAGACTACCCTGACTCGGACCGGATCTTGGAAGCCACATACTGGCGCGCCGTCTGTCACTACGCCCAGAACACCCCGGCATCCTTGCGGCAGGCGCTGGACACTCTTGCGCCCTTCCGGCAGATCGGAATCAATGATCCGCAATACCGGAGTCGCTGGGCCATCGAGGCCGACAAGCTGGAACGCAACATCCGCGCTCAGCTGAGCAGTAACTGAGCAGCCACAGGGCCACAGCCGGCCCAGGGCGGCTGCGGTATTTGGCGTCTCATCTCGCCGGGAGGGGCATCGTCCGGCCGCAGATGGCACCGCCCCCCCGGTTTGCTCCCCGTAGCAACTTCGCCCGCGCCTATTGGTCCAACAAGCAGACCGTGTGCGCCGTCATCCGACCAGACTGTGATTGATGATGACCCGATTGGTGCTGCCCTTCTTCGCGCTCATTGCATTGGCCCACTGTTGCGATGCTGCCTGGCTTACCACGGCCGAGGGCAAGCGCATATTCATGCGAGGCCTGGCATATTCGGCCACCCACCCGCGAGAGGGTGCCGACCTGTCCCCCACGACGCTGGCCCTGGACCGGCGCCTGATCCGCGGCCTGCGCGCCAACTGCATAATTCCCCTGGGCCAGGTAACGTCCGAGCGCGTCTCCAGCTGGTATGAGGACGGCATCGTGTGCATTCCGACCGTCCCGTACAAGGCCGGGCAGAATACATTCTTCATCAACGGCCAGCCCGCTCCTGTGCCGGCGTATCTCGACCCCGCGAACCGCAAGGGTTTCTACGGCGCTGCCCGAGACCTCGGCAGTGCGCTCAAGGGCAACCCCGGGGTCCTCGCGGTCAGCCTGGGCAACGATTTCGCCTGGAGCGGTTTCAGCGGCGACCTCCAGGGCTTCGGTTATGGCGGGTTCGATGAGGGCACAGTGGCGGCCTACCAGAAGGAGCTTGCCCGGCGCTTCGGGTCAGTGGAGCGCTTCAGACAGTTGACGGGCCAAGATCGCCAGTCCTTCAGCGAGGTGCTGCCTCCAGTGGGTCTGACGCCCTCGCCCGAGTTCTACGAATGGTGGCTGTTCATGCGCGACGGGTTCGCGGGCTTCCTCGAAGAGGGCTGGAAGGGCCTTCGCTCGGTGGGTGTAGTGCGCCCCAGCACCTACCAGGAACCCACGGGCGTGCGGTGGGACCCGGCGTCCGAGCGCGTGCGCCTGCCTTTCCTGGAACTCGTGAGCGCCAATGTCTTCAAGAAGGACGCTCGGTCCTGGGCACGTTACTGTGCCACAATCGATCAGGTGATCGCGGCCGCACATGGCAGGCCCATTCTCCTTACCGAGACCGGCGTTGACACGCTCATCCCCACGCCGGATCAGCAGCGCGAGATACTCACCCGGAGCGTTGCGTGCGCCCTGCTTCACCCGGAGCTGGCGGGTATTGGGCTGTACGAATTCTGCGATGACTGGCAGCGGGCCGGCGACCCGAAGGCTCACAGCGACCGGGATGACCGGGAGCATTGGGGACTCGTGGACGGCTACCGGACGCCGAAGCCGCTCTACCAGACAGCGGTGTCACTCATGTCCATGCTGGAGCGCAATGAGCGGCTGCTTCAGGAGTGGCAGTCTCCGCCCACGGTGCTGGTGAGCCGACAGGACCTGGACTGGTGGAAGGTGCGCGGGCCGGCAGCCACGCTTTACGAGCGAGTAGCCGACCAACTCTACCGCCTCGGCGTGACATTCCACCTGGCCGACATCGACACACTCTTGGCCCTCGATCCGGTCCGTAACCCGCGCCTGGTAGTCTGCGACACCTTTCTCGCTGTGGACCCGGACGGCTCAAACAATCTGGCCGGGCGCCTGGTCAGCTACGTGGAGAATGGCGGGGAGCTGCTCTATCTCTGCTCTCAGCCGTGGCGGGTGCTTTACGGTGCGTATACTGTGCCCCCGGAGCTTCAGGTACCAGAAGATCGGGCGCCAGTCACGCGACAGTACGGCAAAGGTCGCTGCACCCTCGTGCCCCGGGACACATTCACCGACGAGGAACTCAGCTACTACCTGGCGGATTTCATGGCCGGCATCATGGAAACGCGAAGTGTGCGGGCGATCCAGGGGGAGACGGTGCCGACGCCGGCCTATTGGCGCATCTTCGAGGACCGCGAGGACTGCTACCTGCTGGTGGTGAACCCCGGTGATGCACGGGTGTCGCGTCTGGACCTGAAGCTCAGCGCCGGAGTGAACCCCTCGCAGGTGCGCATCCTGGAGACTGATGGGTGCGCACTGGTGCGCCGGGGACGTGACCTGTCCTTGCACGGCCTCAACAACTACGCTCTTGTGCACCTCGGCGCCAAGGCCGCTGAGTAGGCTTCCCACCCACCGGTGGTGGCCGCGTCAGTTCGAGCCTTCGGGCGGCCCTTCGAGCAGCATCTTTCGCGCAAGCTCAAGAGCTTCCTCGCGCGTGGTGATTTCACCATCACTCTGGGCCCGCTCGACTTCATCGAGAAGGACGCTGAATACCGGCCCGGGGTCCAGGTGCAGCTCCTCGATCAGGTCTCTTCCCCGCAGCAAGGGCTCGAACTGGGTGCTCTGCTCCCATTCATAATGCCGCGCCAGCATACTGTCCAGCACCGACAGTTTCGCGTACTGTTCATCCATGTTCGTCCCCGGCCCGCGGCAAGCGAGAAGGTCCGCCGCTGCCAGGACGATCAGCCCGACACCGTCGGGGTCCGTGTCCCGCAGCAACCGCCGGGTGGCGCTCAGTGACGGCGGCGCCCCCTCCATGTTGTCCACGAGCAGCATCGGGCGCATGTGCTCCGCCGTGAGCCTGCAGATGGCCGAACGCCCTGCCCGGGTGAGCCGCAGCCGTTCAGCGATGCGCCGGGCCATGCTCGCCCCCACCCGTTCGTGGCCGGGGAAACGGACTCGCGCACCCATCATCGTTCGCGTCTGCGGCTTCGCGGCATCATGCAGCAGCCCGGCCAGCTTCAGGTGCGCCAGTCGGTCGGGATCTGCCAGGTAGCTGCGTACAGGCTCCGCGGACTGCGGGAACACGTCTTCCGGTTCCGCAGAGATGCGCTCGATCTCCGCCACCACCAGCAGCGTGTGGCCCCAGACATCCAGGTGGTGATACGGTCCCTGCGTCACACCCTTCAGGTCGGGCAGTTCAGGCAGCACGTACTCCAGGAGCCCCGCATCGTCCATTCGCCTGAGCCACTCCGGAAAGTGCGGGTGCTTCGCGAGCCGCAAGACCTCCGCACCGATGCGCTCGCCGGGGATCGTGCCGATCAGGCGCGCGTGTCGGGCGATCCATTGCACCGTCACGGGGTCGATCTGGAAGGCAAGCTCCGAGGCGAGACGGAACGCCCGGAGGCAGCGCAGCGGGTCCTCGTGGAGCACGGCCGGGCTATTGGCGCGGATGATCCGCCGGGACAGATCATCGCGCCCGCCGCAGGGGTCCGCAATTTCCCCGCCCGGTTCATCCATGCGCCAGGCCATGCTGTTGATGGTGAAATCCCGGGCTACCAGGTCCTCCACAATCGTGTCCCCACGGAAATCCGAGTAGTCCAGCTCTTCACGGGTCTGTCCATCCTGATCGCCGCGAATGACCACCCGCGCCGTCGCCGGCATATCGTGGAGCCACACGAAAGCCGCATGAAGCTCACGAGCCACTGCGCGTGCCAGCCGCAGGGCATCGCGCGATGCCACGTCCCAGTCGTGCGGTTCGCGACCGAGGAGTACGTCGCGGACGGCGCCGCCTACCGCATACGATTCTATCCCGCGCTCACGGGCGATTCGCGCGGTCACTGTGCGGGTCGGCGATGCTGCCCATGCTTCCTGTATCGTCATTTTGAGGCATATATCCCGTGCGGTGGCCTCATGGCGCCACCAGCAGGAGTTGAGAATTCGCCAGGACAGTGACTGCCAGTTGACCGACCACAATGAGCATACCCGCCGTGATCAGCCCCCAGCCACGCAGTCCCACCGTGGGCACCGCGGCCGGCACGGTGAGTGGCGGCATGAGCAGCGCCCAGATGCGGCCCACCTCGCCCCGAGTTCGAGCGGAGACAGCGAGAACGAGCAGAGTCAGCAATACGGACAGGCCCACCGCCGCAACAACCCTCGGCCTGAGCGACGGCGAAAGGCTAAGAAGGATACCCGCGATAGCCGCAATGATCAGGCTCGGGCCTGCAAGCAATGCAAAATCATACAGATTCCAGACGATCGACAGCCCGGCGGGGCGCTGGGCCATGATCTCGCCCTGCGTCGCCATGGAAAGTGCGAAGTTGGCCACCGGGTTGTAACCAAGCACGGAGTACCAGGTCAGGATGGGCGCCAGTACTCCTGCCAGCAGGCCCGATGCGGCTCGCCAGGGCAGCCCGGAGCGCCCCGCATCGCGCCAGATCATGATGCCCTGCATGCCCATGACCGCGGCGAGAGAAGCCGCCCCGAAGCTCCAGAAAAGACCGGCCGACCACAGGACACCCGCAATGAATGCGGGCAGAATCCCTCCTCCTTTGCGCAAACACCACAGCCAGCAGACCACCGCGCCGCAGGCCACCACGGCAATGAAGCCGTCGATGGAGGGATTGAAGCACTGGAGGGACGGAATCACCGTAGCAATCGTGGCCGCTGTCAGCCCAAGTCTGGGCCCTCCCGCAAGAGTGCCCAGGCCAAAGGCGAGCGGCGTCACCAGCGGAGCAGCAAGGGTCAGCACGAGCCCGGACCAGAAGGCAATCACCACATCCGGGGCCTTCGGACCGAAGGTCGCCACGCGCCGCGCAAGAGCCACCGATGCCTGCTGCTGCTTGTCGCCGGACCACCGGTCGTAGGCAACCGCAAGGCGCTCCAGCATTTGAGGATGGGAAAGAAGATACTTGCGCGCGAGATTGAAGTATAGCGTCGGCCCCGGTGGATGAGTCGCCACGCGTTCAGGCACGAAAGCCCGGCTGGTACGTCTCTCGACATCACTCACCCAGTCGCGCGGACTGTCCACGCGAGTGGCTTCCAGGTAATAGCCCATGGTCATATCTGCGAGAAGCGCGGCGGATGCGCGGTAGGGATACTCCGGGTCGTCCACAGCCAGGGACATCATCAGCGCGCCTGAGCCAAGGGTCAGCAGGATCACCAGCAGCGCACAGCGTCCCCGCGAGGGCGTTGCTCCCGCACGCAGGGCGTCCAGAGCGACCATCACCAGCACCAACAGCACCAGGGCAGCCGGAAGCGTCCAGGGCAGCGGAGGAATTGGCTCGGTGCGCAGCTTCCACTCCCAGACATCCGCGTGTCCTCTTGGGAGCAGCCGCGATGCCAGCAGCGCAGCAGCACCGACGCCGGCCCCTGACGCCAGAACGGTGACGGGCCAGACCAGGGCTGGAGACAACCTCAGGGGACCGGTGGACTTCACTTGTCCAGTCCCACCGCCTCACGCAGCGCCCGAGCCTCGTCGGCAGTTAGCTCGCGCACCTTCCCGGACGGCAGATCGCCCAGCTCCAGGGGGCCGAAAGACACTCGTTTCAGGGCCACCACCTCATTGCCCACAGCTCGCAGCATCCGGCGGATCTGGCGCTTGCGTCCCTCATACAGGACAATTGTGAGACAGCAAGGGTCAGTTCCGCTGCGCTCGACTTCGGCAGGCGCGGTGCGCCCGTCCTCGATTTCCACACCGTGGCGGAGCTTGTGGATCTGCGCGTCGTCGGGCGGCCGGGCGACGTTGACGACATAGCGTTTCGGGACGTGGAATGAGGGATGGATCAGACGAAAAGCCAGCGGGCCGTCATTGGTGAGGAGCAGGAGCCCGGTGCTGTCCAGGTCCAACCGGCCAACGGGATAGACCAGCGACCGCAGGTGTTCAGGCACAAACTGCATCACAGTGCTCCTGCCGCGATCGTCAGCGCGTGTTGACAGGACCCCGGCAGGCTTATTCAGCGCCAACAGGTAGGTCTGATCGGGCATGCGGATCGGTTCGCCGTCGACTGCGATCTCCTGGGTTGCGGCGTCCGCACGAGCGCCCAGAACATCAACAACTGCGCCGTCCACCGTGACGCGCCCGTCAACAATCAACTTCTCAGCGGCGCGCCGGGAGGCGATCCCGGCGCGCGCAAGCAACTTTTGCAGCCGTTCCAAGCAGCAACACCCCTGCGCCCAGACACAGTAGCAGCCCCTCCACCGGACGCGGAAGAGCCAGACGTTTCAGATGGCCCCAGAAGCTCAAGGGCACTGACTGCGCAGCCACGAGCGGGGCGCGCCCAACCACCTTGCCTGATAGCAGCACGAGAAGCTCGCCGACCTTTTCGGACTGCTCCACCGGGGCCACCACGGCGTCCACATTGGGGCGGAGGACGACACGCACACCCTCTGCAGGCACGAGCAAGTCGATGTCCTTGTTGGGCTTCAGCTGCACATTCGCCGCGCGTCCGTCCACAACGCGCACAGTCCACGCACCCTGTCCGCGTTCCACAACCCGCTGCTTGCGATGGGTCGCAAATGCCCACTCCAGCAATGTCCGGGCATCCGACCAGCTGTCTCTAGACTTGAGCACGACGCTCACGGCCGTCCAACCCTCCGAAGTAGCCGACGCTGCCAGGCAATTCCCCGCGTGGCGCGTGTACCCTGTCTTGATCCCATTGCACAGGTCCCACCGCTCGAGCAGCCGGTTGCGATTTGTGAACTTGCGCACCACCATGCGCCGAATCCTGTCAGCACCGGGCTCGAGGGCCGCCTTGTCTTCGGGCTTCTGGGGAAGCACGTACTCCGGACGCGCCATCTCGAAACTGCGCTTCGCCACGATCTGCCGGAAGATCGGCGACCTCATGGCGTGGATGGCGATCTTTGCCAGGTCCCGGGCGGTGGAATAGTGATCGTTATCGTGCAGGCCGTGCGGGTTCACGAAATGCGTGTCGCGCGCACCCCACTGGGCGGCGCGCTCGTTCATGAGTTGCACGAAGTCCTCGACCGTACCCGCCACTGCTTCACCAACCGCCGCCGAGGCGTCATTGGCAGACCAGATCAGCACGGCCTGGACCAGGTCGCGAAAGGGAATCTGCTCCCCCTCCTCGAGATACAGCCCTGTCTCGTCCACATCGGCAACCGCCTTCGAGATGGTGACGACGCTGTCCATTTCACCGTACTCGATAGCCAGCGCGCCGGTCATCATCTTGGTGAGGCTTGCCGGGTACATACGCGCATCGGCGTTCTTGCTCCACAGTTCAAGCCCGCTGTCCAGGTCCACCACAATCGCCGCCTCGGCACTGATCTCGGGCGGTTCGGGAGAGGGTTTGCCGGCCACGGCCATCGCGGCCTGGACGATGCAGGCGCTGAGCGTGGCAGCCAGGATCGTCGCGTATCGCGGTGAAGATCTTCTCACTGGTCCGGCTCCTCCTCGTCGCCGTGCTCCTTTTCGACGGCGAGTGGTCCCTGCGGTTCATCTTCACCCGCTTCCACCCCATCGTCAATATCTCCGGCCTCGCCTGCAGACGCTTCTTCGGGTGCGGCGACCTGGGCCGCCATCTGCTCTTCCATAGCCTGCCGTAGAGAGCTGATCGCAGGCAGGTCAGCGAGGTCTTTCAGCCCGAACACGGACAGGAAATGGGGCGTCGTCTCCAGCAGGAACGGCCTGCCGGGGGCATCCTTACGGCCGGCAACCCGCACCAGCCCTTTTTCGATCAGGCTATTCACCGCACCGCTGGAATTGACCCCGCGGATTTCATCGATCTCCGGGCGGGTGAGGGGTTGGTTATATGCGATGATCGCGAGGGTCTCCAGCGCCTGGACTGAAAGTCGCTCGGGGTCTGGCTCAAGAAAACGTTGCACCGCGTCAGCATATTCGGGTCGCGTCGCCAGTGTGTACCCGCCCGCCAGGCCGACAACCTGAATGCCGGTCTCTGCCAGGCTCCTGTCGAGTTGTTCCAGCAGCCGGGGGATATCCGTCGCTTCCTGCTCGAGCGCCTCCGCAAGCCGCGCCACCGGGACCGGCTCCTTGGCCGCGAATAGAATGCACTCCAGCGTGTTGACGATCCGCTTGTCCTCGTTCATTGCCTTCCGCGAGCTCGCGCCCGCTTCATATTGGAGTTGTGCTGGATGGACTTAGTGAACCAGACCGACCACGATCTGTCGGGCATCGCTGCTGTCGTGGGCCAATTGTATCTCTCGGCGTCGTATGAGCTCGAGTACGGCTAGGAATACCATGATGACAACAACCCGCGTCGTGGGCAGGTCGACGAGATCGACGAACCGGCAGGTCTGGCCGGGCGATCCATGCAGGCGCAGGAGCACGTCTTCGATGCAGTCGGCCACGGTTATCTCAGGCGGCCGAACCACCTGTGGCGGCGGCTCCTTGGTGCGCGCGAGCATCTCCTGGAGCGCCGAGACCATGTCGAACAGGGATACCTCGCCCAGCGGGACGAAACCGCTGCCGATGTCGTCCTCCTGGGTGAGGGCCCGGAGAAACACCCGCTGCCGCATCTGTTGGGACTCGGCGAGAATGCCTGCGGCTTCCTTGTAGGCGCGGTACTCATCAAGTCGCCGGCGCAATTCCTCCTCGGATTTGATGAACTCCTCCTCCAGGAGTTCGTCCTCCTCGGCGGAGACCTCCTCCTGCCGGGGCAGAAGCATTCGAGACTTGAGCCACATCAAGTTGGACGCCATCACCAGGAATTCGCCCGCAAGGTCCACGCTTACCTGGCTCAGTGTCTCCAGGTGCCGCAGGTAGTCCTCGGTAATGAGCGCGATCTGAATTTCGGCGATCTCAAGCTCCTGCCGCCGCACAAGGTGCAAGAGCAGGTCCAGGGGGCCTTCAAATATCTCGATTTTCACAGGGAAGCCGCGGAACATCTCCGCCGGGCCCTGCGGTGGGTCCGTTCGTGCCGACATGTTCCTCGAAGCGTCCTCCGACGCGTGAATGCTCCCCGCGATCAGTTCATCGCCCTGGCATGCGCCATGTCGCCAAGCAGAAGGCTCAGGGGTGCGCCGTCACTATCCCCGGGGCGCCCCTGAACTTCCACGTGCTCTCCCAGCACCGAGTCCAGCAGTCCGGCGGCGAGATGGCGGATTTGGCTGTTGCGCTGCACGATGCAGTTTCGCAGGCGTGTCTCGATGACTTCGCAGCCCTCCGAAATCGCCACATCCGGGCCGACTTCTGAGTCTCGAATCGTGCAATTCGCGCCCACTTTGCATGGCCCGATGAACCGTGAATTGACTGCAATCGCCCCGGTGTCGATTGACACAGGACCCTCGAAAGTGCAGCCCTCCACCTTGCCGCGAAGCTCCTGGCCCTTCATGCGGGCGAGCCACTCGCGATTGGTGCGCAACAAAGCGGCAGGTTCGCCTGCGTCTTCCCATATTCCGTGGACTTCACGGCCGGTCACGCGCACGCCTTCCTGGATCAGGCGCTGAATAGCATCGGTTATCTCAATTTCGCCACGCGCGGAGGGCTCTAGAGAATCAATGGCGTCAAACACATTGGCGCGGAAGGCGTAGACACCAACGATCGCCAGATTGCTCGGCGGATTCGCGGGCTTCTCCACCACTTCCACGACTCGATCTTCGTCCATGCGCGCCACACCGAACCGCCGCGGGTCATCCACCCTCTTGAGCATCAGCGCCGCCTCCCAGTCGGTGGCGCCAATTCTCTCGACAAACCCCGAAATGCCATCCTCGAACAGGTTGTCGCCCAGGTAGACAAGGAACGGGGCGCCTGCCACATAATCCCGGGCGAGGTTCACTGCGTGCCCAATACCCAGGGGCGCGACCTGGGTGATATACTCCACGCTGATGTTCCAGGCATCGCCGGCACCGACGTATTGGCGGATGGCCTCTGCCTGGTGCCCGACGATGAGGGCCACGTCGTCGATGCCCGCCTCGCGGATCGCGTCCAGAGCCCAGCCCAGAATGGGCTTGCCGGCAACGGGCAAGAGGTGTTTCGGACGCGAGAAAGTCAACGGCCTGAGACGACTGCCCTCCCCGGCACACAGCACAACGGCCTTCTGGGGCATACTGCAGGCCTCCTTGAAGATGATTCCGCAGCGACACTAGGCCAGCCGGGCTACAGCTTAAGTCCCACGAGCAAGTACATGAGACCATCGACCACTGGCCAGACTAGTCTTCCCGCGATCATGAAAACCACGAGCAAAAGCATCGGACCAAATTGCCGGTACGTCTGGTCCAGCTTTCGGGCGGTCTCCACCGGCAGTATCGCAGACAGAATGTGAGAGCCGTCCAGTGGCCAGACCGGGATGAGGTTGAACACCGCCAGAAGGAGGTTCAGGTACATGATGTCAACAAGCGGCATGGCATACTCCGCCGGTACCAGCGCAAACCGCACCGGGATCGCCAGCAGGATGGCCAGGACTATGTTCCCCAGCGGCCCCCACAGGGAGACCATGATCTCATCGCGACGTGGGTGGCGGAAGTTCATCGGATTGGTAGGAACCGGCTTCGCCCAGCCCAGGCCGAACAACAGGATCAGCGTGGTCCCCAGCGGGTCATAGTGATCCCACGGGTACAGGGAAACACGCCCATGGGCGCGCGGGGTAGGATCGCCCGCCTTCTCCGCACGGTAAGCATGGCCGAACTCGTGGATTGTGATCGCCAGGGCCAGGGCAACGATCCAGGTAATGAACCTCCCGAGATCGAACTCGCCGGAACCCAGCATATGAATGAGCGGCATGGTTGTGTGCCCCACGCGCACGACGGAGTGTGCAGGGGGCCATTCCCTCTTTCGCCAGGCCCTCGCCGGGGCTTCAGCGTTCAGAATCTGCCAAAGAATGACGTAATATCGAACCGGTAGCGCTTCTCCGTACCGTCTGCGAGACGGATGTGCAACTCGTCAACCTTCTTGTCGTCGAGGAAGATCAGCGCCTGACGTACCAGCTGCCAGTCGCGTCCCTGCTCCCCATGCAGTGCACTGACCCACTCGTACTCCATCCGTATCCCTTCGGCGGTGCTCTCGGCTTCGATAACGATCAGTTCATCCACGCCGGTTCCCTCCGCGCGACGGCTTCTCCGGGCTCCACGGCGGACGGTCGTGTCCCGATTCCCTGTCAAGCAAGACCCGGGCCACCGCAAGTTGCTCCTCGGCGCCCAATCCCCGGTCAAGCTTCGCCCTGACAGCCGCCCGAAGTGCGTCCCCGAAAGCCGGACCGGGCGGATAGCCCAATTCCCGGAGCATACGCGGTTCAAAATCGGGCCGACAATGGCGCAGATGGGTCCAGTACCGCTCCAACGCCTGACGGTCGGCCTCATCCTCACACGCGAACCACAGGGCCACCACACCACCGAAGTCCGCTTCCCGCATCTGCTCCCACAGTTCGCCATCGTCACGCGCTGGCCGGAACCCTCCTGCATGCATTCCCAAGAAACGTGCCGCACTGCGGAGGTCACGTGCCATGAACCGGTCCAGATGCAACTGGTGGATCACCCGGTCGGCGGTCACGGCGCGGCCCAACAGGAGCGCGGCAAGACAGGCGACCGCGCGACGGTTGGGATGCCCGGTCTCGCCAAGGCGGCGCAACGCATCGGGCACCAGGTCCAGCGCGCGCAGAGAGCGTCGCGTGAAGGCTTGCCGAGCGCCCAGCGCACGGGCTACCCCGAGTTGGTTGGCTCGCTGCAGTGCCCTGGGACCCACGGGGTCGCGAAGCAGAGGGAGTATGCTCTCCCCAAGGCGCTCCGTCGATACCGTGGCCAGTGCGCCCTCAGCCGCCGCGGACCGGATCCACTGGCAGGTCTCCGGCTCGATAGTGAAGCCCAGGCGCTGCTCGAATCCGACGGCGCGCACGATACGGGTTGCATCGTCCCAGAAGCTTCGCGGGTGCAGGGCCCTTACCAGTTTTCCGTCGAGGTCCGCCATGCCACCGGTGGGGTCCAGGAGTTCGCCCCATTCACCGGGGCAAAGCCCGACTGCGATGGCGTTGATCGTGAAGTCGCGGCGCCAAAGGTCCTCAATGATCTCGGCCGGCTCTACCTGCGGCATGGAACCGGGGTAAGGGTAGCTCTCCCGTCGCGCCGTGGCGATGTCGAAACTCGTGCCGTCAGCCAGACGCACGGTGGCGGTCATGAAAGGCTCGTACACTGTGGCTCGACCTGCCCATTTATCGGCCAGCGCCAAAGCGAAGGCGATGCCATCGCCTTCCACCACGAGGTCCCAGTCCTCGTGGGGACGCTCCAGGGCGACATCTCGAGCAGCGCCCCCGGCAAGGAACAGGCGCACACCATGCTGACGGGCGAGCCTGCCCGCACGGCGCAATAGATCGACTTCGGGAGGCGACAACTGCCGGACCAGTCGCGAGCGCATGCCCTCGAGCGAGCAGGCGGCGCGGGCCCCCGGGAACGTCAAGGCTTCCGGAAGCCGCTCGCAGCCCGCCGGCGGCTACTCTCCTTCCCCGGATAGACGCGCGGGAATGACGTCGTGAGACACCAGATCTTCCAGGGTCTCGCGCCTGCAGATGATATCAGCCTGGCCATCGCTCACGAGGACCATTGCGGGCCGGCGGAAACGGTTATAGTTGGACGCCATGGCGTAATTGTACGCGCCCGTGCAGAAGACGGCCATGATATCGCCCTCTTCCACCTGCTGCAGTGTGGTGTCGGGGATGAGCGTGTCCGTCTCGCAATGGGCTCCCGCGACCCTGGCCGCCATGGTCGCCGGCTGGTTCGCCTTGTTTGCGATGATCGCGGTGTACTCTGCCTCGTAAAGGGCCGGGCGCGGGTTATCGGATAGTCCGCCGTCCACGGCGACATATGTCCGAACCCCAGGAATCGTCTTCACCGGGCCAACAGTGTAGAGGGTGATCCCCGCCGGCCCCACAATGGAGCGACCGGGCTCAAGAATCAACTTCGGCAGTTTCAGGCCGCGCTGCTTCGCAGCCTGAATGATCGCCGGGCAGATGATCTCCGCCAGTTCGGCGACTGTTGGAGGGGCGTCTTCGGGCGTATAAGCAATGCCCAGTCCGCCGCCCATATCCAGCTCATCGCTTTCCCAGCCGGTCTCCGCGCGCACCTGGGCCACGAAGTCCATCATCATGTCCACGGCGCGGCCAAAGGAGTCCAGGCCGAAGAGCTGAGAGCCGATGTGGCAGTGCACCCCGTGCAGGTTGATATTTGGGAGATCAAGCGCAAGCTTGATTCCTTCCATGGCCGCACCCGAAGCGATGCTCAGCCCGAACTTGCTGTCGGCCTGCCCGGTCTGGATGTAGCTGTGGGTCTGGGTCTTGATGCCGGGACCCACGCGGATCAGGATGTCGGCTTCCTTTCCCATCTCCACTGCGATGCGCGACAGACGCTGTAGCTCCGTGATGCTGTCGGCGACGATGCGGCCGACCTGGTACTCCAGTGCGCTGCGCAGGAGTTCGTCGGTCTTATAATTCCCGTGCAGCTTTACTTTGTTCAAGGGGAAGCCCGCGGAGACTGCGGTGAACAGCTCGCCGGTGCTGGCGGTGTCCAGCGCCATGCCTTCCTGCTGCATGATGTGGCAGATTGCGGTGCAAAGCAGCGCCTTGCCGGCATAGGCGATTTCAACGCGCTCGAGACGCGAACCGAACTCGTTGCGGTACGCGCGGCAGGTGTCCCGGATGTACTGCTCATCCAGAACGTACAGCGGCGTACCGAACTTCTTCGCGAGTTCAACGGTGTCGCATCCGCCCACGGTCAGGTGCCCGGCCTCATTGATGCTCTGTGTGCCGAACAGGAAGGTTTCCGAGCCGTCCATCAGCGTCTCCTCGTTTCATTGAGTATCATACGTGTTAAGGCAGCCCCGGCGCACCCGGGGCTGCCATGCGATTGCGTGCACGTACTCGCCTAACGCCGGACGTTGATCTGGCGCGTCCCCGGGTCCAACCGTATCGTGACACCGAGGGCCTTCTCCAGCAGCTCCAGCGGCACCAGCAGCCTGCCTTCGGATGCGATCGGTCGTGCCTTCAGCGGCACCGTTTCGCCGTTGAGCACAGCTCGGTCCGACCCCTCGCGCACGGCGAGATCTGCGCGAGCCGTGATACCCCGGGCCAGCTTTTGGTCCGGGAACCAGTATACGGCCCCGTCCGCCGCCTCGAACAGGTGCTTGAGCGACATCATAACCGCACCGTTATGCACTTCCGGTCGGGCCTCTGCCGGGAGAACCTTTCCCGCATAGACTACGGTGCTGTCCGCCAGCAGAGCGGCATCGGCGGCCGTGATGCTCCGGCCTCCAGCAGCCGAGGGCTGCGAGACCGTCGTAACGTCAGTGTTCCGAGACTGTGATCCCAGTCGTCGCGGTCCCGGTTCTGGTTCGGTAACGGGTTCGGTAACGGGTTCGGTAACGGGTTCGGTAACGGGTTCGGTAACGGGTTCGGCAACGGGTTCGGTAACGGGTTCGGCAACGGGTTCGGCAACGGGTTCGGCAACGGGTTCGGTAACGGGTTCGGTAACGGGTTCGGTCGGCGTTGGCTGCTCAACCACCACGGGAGTCACGATCGGCTCAGCGGGTGACGGCGCAACTGGTCCGGCCGCCGGTGGGGCAGACAAGCTGATGCTCGGCAACGCCGTCACAGCGCCTTCATGGTACAGTTCGGGCTTGACGGGCAACAGCCCTGTCCGGGGTCGCGGTGACCCCGTCACGGGCTGGGCGGCCTCCATGGGAGCGAGCGCCATCTCTGCCAACGGTGGGGCTACCGGCCCCGCTGGTTCTGTCGCTGGTTCTGTCGCTGGTTCTGTCGCTGGTTCTGTCGCTGGTTCTGTCGCTGGTTCTGTCGCTGGTTCTGTCGCTGGTTCTGTCGTGGTTCTGTCGCTGGTTCTGTCGCTGGTTCTGTCGCTGGTTTTCTGTCGCTGGTTCTGTCGCTGGTTCTGTCGCTGGTTCTGTCGCTGGTTCTGTCGCTGGTTCTGTCGCTGGTTCTGTCGCTGGTTCTGTCGCTGGTTCTGTCGCTGGTGTTCTGTCGCTGGTTCTGTCGCTGGTTCTGTCGCTGGTTCTGTCGCTGGTTCTGTCGCTGGTTCTGTCGCTGGTTCTGTCGCTGGTTTTCTGTCGCTGGTTCTGTCGCTGGTTCTGTCGCTGGTTCTGTCGCTGGTTCTGTCGCTGGTTCTGTCGCTGGTTCTGTCGCTGGTTCTGTCGCTGGTTCTGTCGCTGGTTC